>NZ_CP125781.1:310047-620095 GCF_030053895.1 Trabulsiella odontotermitis
CGTTTGTCGCGCCGATCCTCGAGGCACTGGGCATTGCGCACCTGTTCGACGTTATTATTGGCGGCGACGATGTGCAGAACAAGAAACCGCACCCCGAGCCACTGCTGCTGGTCGCCGAACGTTTAGGTCTTGCGCCGCAAGCGTTGCTTTTTGTCGGCGATTCCCGCAATGATATCCTTGCGGCGAAAGCCGCGGGTTGCCGTTGCGTCGGATTGACCTATGGCTACAACTATGGCGAATCGATCGCGCTCAGCGAACCCGATGTAATTTTCGATCGTTTCGATGAACTACTGCCCGCATTCGGGCTTCCGTACAGTGAACTTCAGGAATTGAAAAATGACTAAGCCCGTTGTTTTTAGTGGCGCACAGCCCTCAGGTGAATTGACCATTGGCAACTATATGGGTGCGCTGCGTCAGTGGGTGAACATGCAGGACGACTATCACTGTATTTACTGCATCGTTGACCAGCACGCCATCACCGTGCGTCAGGATCCACAACAGTTGCGTAAAGCGACACTGGACACCCTGGCGCTGTATCTGGCCTGTGGCATTGACCCGGAAAAAAGCACGATTTTCGTGCAGTCTCATGTGCCGGAACATGCACAGTTGAGCTGGGCGCTGAACTGCTACACCTATTTCGGTGAGCTGAGTCGCATGACGCAGTTTAAGGATAAATCAGCCCGTTACGCGGAAAACATCAACGCTGGTCTGTTTGATTACCCGGTGCTGATGGCGGCAGATATTCTGCTGTATCAGACCAATCAGGTGCCGGTAGGCGAAGACCAGAAACAGCATCTGGAGCTGAGCCGCGACGTTGCCCAGCGCTTTAACGCCATCTACGGTGATATCTTCAAAGTGCCAGAGCCGTTTATTCCGAAATCCGGTGCGCGCGTGATGTCGCTGCTGGAGCCAACGAAGAAGATGTCCAAGTCTGACGATAACCGTAACAACGTGATCGGTCTGCTGGAAGACCCGAAATCCGTGGTGAAGAAAATCAAACGCGCGGTGACCGACTCCGACGAGCCACCAGTGGTGCGTTACGACCTGCAAAACAAGGCCGGGGTGTCGAACCTGCTGGATATCCTCTCTGCCATCACCGGCAAGAGCATTCCTGAGCTGGAGCAGCATTTCGAAGGCAAAATGTACGGTCATCTCAAAACGGAAGTGGCTGATGCCGTCGCCGGTATGCTGAGCGAGTTGCAGGAGCGTTATCACCGCTACCGCAACGACGAAGCCTTCCTGCGACAGGTGATGAAAGCGGGCGCGGAGAAAGCGCGTGCGCGGGCATCTGTCACGCTGAATGCGGTCTACGACGCGATTGGTTTTGTCGCGCATCCATAAGTCATGAAATGCCAATAAAAAAACCGGGGAAACCCGGTTTTTTTATGCTGTGCGCCGGTAACCAGATTATTGTTCCGCCGCCGGGCCGCAACCGCCGATGATTTTCGAAATAGAAATGGCGGGATGTAAGAGGTAATCGTAACTACAGTTTTTGCTTTTATTGTCGATGTGACCCGTACAGGCGGTCAGTGTAGACAGCGCGCCAAGCAGCGCAATGATTTTAATGGTTTTTCCCATCATGACATCCTTGCTGGTAATGTATTGAATATCCACAGCGCATAAATAATGCAGTGGTTTAAAGGATTAATCCGTTAATAATTCACGATGAATCCAGCCGGGGAATTTAAGCAATTATTCCGGACGCGACAATGGTTGACGGGCTGAAACCGGAGTAGTAATCCGGACTTGAAATATCGTTATTGTTGATGTCAGTTTCCATTCCCAATGTATACGGCGGCAGCCATTGCATTTAGTTATGTGACCAGATTCGCTGTTTACACTTTCCTCGCTTGTGCTTTATCTTCACTTTAATGAATATAAAAATATTCAATTTACTGAAGATTTGTAATGCGCAGAACATTCATCAAGAAAGAGGGCATGACGTTAACCACGCTGGCGCGCTATCTGCTAGGGCAGAAATGTGGTAACCGATTGAAAACCATCGAAGAACTGGCTACGGAATGTGGCTCATCGGTGGGGTTAACCCAGGCAGCCCTGAAAACGCTGGAAGCAGAAGGGGCGATTCGCATTGAGCGACGCGGGCGTAATGGAAGCTACCTGGCCGACATGAATCATAAAGCGCTGTTGTCGCATGTGGATATCCGCAATGTCGTGTGTGCCATGCCACTGCCCTACACCCGGTTATACGAAGGGTTAGCCAGCGGCCTGAAATCGCAGTTTGAGGGTATACCTTTTTATTTTGCCCACATGCGTGGCGCGGATGTTCGCGTGGAGTGTTTGCTGAACGGTGTTTACGACATGGCCGTGGTCTCCCGGCTGGCCGCTGAAAATTATCTGAACAGTAATGCGCTTTGCATGGTGCTGGAACTGGGAGCGCAAACCTATGTGGGCGAACACCAGTTGATTTGCCGGAAGGGCGAAGCCAAAAACGTGCGCCGCGTGGGCATCGATAACCGCTCTGCGGACCAGAAGATCATGACCAGCCTCTGGTTCTGCGAACGTGAGATTGAGCGGGTCGATGTGCCCTATCACGAGAGCTTACACCGCATTGTGAAGGGCGATATTGACGGCGTTATCTGGAACGTCGCGGTTGAATCGGAGCTTGTTGTGCTGGGGCTCGAGGCGATTCCGCTGAAAGGTGATCCGCGCTTTGTGCAGGCGACGGAAGCGGTGGTGCTGACCCGTGCGGATGATTATCCGATGCAGCATCTGATTGAAACCGTCGTAGATAAGCCTGCGCTGCTGGCTCATCAGCAACGGGTAGTGAATGAAGAGCAGGATCCCAGCTATTGAGGAGTGCGGGATGGAAAATCGACTCAACCTGTTGTGTCAGGCGGGCGTGATCGACCAGGACATTTGCGACGGCATGTTGCAGGTGGTGCGGAAAATGGACGCGGAATTATCCCTGCCGGTGTTTAGCGAGCAGGGGGAGATGGCAGTAACGCACATGGCGAACGCGCTGATGCGCAGTCGCCGCGGCGAAGTGATTGCGCCGCTGGATGCGGAACTGCTTGAGGAAATGCAGCAGTCGGCATTCTGGCCGCACATCCTCACCGCGCATCAGGCGTTGTTGCAAGGATTTGCGGTCAAGCTTCACGCCAATGAAGAGGGGTATTTGCTGGCTAATCTGTATGGATTATGGCTGGCGGCAAACGAAGGTCATTCATGATGACGCAGCGTGTTTTATCAGAACTTAAATATTCAAAAAAATGAATATTTGGCATTCAGGGAACAGAAACTGAGGCTTACATGTTTATAAACGCATTGAAACGTCAGAATCCCGCGTTAATTAACGCGGCACTCCGGCTCTGGCAGCAGGGCAGCATCGCGCCAGACAGTTGGGTGATAGATGTCGATCAGGTACTGGAAAACGGCAAACGGCTGCTGAGCGTTGCCCGTGAGCACGGCATCTCGCTGTATCTGATGACCAAGCAGTTCGGGCGCAATCCCTGGCTGGCGGAGAAGCTGCTGGCGCTCGGTTATCAGGGCGTGGTCGCCGTCGATTTTAAAGAGAGCCGGGTGATGCGTCGCGCCGGGCTGAAGGTCGCGCACCAGGGGCATCTGGTGCAAATTCCGCATGACCAGGTGGCGGAAGCCGTTGCGCAGGGAACCGACATCATCACGATCTTCACGCTGGAAAAGGCGCGTGAAGTATCAGCGGCGGCGGTGAGCGCAGGCCGGACGCAGGCGGTGATGCTGAAAGTGTATGGCGAGAATGACTTTCTCTATCCGGGGCAGGAGAGCGGTTTTTCGCTGGCAGAGCTGGAGGGGGTCGTCGCTGAGCTACGCCAGTTGCCGGGGCTGCAACTGACCGGACTGACGCATTTCCCCTGCCTGTTGTGGGATGAATCACTGGGCGAAACGGTGCCGACGCCAAATCTGCTGTCGCTGGTGACAGCGAGAAAACGGCTGAAAGAGGCCGGTGTTGAGATTACGCAACTGAACGCGCCGTCGGCCACCAGCTGTACCACATTGCCGCTGCTGGCATCGTTTGGTGTTACCCACGGCGAGCCCGGTCATGCGCTGACCGGCACCATGCCAGCGAACCAGCAGGGCGATCAGCCTGAGCGTATTGCCATGCTGTGGCTGAGCGAAATCTCGCATGACTTTCAGGGGCGCAGCTATTGCTATGGCGGCGGCTACTATCGCCGGGGGCATGCACGCAATGCGCTGGTCTACCCGCGCGGCAGCGACACGCCGCTGGAGACGTCCCTGAAACCGTTAAACGACAGCAGTATCGATTATTACCTGGCGCTCAGCGAACGGTTCCCTGTCAGTAGCGCCGTAATCTGCTGTTTCCGTACGCAAATCTTTGTCACCCGTAGTGATGTGGTGCTGGTGGAAGGTATCCAGCACGGCGAACCGCGCATCGCTGCCTGCTATGACAGTCTGGGAAATCTTCTGGAGGCGTAATGGCGCGTTTTGTGGTGTTGGTGATCGACAGTTTTGGGGTTGGCGCAATGGACGATGTACCTCGGGTCAGGCCGCAGGACCTCGGCGCGAACACGTGCGGTCATATCCTTGAGCATCTGCCGACGTTGCGGCTACCCACACTCGAAAAACTCGGCCTGATGAACGCGTTGGGCGCAACGCCCGGCGTCATGCGACCTTCACCCACCGCCACCTGGGGTGTGGCAGAGTTGATGCATGAAGGCGGCGATACGTTTATGGGGCATCAGGAAATTCTCGGCACCCTGCCGCGTACGCCGCTACGGATGCCGTTCAGCCAGGTAATCGACAAGGTTGAAGCCGCACTCCGAGCGGAAGGCCGGAAAACACAGCGCTGCGGCGATGGCCCGTACTGGTTGCTGGTTGATGATGCCGTGGCGATTGGCGACAACCTCGAAGCCGATCTGGGGCAGGTTTACAACATTACCGGCAACCTCAGCGAGATGTCTTTCGACGAGGTGAAAGCGATTGGACGGATTGTTCGCCAGCAAGTGGAGGTCGGGCGCGTGATTGCTTTCGGCGGGCGCCTTGCCAGCACGCAGCAACTGTGGGACGCCGCTGAAACCCGCGACGGTATTTATGTCGGCATCAATGCACCGCGCTCTGGCGCCTATGACGACGGATTCCAGGTGGTGCATATGGGTTATGGCGTTGATGACAGCGTTCAGGTACCTGCCCGGTTACACGCCGTCGGCGTTCCCACGGTGCTGGTCGGTAAAGTAGCTGATATCGTTAATAATCCCCATGGTGAAAGCTGGCAAAACCTGGTGGACAGCCAGCGGATCATGGAGATCACGATTGATGCGCTGAACCGCCAGCAAAACGTATTTATTTGCACCAACATCCAGGAAACCGATCTGGCAGGTCATGCGGAAGACGTTGCGCGTTATGCTGACCGGCTTCAATTGGTTGATCGGTATCTGGCGCAACTGATGGTGGCGATGCGCCCGGACGATTGCCTCGTGGTGATGGCTGATCACGGCAATGACCCGACCATCGGTCACAGCCGACACACCCGCGAGAAAGTGCCGGTGCTGGTCTGGCAGCCAGGCTTACCGCCTGCTGAGTTGGGCGTACGCACGTCGCTTTCGGATATCGGCGCCACCGTCTGCGATTTCTTTGGCGCCCACCCGCCAGAAAATGGCCGCTCCTTTCTTCCGCTCCTGAAAACCGCGAGGAACCGACATGATTGACAGCACCGGGTACACCTACGCACACGAACACCTTTATATCGATTTGTCGGGTTTTAAGGGCGATATCGATTGTCGGCTGGATCAGTACGCGCTCATTTGTGATGAGATGCGGACGCTGATGAACCTGGGCGTGCGCAATATTATCGAAATGACCAACCGTTACATGGGCCGCAACCCGCAGTTTATGCAGGATCTGATGCGCGACACCGGCATCAACGTCGTGGCCTGTACCGGCTATTATCAGCATGATTTTTACCCCGAACATGTGGCGACCCGCAGCGTCAAAGCGCTGGCGCAGGAGATGATCGATGAGATCGAAAAGGGCATTGAAGGCAGCGAGCTAAAAGCGGGCATCATTGCGGAAATCGGCTCCAGCAAAGGGACGATCACCGATCTGGAGAAAAAGGTCTTTAACGCCGCGGCAATAGCACATCACGAAACGGGCCGTCCGCTTTCCACACATACGTCGTTCAGCACGATGGGGCTGGAACAACTGGCGCTGCTCTCCGGCTACGGCGTGGATCTCTCTCGCGTGGTCATCGGGCATTGCGACCTGAAAGACAATCTCGACGACATTCTGCGGATGATCGATCTCGGCGCTTATGTGCAGTTCGACACCATCGGCAAAAACAACTATTACCCGGATGCAAAACGCATCGACATGCTTCATGCCTTGCGTGACAGAGGCTTACTCCATCGCGTGATGCTTTCCATGGACATTACCCGACGCTCTCATCTGAAGGCCAATGGTGGCAATGGCTACAGCTATTTGCTCACTACCTTTGTGCCGCTGTTGCGTCAGTCCGGTTTCAGCCAGGCGGATGTGGATGTGATGTTACGTGACAACCCTTCGCAATTTTTCCAGTAAGGACAGAGAAATGAAAAAGATCGGTGTGGCTGGTTTACAGCGTGAACTTATCAAAAAGACCATCGAAACGTCTGCGCCTGGCTGTTTTGAAGTGTTTATTTACAACGACATGGAAGCAGCGATGAAGGTCAAGGCAGGACAGCTGGATTACTACATCGGAGCCTGTAATACCGGGGCGGGCGCGGCGTTGTCGATAGCCATCGCCGTTATTGGGTTTAACAAGAGTTGTACCATCGCCAAACCCGGTATCAAGGCAAAAGAGGATCACGTCGCGAAGATGGTGGCAGAAGGGAAAGTGGCATTTGGCCTTTCTGTTGAGCATATTGAGCACGCGATTCCAATGCTTATCAACTACTTAAAATAAAAAGGCACGTCTATGGCCCTTTACATTCAAATAATAGTGGTCGCTTTGCTTACCGGGATGACGGCGTTACTGGCGCATCGTTCCGCCGCAGTTTTTCATGACGGGATCCGCCCGATCCTGCCGCAACTGATCGAAGGTCATATGAATCGCCGTGAGGCAGGCAGTATCGCCTTTGGCTTAAGCATCGGCTTCGTCGCTTCGGTGGGGATCTCTTTTACGCTGAAAACCGGGCTGCTCAACGCCTGGCTGCTTTTCCTTCCTACCGATATCCTCGGGGTGCTGGCGGCAAACAGTATTCTGGCATTTGGACTGGGCGCTATCTGGGGCGTTCTGATCCTCACCTTCCTGCTGCCGGTTAACCACCTGCTCACCTCGCTGCCGGTGGATGTGCTGGGGTCGCTCGGCGAACTGAGCTCGCCGGTAGTCTCCGCTTTCGCCCTCTTCCCGCTGGTGGCTATCTTCTATCAGTTTGGCTGGAAAAACAGCGTGGTTGCCGCCGTGGTGGTACTGGTGACGCGCGTGCTGGTGGTGCGTTTCTTCCCGCATCTGAACCCAGAATCGATTGAGATCTTCGTCGGGATGGTCATGTTGCTGGGGATCGCTATTTCTCACGACTTGCGTCATCGCGACGAGCAGGACACGGACATGAGCGGGATCTCGGTGTTTGAAGAGCGAACCTCCCGCATCATCAAAAATCTGCCCTACATTGCTATCGTCGGGGCGCTGATCGCCGCCGTCGCCTGCATGAAGATTTTTGCCGGTAGCGAAGTGTCGATTTTCACCCTCGAAAAAGCCTATTCCGCTGGTATTACGCCAGAAGAGTCACAGACGCTGGTGCATCAGGCGGCGCTGGCTGAATTTATGCGCGGCCTTGGGTTTGTGCCGCTGATTGCCACCACCGCGCTGGCGACCGGGGTATACGCTGTCGCCGGGTTCACCTTCGTTTACGCGGTAGGGTATCTGGCACCGAACCCGTGGATTGCCGCCATTCTTGGCGCGATTGTGATTTCCGCGGAAGTGCTGCTGCTGCGCTCCATCGGTAAATGGCTGGGACGCTACCCGTCGGTGCGCAACGCGTCGGATAACATTCGTAATGCCATGAATATGTTGATGGAAATGGCGCTGCTGGTCGGCTCTATCTTCGCTGCCATCAAAATGGCCGGCTATACCGGTTTCTCCATCACCGCCGCGCTCTATTTCCTCAACGAATCGTTAGGGCGCCCGATTCAGCGTATGGCGGCGCCGGTGGTCGCAGTGATGATCGCCGGGATTGTGCTCAACATTCTTTACTGGTGCGGGTTGTTTATTCCCGCGTAGCACTGAGGTCGTGTGATGAAGACGTTTCCCCTCAAAAGCATGTCGCTGGTTGAGGCCCAACAAAAACAGTTTGCGCTGGTGGACGCCATCTGCCGCCATTTCCCGGGGGCGACGTTCCTGAACGGCGGCGATCGGGGGCTGGTGCCAGGGCTTAACCAGCCGCAGGCGACGCAGCGCGTGGAAGCGGTGCTGGCGGATTTTTTCCACGCGCAAGCGGCAGTACTGGTGCAGGGCGCAGGGACTGGCGCGATCCGCGCCGGGTTGGCGGCGCTGATCAAACCGGGGGGCAGATTACTCATCCATGATGCGCCGGTCTATCCGACCAGTGCCACGCTCATCGAGCAAATGGGTCTGTCGTTGATTCGGGTCGATTTCAATAACGCACGGGCGCTGGCGATGGCGCTCGCCCGTCAGCAACCGGATGCGGCGTTAGTGCAGCATACCCGGCAGCGGCCAGAGGACAGCTATGTTCTGGAGGATGTGCTGGCACAACTGGCGCAGGCCGGGATCCCCACGCTCACCGACGATAACTATGCGACGTTGAAAGTGGCGCAGATTGGCTGCGAATGTGGCGCGACGTTGTCGACCTTCTCCTGCTTTAAGCTGTTTGGCCCGGAAGGCGTCGGCGCGGTGATTGGCGATGCGCATGCCGTGGCACGCATTCGCGCCATGATGTACTCCGGCGGCAGTCAGATCCAGGGGCCGCAGGCGCTGGAAGTGCTCCGCGGACTGGTGTTCGCGCCGGTAATGCATGCGGTGCAGTCAGAGGTGACGGAACGCCTGATGCTGGCGCTGAACCGGGGGGCAATTCCACAGGTGAAGCAGGCGACGATTGCCAATGCGCAGTCCAAAGTGCTGCTGGTGACTTTTCATCAACCAATAGCAGCACAGGTACTGGAAAAAGCCAGCCAGTTCGGGGCGCTGCCCTGGCCGGTGGGGGCGGAATCAAAATATGAACTTCCGCCACTGTTTTACCGGCTCTCCGGGACGTTCCGCGAGGCGAATCCGGGTATGGAGCACACGACCATTCGCATCAATCCTAACCTGTGTGGTGACGAGACGATCCTGCGGATTTTGCGCGAAAGCTGCGAAGGGATGTAGCGTGATACGCCCCCCCGGCAACCGTGGCTGCCGGGCGCGGCAATTTAGTGATAAGAAAACCAGTTCAGTTTTTCACGCAGGCTGACCACGCGGCCGATGATAATCAATGACGGGCTGACGACCTGTTGCGCCAGTTCGCCAAGCTCCGCCAGCGTACCGTCCACCACACGCTGTTTGATAGCAGTGCCATTCTCCACCAGCGCAACTGGCATGTCTGCTTCCATTCCGTGTTCCAGCAGTTTTTGTTGAATGGTCGCGGCCTGATTCAACCCCATATAGAACACCAGCGTCTGCTTTTCGGCGGCCAGATTATGCCAGTCGAGTTCGCTGCCGGTTTTCAGGTGGCCGGTGACCAGACGAACGCTCTGCGCGTAGTCACGGTGCGTCAGTGGGATCCCCCCATAGGCGGAACAACCGGACGCGGCGGTGATCCCCGGTACGACAGAGAATGGGATCCCGGCTTTGCACAGCGTCTCCAGCTCTTCGCCGCCGCGGCCGAAGATAAAGGGATCGCCGCCTTTCAGGCGCACCACGCGTTTGCCTTTCTGCGCCTCACGCAGCAGAATTTGATTGATCTCCTCTTGCGGTACGCAGTGATAACCGGCGCGCTTGCCGACAAACACGCGGTCAGCGTCGCGGCGCACCAGATTCATGATGTCATCGGAGACCAGACGGTCATAAACCACGATATCCGCCTGCTGGATCTGCTGCAGCCCTTTCAGGGTCAGCAACCCGGCATCACCCGGCCCGGCACCCACCAGCACCACTTCGCCACGGTTATCCAGATCTTCGCTGAGCAACTGCTCGGTGGTTTCAGTAATGGCCTGTTGATCCTGATTCGCCAGCGACTGCGCCAGCCTGTCGTTCACAAACAGTTTTTCCCAGAAGCGGCGGCGTTCGCTCATCGTAGCGAACTGTTTTTTTACCCGCGCGCGCAACTGACCGGCATAGTGCGCCACCTGGCCCAGATGCTGCGGCAGGATCGCTTCCAGTTTTTCGCGCAGCAGACGCGCCAGCACCGGGGAAGTACCACCGGACGAGACGGCGACCATCAACGGCGAACGGTCGATGATTGACGGCATGATAAAGCTTGCCTGTTTTGGCGCATCGACCACGTTACAGAAAATACGGCGCGCTTCCGCCGCCTGACTGACCCGCTCGTTAACCTGTTCATCGTCGGTGGCGGCAATCACCAGCCAGCTGGTGTCGAGCAGGGATGGATTAAAATCGCCCTTCACCAGTGTCACGCTGCCGCTTTCAGCCCAGACGGTGAACTGAGGGACAACATCACGGGCATTGACGGTCAGTCGTGCGCCTGCATCCAGCAGCAATCTGGCCTTGCGCTCGGCAACATCGCCACCGCCGACCAGTAAACAGTCGCGATCGCGCAGTTGGCAGAATATTGGCAGGTGATCCACGGGGTAACCTCACGGAATGAACAAGAGAAATGCGGGGATGCGTCATGGCGGTAAGGATAACAGCAGTCATCGTCCGGAATACACGATTTTTCCTGCTGCTCTCCTTCTCCATTCATACGTTTTTGGTATTACTTATTCCCAAAACGATCAGGCCTTCAACTGTACCTGTCCGTCTTTAACGCGGGCATCAAAATGGGCGACGGAGTGGTTTTCGTCTTCCATGCACTTGCCGTCGCGCAGGCGGAAGCGCTGTTTTTTCAGTGGGCTGGCGACCCATAGCTCACCGTCATGTTCGGCAATCAGACCGCGGGACAATACGCTGGCCTCGAAGAATGGATCGATGTTACTGATGGCAAACACCTGCTCGTCGCGGTGAGGGCGGAAAACCGCCACCTGCTGGTGGCCCAACAGGGCGCAGACGCCGGTTTTCGGCAGGATATCGTCGATACTGCAGATGGTTATCCACTGGCTCATGCGTTTTCCTCCACCAGAGTGACCGGAATGCGCTCATAGGGCGTGGCCGGGCGATGCTGTGCACGTTCAGGAACGATCTGCACATTCGGGTCGCGTTGGGTGCTGTTGATAAAGTGTCTGAAGCGAACCTGTGCCGCCGGGTTGTTGACGGTTTCCGTCCATTCGCAGGCGAACGCCGCGCGCAGGCGTTCCAGCTCGGCTTCCAGTTGCGCGTTCAGGCCGAGTTTGTCGTCGATGATGACGCTCTTCAGGTAGTCGATGCCGCCTTCCATCGCGTCCAGCCACGGCGCGGTACGCGTCAGCTTATCGGCGGTGCGGATGTAAAACATCATGAAGCGATCGAGGTAGGTGATCAGTGTGTCGCGATCGAGGTCGGCAGCCAGCAGATCAGCGTGGCGTGGTTTCATCCCGCCGTTGCCGCAGACGTACAGGTTCCAGCCTTTCTCGGTAGCGATAATCCCCACATCTTTACCCTGCGCTTCTGCACATTCGCGGGTGCAGCCGGAGACGCCGAATTTCATTTTGTGCGGAGTGCGAATGCCCTTGTAGCGGTTTTCCAGCTCAACGCCGAAGCCGACGCTGTCGCCCACGCCATAACGGCACCAGGTGCTGCCGACGCAGGTTTTCGCCATACGCAGCGCTTTGGCGTATGCGTGACCCGTTTCGAAGCCAGCCTCAATCAACTGACGCCAGATTTCCGGCAGATCATCTTTCTGCGCGCCAAACAGACCGATACGCTGGGAACCGGTGATTTTGGTGTACAGGTTAAATTCGGCAGCGATGCGACCGACCGCTATCAGTCCTTCCGGAGTGATTTCGCCACCCGCAGAGCGCGGAATAACCGAATAGGTGCCATCTTTCTGGATGTTCGCCAGGAAGTTGTCGTTGGTATCCTGCAACGGCGTCAGTTCCGGTTTCAGGATATAGTCGTTCCAGCAGGAAGCCAGCAGGGAACCGACGGTCGGTTTACATACTTCGCAACCGTAGCCCTGACCGTGTTTTTCCAGCAGCTCGTCGAAGGTTTTGATGCCTTCCACGCGGATGAGGTGATACAGCTCCTGGCGCGAATAAGCAAAGTGTTCGCACAGGTTATGGTTCACTTCAATGCCCTGTTTCGCCAGCTCGGCATTCAGCACCTGCGTCACCAGCGGAATACAGCCGCCGCAGCCGGTTCCGGCTTTGGTTTCGGCTTTCAGCGCCGCCACGGTGTGGCAGCCTTTGTTGATGGCGGCGATCAGCGCACCTTTAGTAACGTCAAAGCAGGAGCAAATTTGCGCGCTGTCCGGTAGCTTATCCACCCCGATCGCCGGTTTACCGCCTGCGGCATGCGCGGGCAGGATCAGCGAGTCCGGGTTATCCGGCAGTTCGATGGCGTTCAGCACCAGTTGCAGCAGGTTGCCGTAGTCACTGGTATCGCCCACCAGCACCGCACCGAGCAGGGTTTTGTTGTCGGCGCTGACGATCAGCCGTTTATAAACTTCTTTGCTTTCGTCGAGGTAGACGTAGCTGCGGCACGCTGGCGTGCGGCCATGCGCATCGCCAATGCCACCCACATCCACACCCAGCAGCTTCAGTTTGGCGCTAAGATCGGCACCTTCAAAGACGTTTTCGCGACCGATGATATGGTCAACCGCCACCTGCGCCATTTTGTAGCCCGGGGCCACCAGACCATACACGCGGTTGTTCCAGCTGGCGCATTCGCCGATGGCGTAGATATCCGGATCGGAAGTCTGGCAACAGTCGTTGATCATGATGCCGCCACGCTGCGCAACTGCCAGACCGCACTGGGTGGCGAGTTTGTCGCGCGGACGAATGCCGGTTGAGAAGACAATAAAGTCGACTTCCAGCTCGCTGCCGTCAGCAAAGCGCATGGTTTTACGCGCGTCGGTGCCTTCCTGAACGATCTCTTTGGTGTTTTTACTGGTGTGTACGCGCACACCCATGCTTTCGATTTTACGTTTTAACTGCTCGCCGCCCATCTGGTCGAGCTGTTCCGCCATCAGCATCGGCGCGAACTCGATCACATGGGTTTCGACACCGAGGTTTTTCAGCGCGCCAGCGGCTTCCAGACCGAGCAGACCACCACCGACCACCGCGCCGCGTTTGCTGCGACGGGCACAGGATTCAATGGCATTGAGATCTTCTATGGTGCGGTAAACGAACGTGTCCTGCGTTTCTGAGCCTTTGATCGGCGGGATCCACGGATAAGAACCGGTCGCCATGATCAGCTTGTCGTAAAACACCGTGCGGCCCGCGCTGGAGTGGATCACTTTCTCCTGACGGTTGATGGTGATCGCCCGTTCACCGACCAGCACTTTAATGCCATGCTTCTCATAAAATCCTTCGCGGACCAGCGAAAGTTCTTCCGCTGTGTGATGAGAGAAGTAAGATGACAGGTGGACGCGGTCGTAGGCGATGCGGGGTTCTTCACAGAACACGGTAATGTCGAACTGGTCGGCGGGCGCTTTATCAAGGAGATCCTCAATAAAGCGGTGACCGACCATGCCGTTACCGATGATAGCGAGTCTGACTTTGCTCATTTTAGCCTCGATTTCTTTTCTATTACCGCCTACCTTAACGATTCAGCAACCCTGCTTATTGATGTAAATCAAATGCGCCTTCACCTACCACTTAATGGGTATCTCTATGATTTGTCAGGATTTTAATAAGTTGTGGAAAAGGCAGGCTTTTTTGTTTTGTACTTTTTGTGTACAAAATGAGGTGAAAAAACGCGCAGAGCAGACATGGCAGCATAATCCCGTATCCACAGGAGAGAAGGCATGACAACCGCACCACTCTGGCTGATACAAAACGTCCATTTAGCGGATCGCGAGGGTTTATGGCAGATAGCGATCGATAAAGGCCGTTTCGGCGCGATTACTCCTATGGGAGAAGCCAGAAACGAAAATTATGAAGTGCTGAATGCCCGTGGCGGACTGGCGATCCCGCCGTTTATCGAACCGCATATCCATCTTGATACCACTCAGACGGCTGGCGAACCGCACTGGAATCAGTCAGGCACGTTGTTTGAAGGGATTGAGCGCTGGGCTGAACGCAAGGCGTTGCTCAGTCACGCCGACGTCAAAGCCCGTGCCTGGAAAACGCTGAAGTGGCAAATCGCCAACGGCATCCAGTTTGTGCGCACCCATGTGGATGTTTCTGACCCGACACTCACCGCACTGAAGGCGATGCTGGAAGTGAAGCAGGAGGTGGCGCCGTGGGTGGAGCTACAGATCGTGGCGTTTCCCCAGGAGGGGATCCTCTCTTATCCCAACGGCGAGGCATTGCTTGAAGAGGCGCTGAAGCTCGGCGCAGATGTGGTCGGGGCGATCCCGCATTTCGAATTTACCCGCGAATATGGCGTTGAGTCGCTGCACATCGCCTTTGCGCTGGCGAAGAAATATGACCGGCCGCTGGATATCCATTGTGATGAAATTGACGACGAACAGTCGCGTTTTGTTGAAACCGTGGCCGCGCTGGCGCTTAAAGAGGGCATGGGCGCGCGTGTCACCGCCAGCCACACCACTGCCATGCACTCTTATAACGGCGCATACACGTCGCGTCTCTTCCGCCTGCTTAAGCTGTCAGGCATTAACTTTGTGGCTAACCCGCTGGTGAATATTCATCTGCAGGGACGCTTTGATGATTACCCGAAACGCCGTGGCATCACGCGCGTAAAAGAGTTGCTGGCGGCGGACATTAACGTCTGCTTTGGTCATGATGACGTGTTCGATCCGTGGTACCCGCTGGGCACCGGCAATATGCTGCAGGTGTTGCATATGGGGCTGCATGTCTGCCAGATGATGGGTTATGGGCAAATCAATGACGGCCTGACGCTTATCACTCACAACAGTGCGCGCACCTTCGGGCTGAAGGACTACGGCATCGCTACCGGAAACCCGGCGAACCTGGTGATACTGCCTGTGGAGAATGGTTTTGAAGCGGTACGGACGCAGTCGCCGGTGCGCTGGTCAATTCGTCAGGGGAGAGTAATTGCCACGACCCAACTGGCGCAGACATGGGTGCAAACGGATAGTGGTGGAGAAGAGGTCTTTTTTACCCGCAACAGCCCCTTTGCCAGCGACAAAGGGGCATAAAAGCTTAGTGAGACGCCGTTGCCGCCACGTTGTGCTGGCGATGGCGGGTAACGAAGCCGAGAACGAAGCACATCACGAACACGACGGCGTACAGACCGTTCGCCGTCATCAGCGCCGCCTGTGGGCCGCTATGCGCAACGATCGGGCCAGTGACGACGAAGGTCAGCATGGTGCCGATGGTGCCGCAGGTCAGCACGAAGTTCACCAGTTTCGGTGAAGCCACTTTGGTTTGCTGAGAGCCGAGCGTGATGATTGAGGTGTAAATGGCGCTGGAGAAGAAGCCGAGCGTCAGAATGAACCACGGCATGTGCTCCGGCGAACCGGTGATGAACAGGTACATCAGGACGGTCGCCATGCCGGCCAGTACAGTCAGAATGCGTTGCAGATCGAAGAAACGCAGAATGAAGCTGAACGCCCACATGCCGAACATGTATGACATCCAGAAGTCACTCACCAGTTTGCCTGCGTCGTTCAGGCTCATGCCCAGCCCTTTCGCATATTCCGGCACCCAGGAGATGAAGCCCAGTTGGCCGAGGATGTAGCACAGCGCGGCAATGGACAGAAACAGCACGCCAATGCCCCATTTCTCTTTCGCCACCGGCTCGTCGCTGACCTGCGCTTTTTTACCCAGTACCGGGAATTCACAGCCAAAGGTTAGCAGGAAGATAGCGACGTAGACCAGACCGATGCAGGCGTAAACCCAGTACCACTCAATGCTGCGCGCCAGTAAAATCGCGGCAACCATCGGGAAGATCATCCCGGCCATGCTGAAGAACGAGTCGGTGAATAACAGACGCGCGCCGCGCTGACGGCCTTCGTACATATGGGTAATCAGGAAGGTCCCGATCGACATGGTGATCCCGCTGACCAGACCCAGCACAAACATGGCGGCGGAAAACAGCGCCAGGCTGTGGCTGAGCATCAGGCCCGCAACGGCCAGCACCATCAGGATAAAGCCAAATCGCAACTGTGTTTTTAATGGCACGATTTCCATCAGCCAGGCATTCAGAAAAATGGAAATCAGAATGCCTGCGTTGAGGAATGTGAATGTGTTACTCATACTGGATACAGGCAGATGGAAGTACTCCGCGATGTTCCCCATCACCATCCCGGTGACGATCACCAACGCGCCAGTGAGGGCGTAGGAGAAAAAGCTGATCCATGTAAGCTTGATTCGGTTGCTGTTAGTCATTGACTGGCCTGTGAATGGAAGTGTAAAGCGCATTGACATCGCGCTGAGCGAACAGATTTTATTCGTTCGGGTGATGTAATTAAATGTTTATTCTGAAATGAAGAGAGCATTGCAAACATTTTCGTGATTGATGTCACGTTTTTAGGACAGAAAAACCGGGGCTCAGGCCGTTACAATTGTGTCTGTCAGGTAAAATTAGGTAAATCACTGGCCTGGGGTGAGAAGGCTCTTTAGAATCAAGCCACTCGCTACTGTTACTGCACCCGTTAAGGAACACGCATGCTCAAATCAACACTGGCGGCGGTCGCTGCCGTCTTCGCATTCTCAGCTATTTCTCCTGCGGCTCTGGCAGCAAAGGGCGATCCGCATGTGTTGCTGACGACCTCCGCGGGGAATATTGAGCTGGAACTGGATAAGCAGAAAGCGCCGGTATCTGTCGAAAACTTCCTGACCTACGTGAATAGCGGTTTCTATAACAGCACCACGTTCCACCGCGTTATCCCGGGTTTTATGGTTCAGGGCGGCGGTTTTACCGAGCAGATGCAGCAGAAACAGCCGAATCCGCCGATCAAAAACGAAGCCGATAACGGCTTGCGCAATACCCGCGGCACCATTTCTATGGCGCGTACTGCTGACAAAGACAGCGCCACCAGCCAGTTCTTTATCAACGTCGCCGATAACGCCTTCCTTGACCACGGTCAGCGTGATTTTGGTTACGCCGTGTTTGGTAAAGTAGTGAAAGGGATGGATGTGGCAGACAAAATCTCCCAGGTGCCTACGCACGATGTCGGCCCGTACCAAAATGTGCCGTCAAAACCGGTCGTCATTCTCTCCGCGAAAGTCCTGCCGTAACGCGTCTTCGCGCGGGTGTCAGCACCCGCGCAATGGTGACCTCCCTGCGTAACTGATAATTGCTGCTTATACTTGTGGCAAACAGGGGACGATCAGTGAGGTCACATGAAACCACTCACCGAAAAGCAAAAATCCCGATGCTGGGAACGAAGCCGTAACGTCAATTTTCAGGCCAGCCGCCGCCTGGAGCGTGTGGATATTCCACTCATTACGCTGAATGCCGATGAGATAGAAGAACGTCTTGACGCGCTGAGGAGGCATTATGAGCGATAAATACGGCAACGATCGCGATCCTTACCTTTACCCCGGTCTGAACGTGATGCGAAACCGCCTGAACATCCACCAGGCAGACCGGCTGGAACAGGCTGCGTATGAAATGACCGCCCTGCGCGCCGCGACGCTGCAACTTGGCCCACCTGCGCGGGGGTTGCCGCATTTGTGCGCCATTCACCATCATCTGTATCAGGACATCTTTGACTGGGCGGGCGAATATCGCGAAGTTGATATTTATCAGGGTGATACCCGCTTCTGCCATTTCGCCTATATCGAAAAAGAGGGTAACGCCCTGATGCAGGATCTGGAAGAAGAGGACTATCTCGCGGGCCTGAGCGAAGACGAGTTTGTGGAGCGCCTCAGCCACTACTATTGCGAAATCAACGTGCTACATCCGTTCCGGTTGGGCAACGGGCTGGCGCAACGGATTTTCTTTGAGCAACTGGCGATCCACGCGGGTTATCAGCTCGACTGGCGGGGTATTGATCCTGCGGCCTGGGCGCAGGCCAATCAGAATGGTGCCATGGGCGATCTGCGCGAACTTAACGCAATCTTCCGTAAAGTGGTCAACGAAGCGCGGGAAAGTGAGTAGAATAGGGCGGTTTTTTGTTCCGGAGCCGCCATGATCCTGCTGATTGATAACTACGATTCGTTTACCTGGAACCTCTACCAGTATTTTTGCGAGCTTGGCGCAGAGGTGGTCGTTAAGCGTAACGATGAAATTACACTGGCGGAGATCGCGGCGCTGGCGCCGAAAAAAATCGTCATCTCCCCCGGCCCCTGCACACCGGATGAATCCGGCATTTCGCTGGACGTGATTCGCCACTATGCCGGTAAACTGCCGATCCTCGGCGTTTGCCTCGGGCATCAGGCCATTGGCCAGGTGTTCGGCGCTACTATCGTGCGGGCCGCCAGAGTTATGCATGGTAAAACCTCGACCATTACGCACAATAATCAGGGCGTTTTTCGCGGGCTGAATAACCCACTTACCGTCACGCGCTACCACTCTCTGGTGATCGACCCGCCGACGTTACCCGCCTGTTTTGAAGTGACGGCGCGCAGCGATAGCGGTGAAATCATGGGCATCCGCCACCGCGAATGGGATCTGGAAGGGGTGCAGTTTCACCCGGAAAGCATTCTCAGCGAACAGGGGCTCGACCTGCTCGCCCGGTTTATCCATCGCTGAATTGTAGTTGCCTTTGGGTGATTTTTTATGCATATTTTATGAGTAATTTCTCATAATTTGCTGCATGAAAGGTGGTCAAGGCATGGCAACTGAACAACCTGCAATTACCCGCGCAACATTCGATGAAGTGATATTGCCCATTTATGCGCCAGCGGAATTTATTCCGGTGAAGGGCAAAGGCAGTCGGGTATGGGATCAGCAGGGCAAAGAATACATTGATTTCGCGGGCGGCATTGCGGTCACCGCGCTGGGGCATTGTCATCCACAACTGGTGGCAGCGCTGCATGCGCAGGGCGAAACGCTGTGGCATACCAGCAACGTGTTTACCAATGAACCAGCGCTGCGTCTCGGTCGTAAGCTTGTCGACGCCACCTTTGCTGAGCGCGTGGTGTTTATGAATTCCGGGACAGAAGCGAACGAAACCGCCTTCAAGCTGGCGCGCTACTATGCCTCGACGCGTCACAGCCCTTATAAAACCAAAATCATTGCCTTCCACAACGCATTTCACGGGCGCTCGCTGTTTACCGTTTCCGTCGGCGGCCAGCCGAAGTATTCCGACGGCTTTGGCCCGAAACCGGCCGATATCATCCACGTGCCGTTCAACGATCTGCATGCGGTAGAAGCGGTGATGGACGATCACACCTGCGCGGTGGTGGTGGAGCCGGTTCAGGGCGAAGGCGGCGTAACGGCGGCAACACCTGCGTTTCTGCAAGGGCTGCGTGACCTGTGCGATAAGCATCAGGCACTGCTGGTGTTTGATGAAGTGCAATGCGGCATGGGGCGCACCGGCTCGCTGTTCGCCTATATGCACTATGGCGTGACGCCAGATATTCTCACCAGCGCGAAAGCCCTGGGCGGCGGTTTCCCCATCAGCGCGATGCTGACAACAGAGGAGATCGCCAGCGCGTTTCATGTGGGTTCTCACGGCTCCACCTACGGCGGTAACCCGCTGGCCTGTGCGGTGGCTGGCGCGGCGTTTGACATCATTAATACGCCGGAAGTGCTGAGCGGTATCCAGGTGAAACGTGAGCGCTTTGTGCAGCATTTACAGCAGATCGACGCGCAATACGATCTGTTCAGCGATATTCGTGGCATGGGGCTACTGATTGGCGCGGAGCTGAAACCACAGTATCAGGGCCGGGCGCGGGACTTCCTCTACGCCGCGGCAGATGCAGGGGTCATGGTGCTCAATGCCGGGCCGGATGTCATGCGTTTTGCGCCATCGCTGGTGATTGACGAGGCCGATATTGACGAAGGCATGGCACGCCTGGCGCAGGCGGTGAAAGCCGTTATTGCGGCATAGTTTTTCCGAAGCGTTTGGTCAGCCAGATGCCGTGATGCGGGCGCTGGCGCCAGGCTACCGAGGAGATAGTGTGCATGGTATTCAGGTGCCCCAGCACACGCTGAAGATGCTGTTCCATGGTGCTTAACGCGCCGTGGGACAGCGTTTCCGGCGACTCCATAATGTTGGCATCGCCGCTGCTTCCCGCCTCATCATATTCCAGTCGCTGTTGGCAGCGCTGCAGAGCAATTTCGCAAGACTGCAGATAACGTTGCGCCAGATCAGGCGTCAGCATAGTGTGTTCGCGTGCCAGCGTCGTCATGGCGTTGATATGCTCGACGATAAACTGGCTGTGCGTGACCCACAATTTCATATCTTCCAGGTAACGGGTGTTAAAACCGGGCTCCTGCATCGCCTGATTGAGCGAGTTAAACAGGGCGTTGTGCGCCTGATTGACGCGCATCCGCTGATACGCCAGCGCCGGGGCTTGCGGATCGTCACTCAGGATTAAGCGGATGGCATCCTGATCCGCTTCCAGCGCATCCATGGCGTTTTTACGCAGCAGCCCGCTTTGCCATTGCGGCCACAGCCAGACCATGCCGCCAAACGCAATCAGACAGCCAATCACCGTATCGATAAACCGAGCGACGATAAATTCCTCGCCGTTCAGCGTCAGTATCTGGATGGTGAATACGGCGGTGACTGTAAAGCCGACGGTCGCCCAGCCGTAGTTTTTGCGAATAATCAGATAGCTGACGAGCGTAATCACCAGCATCGCCGACAGCGTATAGCTTTCGGGAACGTGGAAGTGCAGCGCAGCGCCGACAATAAACAACCCCGCCAGCGTTCCGGCGGCGCGATGGAAAATACGTACTCGCGTCGCGCCATACCCGTTTTGCGTCACCAGCAGGATGGTCATCAGGATCCAGTACGGTTTTGGCAGATGCAGCGCGGTCCCCATCAGGCTGGCGATGCTTAACATGACGCTGATCCGCGCGGCGCTACGCAGCGCGGAGGATTTCAGCGACAGATAACTTTTCAGCGCCGGGAACACCGGCAGACGGCGTGTTTTGTCGGCCATCAGATCGCGCGGATAGAGCGGTCGCTGGGTGCGCAGAACGCGGGCAATGCGGCTGAAATGCCAGGCGCAGAACTGGCCGACCGGGTTATCGGGGTGCTGATCGGCGATTTTCTCCAGCGCGCCGATTTGCTTATCCATACTGAAGCGGCTGGGGTAGCGATGATAGAGGATGTCGTCCGCCAGCACCCGCAGACGTGCGGCGACAGTCTGTGCGTTCCAGCGAATTACCGCTTCCGCGTGGCTGCGCTCCACCAGTTTCTGCACCTCTTCGGGCTGGTGGAGGCTGACGGAAATATGCTCCTGTAAATCCAGCCCAACCTGAAATGCACGCAGCAGACGTTTGTAATCGCGGTTTTTATTGGCGGCCAACATATGAAGCTGCTGGTAACACTGGGTGATCAAATCCACCGTTTTTTGCTGGCGCGTCAGTAACGGCGGAAGCGCGGTGTTCGGGTCGGTGTGCTGCGTCAGCATGCTGTATTTGGCTTCACAGTATTCCGCCAGTTGGCGGTAGAACAGGCTCAGGGATTCACGCAGTGGCTGCTCTTTCCACATCCAGAACCAGAACCAGTTAAACAGCCCATACCATAGCGTGCCGAGCGCATAGAGCAGCAGTGGCTGCCAGACCGGCATGTTTCCCGCCAGACTGAGCGTAAAAATAGCGGCGATGAGTGAGGCTGGCAGCAGGCGGGCATGCAGCGGACTGATCTCCGCCGTGACACCCAGTAGCAGGGTCAGACTGGTGAGGATCACGGGCAGCGGAACGTCGCGGGCCAGCAATAACTGGACTATCAGGCTGCAACCCGCGAACAGCGTGCCGCCAATAATCAGGCGTTTGAAAAAGCGTTTATGCGGTGTATCCAGCCCGGCGATGTTGCAGCAGGCGGGGACCAGCGAGAAGAGTAAACCGTGCTGTAGCTGACCGAAAAGCAGACCCACAATCACAGGGAGAGACAACACCAGCGTCTGTCGCAGTGCGTAGTTAACTTCCGGGTGATAAATCAGTCGACGCCACATGAAGAAAGCAAAACGGCGCGTTGTGTTTGGCAACGCGCCGCCGGGCTGTATTAGCGGGTACCGTATACGACGATGGTTTTACCGTGCGCGGAGATCAGGTTTTGATCTTCCAGCATTTTCAGGATACGACCCACAGTTTCGCGGGAGCAGCCGACGATCTGGCCGATTTCCTGACGGGTGATCTTGATCTGCATGCCGTCCGGGTGAGTCATGGCATCTGGCTGTTTGGCCAGGTTCAGCAGCGTCTGCGCGATACGGCCGGTAACGTCCAGGAAGGCGAGGTTACCCACTTTCTCGGAAGTGACCTGCAGACGACGAGCCATCTGAGACGAGAGGCGCATCAGGATGTCAGGGTTAACCTGGATGAGCTGACGGAATTTTTTATAGGAAATTTCAGCCACTTCACAAGCCGTTTTGGCGCGCACCCACGCACTACGTTCCTGCCCCTCTTCAAAGAGGCCTAATTCACCGATGAAATCGCCCTGGTTCAGGTAAGAAAGAATCATCTCTTTACCCTCTTCATCCTTGATGAGTACAGCCACCGAGCCTTTCACGATGTAATACAACGTTTCTGCCTTTTCACCCTGGTGAATCAGCGTGCTCTTTGACGGGTACTTATGAATGTGGCAATGAGACAAGAACCATTCGAGTGTCGGGTCTGTTTGCGGTTTGCCAAGCACCATGTGCGATTATCCTCTGTTATAAGCTGTCTCCAGCGGCGTTAACTTCAGCCACTGGGTTGCAATCGAATTCTTCCCGATACCTGGGAAGGGGCTGATAAAATAATAATAACCAGCCAGTAATGTGATGTCCTCTGCATACATGCACTACTTCATAAGTATCACTGTAGCATCTCGTCTGTTTTAGCATAGCTTTTCCCGGCTGTCTCCTGGTGTCTCGCTTCAGCATGACGCAGGTCGACTTCCGTTGCGAGAAAAGTTATGTGCGCGTAATCTGAGAAGAAAATTGCAAACCGGGAGTTAAAAAATATGCAAGCGCGTGTGAAGTGGATTGAGGGGCTGACCTTCCTCGGCGAGTCAGCCTCAGGACATCAAATTCTTATGGATGGGAACTCCGGGGATAAGGCTCCCAGTCCGATGGAAATGGTGCTGATGGCAGCAGGCGGCTGTAGCGCTATCGACGTGGTTTCTATCCTGCAAAAAGGGCGTAACGACGTGACCGATTGTGAGGTCAAACTGACCTCCGAACGCCGCGAAGAAGCCCCCCGTTATTTCACCAGTATTAACCTTCATTTCATTGTGACGGGAAAAAGTCTGAAAGACGCGGCGGTTTCCCGCGCGGTGGATCTTTCAGCGGAAAAATACTGCTCTGTGGCATTGATGCTCGAAAAAGCCGTGACGATTACGCATTCATACGAAGTGATCGAAGGCTAACGACCTGGGCGGGTAACATTGCGCTTACCCGCCTGCGTGGTTAACCGATTTTCTTGCCTTCCATAATCCGCTTCACCAGCGGCATCATGATCAGTTCCATCGCCAGCCCCATTTTGCCGCCCGGCACCACCAGCGTATTCATATGTGAAATGAACGAGCCCTGTAGCATCGCCAGCAGCCAGGGGTAATCGATACCTTCCAGATTACGGAAATGAATAACAACAAAGCTTTCATCCAGTGACGGAATGCCTTTAGCCGCGAACGGGTTGGAGGTGTCGACGGTTGGCACGCGCTGGAAGTTAATATGGGTGCGCGAAAACTGTGGTGTGATGAAATTAATGTAGTCTTCCATCGAGCGAACGACGGAATCCATCACCGCTTCGCGTGAATGACCGCGCTCACTGGTATCGCGGATGAGTTTCTGGATCCACTCCAGGTTAACGATAGGCACCACACCGACCAGTAAATCCACATGGCTGGCGACATCGTGATCGTGCGTGACGACACCGCCGTGCAGCCCTTCATAGAACAAAACGTCGGTCGGTTCCGGCAGCGGTTGCCAGGGCGTAAAGGTGCCTGGCACCTGATTCCAGGGAACGGCTTCGTCATAGGTGTGCAGATATTTTCGCGATTGACCTTTCCCGGAACGTCCGTATTCGCGGAAAGTCTGCTCCAGCAGACCAAAGTCATTCGCCTCGGGACCAAAATAGCTGATGTGCTTTCCCAGGTCGCGCGCCTTACGGATGGCCATGTCCATTTCCGGGCGGGTATAACGGTGAAAACTGTCACCTTCCACTTCGGCCGCATGCAGTTCAAGTTGGGCGAAGATCTTACGAAAGGCGAGGCTGGTGGTCGTGGTTCCAGCACCACTGGAGCCTGTGACGGCAATCACCGGATGTTTGGCAGACATAGCGAACAACTCCCTGAATGGGTTCTTAGTCGGGTGAGTCGTGGAACTGCGAGCGGGGCATGATATTGACCGTCTCGTGAAGTTCAGACCAGATAAGCACGGCATCACCGTTTTGTAACTGTCGTTTGACGTCAGCGACTTTATCTTTTAGCGAACGTTCATGTTCACCATAGTCTGTGCCTTCACGTAAGACAAAGCTTTCAATCAAATTGTCCAGCGTCTCGGGCGGCAACTCCTGCCAGGGAATCAACATGACGGTACCCCCAGCCAGCGGCTCAGCCAGTCCGGAATGCGCTTTTCCAGCCACATCTCCGGCTTACGCCATGTGCCTCCCACAAACCCCACATGGCCACCATGCTCGGTCAGTTGATACTCAACATTCACTGGCAGATGCGTTTTGGGCGGAATGGAGTGGTGATCCATAAACGGATCATCCTTTGAGTGGATAATCAGCGTCGGTTTCGTTACGTGGCTTAATACTGGCATCGCGCTGCACTGGCGATAATAGTCCAGCGCATCGGCGAAACCGTGGATTTTCGCGGTGATCAAATCGTCGAAGTCACGAATGCGGCGCACGGCTTTCAACTGGCGTAAATCAACGGGCAGCGTACCGGGATAGGCCTTCAGCTTCCGCGCGGCGTTGGCTTTCAGAAGATTCAACAGATAGCGTTGGTAGACGCGGGAAAAACCTTTGTTCATGTGGTAGCTGCAGGCTTCGAGCATAAATGGCGCGGAGACGATGACCGCCGCCTCCAGCGGAACCGCATCGCCCTCTTTCGCCAGCAGACAGCCGAGCATATTGCCGCCGAGGGAATAGCCCACCGCCGCTGTCGGCACGTCGCCAAATTCACGACGCAGCCAGTGCAGGAACCAGGTACCGTCTTCGGTTTCGCCGGAATGGTAGATGCGTTCGTTGCGATTCGGTTCACCGCTGCAGCCGCGAAAATGCATCACCACGCCCAACCAGCCGCGCTGCCTGGCTGCATGAATCAGACCATGTGCATAAGGGCTGTGCAGGCTGCCTTCCAGGCCATGGAACACCACCAGGCGGGGTTTATGCCGCGCCTGCGCGGGATCTTCGCTCCAGGCCAGATCGACGAAATCGCCATCAGGGAGCTCCAGCCGCTGCCAGTGCGGAGTGAACTGTAATTTCCGGCGAATAAGCCGCGGCAGCATCGTCTGCAGGTGACGATTGCTGCCACCCCGCATGGGAATAAATGCGGCGCTGTCGTCCGGCGGAATGTCGATTTCAACAGGGGTAATCTGAGCCATAATTGTGCGATGTCTTCAACTAATCAGTGTTTACTATACCTTCACTCTACATTTGTGTTTATGAAAATGAGGCAAATGGTGCAGATTTCGGCGGTTATCTTCGTATTGGTCGGTTGGGGCACGAATTGCGCCAGCTGTCGCGAAAAACATGGTATTTTTTGTGGTTATACTTAAGGCCAACTCATTCCAGGAGGGAATAATGTCCAGAAAATTATTGCAGATCCATTTCAGTTTTAACGGCCCGTTTGGCGAGGAGATGTCCCGCCAACTGGTGGATCTTGCCAGGTCGATTAATGAGGAGCCGGGGTTCATCTGGAAGATCTGGACGGAGAGCGAAAAGCACCACGAAGCCGGTGGTATTTACCTGTTTGAATCCGAAGAGACGGCGCTGGCGTACGTGGAAAAACATGCTGCGCGCCTGAAAGCATTTGGCGTCGAGGAGGTGATTTCCAAACTCTTTGATGTGAATGCGACGCTGACGGGCATTAACCACGGCAATATCTGATTCATCAGAAAAAAACAGGCTTTGTCATCCACAAAGCCTGATTTCTACGGTTAGCTTTCCTGCTGCATCTGTTCGAGCTGTTCCTGGGCCTCCAGCCACGCCATTTCACAGGTCTCGAGACCTGACTTTGCGCTGGCCTGTTGTTGCAGACATGCCGTCAGCTCGTTTTTGCGTTCGGGATCGTACAACCCGCTGTCGCCGAGTTTCTCTTCTGCCTGCGCCAGTTGCGCGTGCAGTTTTTCCATCTCTTTTTCTAAGCGGGCAATCTCTTTACGCAGTGGCTGGGTTTGCGCGCGAAGCTCAGCGTCACGGCGCTTCTGGTCTTTACGCGCCTGCGCGCTGTTGGCGTTGTCTTTTGAGGTTTCCGCAGGCTGATTTTCCTGTTTCTGAACGTCACTCAGCCATTGCTGATAATCATCCAGATCGCCATCGAAAGGTTCCACTTTACCATCATGCACCAGATAAAGATCGTCGGTCGTCGAACGCAGCAGATGACGGTCGTGCGATACCACCACCAGCGCGCCTTCGAATTCGATCAACGCTTCGGTCAGCGCCTGGCGCATGTCGAGATCGAGGTGGTTGGTCGGTTCGTCGAGCAGCAGCAGATTAGGGCGCTGCCAGACGATCAGCGCCAACACCAGTCGCGCTTTTTCGCCGCCAGAGAAGCGGGCGGTATGTTCGCTGACCTTATCGCCCTGGAAACCAAAGCCGCCGAGATAATCGCGAAGCTTCTGCTCCAGTTCCTGCGGCGCGAGGCGGGCAAGATGCTGAAGTGGGGATTCGTCGGCGCGTAAGAATTCCAGCTGATGCTGCGCGAAGTAGCCGAGCTTAATGCCTTTCGCCAGACCAATGTCGCCGCTTACTGGTGCCAGTTCGCCCGCCAGCAGCTTAATCAGTGTCGATTTCCCCGCACCGTTACGGCCCAGCAGACCGATGCGCGAGCCCGGCACCAGATTCAGCTTGATGGAGTCGAGGATAATCCGCTCGCCATAGCCCGCGCTGACCTTTTCCATTTTCAGCAACGGGTTGGGCAGACTTTCCGGCGCGCGGAAACTGAAATGGAACGGGTTGTCGACATGCGCAGGCGCAATAAGCTCCATGCGCTCGAGCATTTTAATGCGACTCTGCGCCTGACGGGCTTTCGTCGCTTTGGCGCGGAAACGCTCGATGTAGCTTTGCAGATGCGCAACGCGCTGCTGCTGGCTTTCGTACATCGCCTGTTGTTGTGCAAGGCGCGTCGCACGTTGACGCTCGAACGAGCTGTAGTTGCCGGTGTACTCGAACATCGTTTCCTGCTCGATATGAATAATCTTATCGACCACCGGATCCAGAAAGTCGCGATCGTGAGAGATCAGGATCAGCGTGCCCTGATAGCTTCTCAGCCATTTTTCCAGCCAGATCACCGCGTCGAGATCGAGGTGGTTGGTCGGTTCATCGAGCAGTAGCAGATCGGAGCGGCAAATCAGCGCCTGCGCAAGGTTAAGGCGCATGCGCCAGCCACCGGAGAAATCGCTGACCGGGCGTTCCAGCTGTTCATTGCTGAACCCCAGACCGTGCAGCAGGCTGGAGGCGCGAGCGCGGATGGTCCAGGCGTCGATGGCGTCCAGTTTGCCGTGGACGGTCGCAATCGCATGGCCGTCATTGCGCTCGTTGGCTTGCTGAAGTTCGGCTTCCAGCTGACGATATTCGCGGTCACCGTCAATGACATAGTCTAAAGCGGGTTCCGGTAATGCCGGTGTTTCCTGATTGACCCACGCCAGCTGCCAGTTTCCTGGATAAGTAAAACTACCGGCATCGGCGGCGATCTCATTTTTTAGCAGCGCCAGCAGCGTGGATTTACCGCAGCCGTTTTTACCCACCAGCCCGACCTTTTGCCCGGGGTTGATGGTTGCGGTGGCGTTTTCCAGCAGGACGCGAACGCCGCGACGAATTTGTAACGAGGAGAAAACAATCATAAGGCGCCGTATGTTCAGACTATGTTAATTTGTCATTATGATAATGTAAGGTGTGAGCAATTTGCCGCACCGGGCCGACATGGTAGCCCAAAACGACAACGATTCAAAAACCGGGAGGGGAATGATGTCTCAGACAGCGAAGGTTTTGCTGCTGTATGCCCATCCGGAATCTCAGGACTCGGTGGCGAACCGGGTTCTGCTTAAGCCGGCACTGCAGCTCAGTAACGTAACGGTACACGACCTGTACGCACATTATCCTGACTTCTTTATTGATATCCCTCGCGAGCAACAGTTGCTGCGCGAGCACGATGTGATCGTTTTTCAGCACCCGCTGTATACCTACAGTTGTCCGTCGTTACTCAAAGAGTGGCTCGACCGCGTGCTGAGTCGGGGGTTCGCCAGCGGAGTGGGGGGGAACCAACTGGCGGGAAAGTACTGGCGTAGCGTGATCACCACGGGTGAGCCGGAAGCGGCCTATCGTCACGACGGGCTGAATCGCTATCCGATGAGCGACATCCTGCGGCCGTTTGAACTGACGGCGGCGATGTGCCGTATGCACTGGATGAATCCGATCATTATTTACTGGGCCCGCCGTCAACCGACGGAAGCGCTGGCCAGCCACGCTAAAGCCTATGGCGAATGGCTGGCGTCACCTGTTACGACGGGAGGTCTTTAATGGAAGGATCGGATCTGCTGTTGGCGGGGGTGATATTTTTGTTTGCGGCGGTGGTTGTGGTGCCGTTTGCGGCGCGTCTGGGCATCGGCGCGGTGCTGGGTTATCTGCTGGCGGGGATCGCTATTGGCCCCTGGGGACTGGGATTCATCAGCGATGTCGATGAAATCCTCCATTTCTCCGAACTCGGGGTGGTGTTCCTGATGTTCATCATCGGGCTGGAGCTGAATCCGTCGAAACTCTGGCAGCTACGACGCTCTATTTTTGGTATTGGCGCGCTGCAGGTCGCCTTTAGTGCGGCGATCCTGGCGGGTTTGCTGATCCTGACCCAGTTCTCGTGGCAGGCGGCGGTGGTTGGCGGTATTGGACTGGCGATGTCGTCTACCGCGATGGCGTTACAGCTGATGCGCGATAAAGGCATGAATCGCAGCGAGGCAGGGCAGCTGGGATTTTCGGTGCTGCTGTTCCAGGATTTGGCCGTCATCCCTGCGCTGGCGTTGGTGCCGCTGCTGGCCGGAACCGGCGATGAACACCCTGACTGGATGAAAATCGGCCTGAAAGTGCTGGTGTTTGCCGGCGTGCTGGTCGGCGGGCGATTCCTGCTGCGACCGGTGTTCCGCTTCATTGCGGCCTCGGGTGTGAGGGAAGTGTTTACCGCCGCGACGCTGCTGCTGGTGCTCGGATCGGCGCTGTTTATGGATGCGCTGGGCCTGTCGATGGCGCTGGGGACGTTTATCGCCGGGGTGCTGCTGGCGGAGAGCGAGTATCGCCACGAACTGGAAATCGCTATCGATCCGTTTAAAGGTTTGTTGCTGGGGCTCTTTTTCATCTCCGTTGGCATGTCGCTGAATCTCGGTGTGCTGTACACGCATCTGTTGTGGGTGGTGGTCAGTGTGGTTGTGCTGGTGGCCGTAAAAACACTGGTGCTTTATGTGCTGGCGCGGGTTAACGGTCTGCGCAGTTCGGAACGGATGCAGTTTGCCGGGGTGCTCAGTCAGGGCGGTGAATTCGCCTTTGTGCTGTTTTCCAGCGCGTCATCGCAGCGGCTGTTCCAGGATGATCAAATGGCGCTGCTGCTGGTGACTGTCACGTTGTCGATGATGACCACGCCGTTGTTGATGAAAGCAATTAATGCACTGCTCTCCCGTCGCCTGAATACGCCGGAAGAAGAAGACGAAGCGCCCTGGGTGGAAAACGATAAACCGCAGGTGATTGTGGTGGGTTTTGGCCGTTTCGGTCAGGTGATTAGCCGTTTGCTGATGGCTAACAAAATGCGCATTACCGTGCTGGAGCGTGATATCAGCGCCGTCAACCTGATGCGAAAATATGGCTATAAAGTGTATTTCGGTGATGCCACGCAGGTGGAACTTCTGCGTTCCGCTGGCGCAGAGGATGCACAGTCCATTGTGATCACCTGCAACGAGCCGGAAGATACCATGAAGCTGGTGGAAGTCTGCCAGCAGCATTTTCCGCATCTGCATATTCTGGCGCGAGCGCGGGGGCGTGTCGAAGCGCATGAGTTGCTGCAGGCGGGTGTCAAACTTTTCTCCCGTGAGACCTTTTCCAGTGCGCTGGAACTGGGGCGCAAGGCGCTGATTTCTTTAGGCATGCACCCGCATCAGGCGCAGCGTGCGCAACTGCATTTTCGGCGACTCGACATGCGCATGTTGCGCGAACTAATGCCAGTACATACCGATACTCAGCAGATCTCCCGCGTTCGGGAAGCTCGGCGCGAACTGGAAGAGATTTTCCAGCGAGAAATGCAACAGGAACGACGCCAGCTGGACGGCTGGGACGAATTTGAATAGAAGGTGAACGATGAGCGTGCGTAAACGTTTTATTGCAGGGGCGAAATGTCCGGCATGCCAGGCGCAGGATTCTCTCGCCATGTGGCGTGAGAATAATGTTGATATTGTTGAGTGTGTTAAGTGCGGACACCAGATGCGCGAGGCGGATAAAGAGGCCCGCGAGCATGTTCGCAAAGACGAGCAAGTGATCGGCATTTTTCATCCGGAGTAGCGATCTGCGCCGTCTTTTTTTAAGCTAGTGGGTACACGGGTGCAGAATTCCGCTACAATCTGCGCCACTATTCTTCCCATGCTCAGGAGATATCATGAAAGTAGCAAAAGACCTGGTGGTCAGCCTGGCCTATCAGGTACGTACAGAAGACGGTGTGTTGGTTGATGAGTCTCCGGTGAGTGCGCCGCTGGACTACCTGCATGGTCACGGTTCCCTGATTTCCGGCCTGGAAAACGCGCTGGACGGTCACGAAGTGGGCGACAAATTTGATGTTGCTGTTACCGCAAACGATGCCTACGGCCAGTATGATGAAAACCTGGTGCAGCGTGTGCCGAAAGACGTCTTCATGGGCGTTGACGAACTGCAGGTAGGCATGCGTTTCCTGGCTGAAACCGATCAGGGTCCGGTTCCGGTTGAAATCACTGAAGTTGAAGACGACCACGTCGTGGTTGATGGCAACCACATGCTGGCGGGCCAGAACCTGAAATTCAACGTTGAAGTGGTTGCGATTCGCGAAGCGACGGCGGAAGAACTGGCTCACGGCCACGTTCACGGTGCGCATGATCATCACCACGATCATGACCACGACCACGACGGTTGCTGCGGCGGCCACGGCCATGACCACGAACATGGTAAAGGTGGTTGTGGCGGTCACGGCGGTTGCGGCTGCCACTAAATACCCATTGTCTTTCAGGCTGCAGGGGCGTTGTTAAAAGATAAAGCGGGGAAATCCCCGCTTTTTTTCGTTTTAATAATGCGGCGGCGGTGTCTCTTCGGACTGTGCCGCAATCTGCGAAGGCTGGCTGGCTTTAAGCTTTTCTGTCATCAGACGAATGTGATCGCGCAGTTTTGCCATCTCCATCTCATGAGCCGTCACGGTTTGATTCAGGTCTTCAATGGTGACCTCCTGAAACGCCAGTCGACTCTCTAATTCTGCCAGTCGCGCTTCCAATGTTTTGTCGCTCATCATTGACCCCCTGTTCTGAAATAGTCGCGGCGGATTCTACTTAACTTTACGATTCTTCGCAGCTTTCCGTCGTTGGCCAGGAAACTAATTTACACAAAAATAGTCTGAAAAGACGCGATATTCAGGAGCGTTCGTATGTAGATTTCTTTTGCAACGATTTATAGTACGCTTCTCATTTACGTTAACCCTGGGGCGAGAGATGCCCCGGCCCTGGAGAGATGGATGAAATCATTTTTTAAAGTAACGCTTCTGGCGACCACAATGGCCGTAGCCCTGAACGCGCCGCTGGCATTTGCTGCTGATGCTGCAAAACCTGCCGCGGCTGCCGACAGCAAAGCTGCGTTCAAAAACGACGACCAGAAGTCCGCTTACGCCCTGGGAGCATCATTGGGTCGTTACATGGAAAATTCCCTGAAAGAGCAAGAGAAACTGGGCATTAAACTGGATAAAGATCAGCTGATCGCCGGTGTTCAGGATGCTTTTGCCAATAAAAGCAAACTCTCCGATCAGGAAATCGAACAGACCCTGCAGGCTTTCGAAACCCGCGTGAAGACTTCTGCTCAGCAGAAAATGGAAAAAGACGCTGCTGATAACGAAGCGAAAGGTAAAACCTACCGCGACACCTTCGCCAAAGAGAAAGGCGTGAAAACCTCCTCTACCGGTCTGCTGTATAAAGTAGAAAAAGAAGGTACCGGCGATGCGCCGAAAGACAGCGACACTGTTGTCGTGAACTACAAAGGGACGCTGATCGACGGTAAAGAGTTCGATAACTCTTATACCCGTGGCGAACCGCTGAGCTTCCGTCTGGATGGCGTTATCCCTGGCTGGACTGAAGGTCTGAAGAACATCAAGAAAGGCGGCAAGATCAAAATGGTCATCCCGCCGGATCTGGCTTACGGCAAAACCGGCGTCCCGGGCATCCCGGCTAACTCTACGCTGGTCTTTGATGTCGAGTTGCTGGATATCAAACCAGCGCCAAAGGCAGACGCTAAACCTGAAGCTGCCGCGGATGAAAAAGCCGCTGAAACCAGCAAAAAATAAGGCAATCAAAGCCGCCGCCTCACAGGGCGGCGGTTTTTTTATTTCAGGGTAGATATAATTAACACTGGAAAGCGCCTAATGCGCTGTATTACCTTAGATGCCCTTAGAATGATGATGATGATGAGCCTGCCCTGACCATCTAACGACAGGCTCCTGAAAAGGAGTGCTTTTTTTCATGTCCAGGTCGCTATTAACCAATGAAACCAGTGAACTTGATTTACTGGATCAACGTCCTTTTGAGCAAACCGACTTTGATATTCTTAAATCCTACGAAGCGGTCGTGGACGGGTTAGCGATGCTTATCGGCTCCCATTGTGAAATTGTGTTGCACTCTTTGCAGGATCTTAAGTGTTCGGCCATCCGTATTGCTAACGGCGAGCACACCGGGCGCAAAATCGGATCGCCAATTACCGATCTTGCTCTGCGCATGCTGCACGATATGACCGGAGCAGATAGCAGCGTTTCCAAATGCTATTTCACTCGCGCTAAAAGTGGCGTGCTGATGAAGTCTGTCACCATTGCCATTCGCAATCGCGATCAGCGTGTCATCGGCCTGCTGTGCATCAATATGAATCTGGATGTTCCGTTCTCGCAGATTATGGGCACCTTTATTCCGCCGGAAACGCCGGAAGTAAATTCGCAGGTCAACTTTGCCTCTTCCGTTGAAGATCTGGTCACCCAGACGCTGGAATTCACCATCGAAGAAGTTAATGCCGATCGTAACGTTTCAAATAACGCTAAAAATCGCCAGATCGTCCTTAATCTTTATGAAAAAGGGATCTTCGATATTAAAGACGCCATTAACCAGGTGGCTGACCGTCTGAATATTTCGAAGCACACGGTGTATCTTTATATTCGCCAGTTCAAAAGCGGCGACTTCCAGGGGCAAGATAAGTAATGCGATTTGCCCTGATGGTGACGGGCCCCGCCTACGGTACGCAACAGGCCAGCAGCGCATTGCAGTTTGCGCGTGCGCTGGCGGCGGAAGGGCATGAGCTTGTCAGTGTCTTCTTTTATCGGGAAGGGGTATACAACGCGAATCAGCTGACCTCGCCCGCCAGCGATGAATTTGACATGGTGCGTGCATGGCAACAACTTCACGAGCAGCAGGGCGTGGCATTGCACATATGTGTGGCCGCCGCGCTGCGTCGTGGCGTCACCGATGAAACCGAAGCGCGTCAGCTCGGCCTTCCGGCGTTTAATTTGCAGCCGGGTTTTATGCTGAGCGGTCTGGGCGCGCTGGCGGAAGCCACATTAACTTGCGATCGCGTGGTGCAATTCTGATGAAACGCGTCGCCTTTGTCTTTTCTACCGCGCCACATGGCAGCGCGTCAGGGCGTGAAGGGCTGGATGCGCTACTGGCCACCTCCGCGCTGACGGACGAAATCGGCGTGTTCTTTGTCGGCGACGGCGTGTTGCAAATCCTCGACGGGCAACATCCGCAAATGGTGCTGGCGCGGGATTACATCGCGACCTTCAAACTGCTGCCGCTGTACGATATCGAACAGTGCTGGATGTGCGCAGCCTCGCTGCGTGAGCGCGGCATTGGCGGCGAGGCGAAATGGGTGGTTGACGCTGAAGCGCTGGAGCCAGAGCCGCTCCGCCAGCAGCTCGATCGTTTTGACGTCATTCTCCGCTTTTGAGGCGCCCATGCTCCATACTTTACGTTGTTCTCCCTGGCATGCTGACATCAACGCGCTTTTGCGGCTGGTGAAAGAGGGCGACGACCTGCTGTTGCTCTCTGATGGCGTGCTGGCCGCGGTTGAAGGCAGCCGCTTTATTGAAATTCTTCAAAAGGCCCCCATATCGCTTCATGTCCTACAGGAAGATGTTGAAGCCCGGGGTCTTTCCGGTCAAATTTCGAGCAGTGTCGTCAGGGTTGACTATACTGATTTCGTCAGGCTCACCGTCAAACATCCAGGGCTGCTGGCCTGGTGAAGACCAGAACGTTGTATATTTCTTGACACCTTTTCAGCGTGGCCCTAAAATTTCGCGTCCTCATATTGTATGAGGTCGTTTTATTACGTGTTTACGAAGCAAAAGCTAAAACCAGGAGCTATTTAATGGCAACAGTTAACCAGCTGGTACGCAAACCACGTGCACGCAAAGTTGCAAAGAGCAACGTGCCTGCGCTGGAAGCATGCCCGCAGAAACGTGGCGTATGTACTCGTGTATATACCACCACCCCTAAGAAACCGAACTCCGCACTGCGTAAAGTTTGCCGTGTGCGTCTGACTAACGGTTTCGAAGTCACCTCCTATATCGGTGGTGAAGGTCACAACCTGCAGGAGCACTCCGTGATCCTGATCCGTGGCGGTCGTGTAAAAGACCTTCCGGGTGTTCGTTATCACACCGTTCGTGGTGCGCTTGACTGCTCTGGCGTTAAAGACCGTAAGCAGGCTCGCTCCAAGTATGGCGTGAAGCGTCCTAAGGCTTAATGGTTCTCCGTTAAGTAAGGCCAAACGTTTTAAATTAATGTCAAACTAAACTCTTTGAGTTTTGGACAATCCTGAATTAACAACGGAGTATTTCCATGCCACGTCGTCGCGTCATTGGTCAGCGTAAAATTCTGCCGGATCCGAAGTTCGGATCAGAACTGCTGGCTAAATTTGTCAATATCCTGATGGTAGATGGTAAAAAATCTACTGCAGAATCAATCGTATACAGCGCGCTGGAGACCCTGGCTCAGCGCTCTGGTAAAAATGAACTGGAAGCTTTCGAAGTAGCTCTCGAAAACGTGCGCCCGACTGTCGAAGTTAAGTCTCGCCGCGTTGGTGGTTCTACTTATCAGGTACCAGTTGAAGTCCGTCCGGTTCGCCGTAATGCTCTGGCAATGCGTTGGATCGTTGAAGCTGCTCGTAAACGCGGTGATAAATCTATGGCCCTGCGTCTGGCGAACGAACTCACTGACGCTGCAGATAACAAAGGTACTGCAGTGAAGAAACGTGAAGACGTTCACCGTATGGCAGAAGCCAACAAGGCGTTCGCACACTACCGCTGGTAATCCCATCGGAGTTTTAGTCACCAGGCGGGCGCTTCAGGTAAGCTGCCCGCACTGGGTTACTTAATCTGAACGCCTAAAGAGACAAACGAGGAATCAAATGGCTCGTACAACACCCATCGCACGTTACCGTAACATCGGTATCAGTGCGCACATCGACGCCGGTAAAACCACTACTACCGAACGTATTCTGTTCTACACCGGTGTAAACCACAAAATCGGTGAAGTTCATGACGGCGCCGCAACCATGGACTGGATGGAGCAGGAGCAGGAACGTGGTATCACCATCACTTCCGCTGCGACTACTGCATTCTGGTCTGGTATGGCTAAGCAGTATGAACCGCACCGTGTCAACATCATCGACACCCCGGGGCACGTTGACTTCACTATCGAAGTAGAACGTTCCATGCGTGTACTCGATGGTGCGGTAATGGTTTACTGCGCAGTTGGTGGTGTTCAGCCGCAGTCTGAAACCGTATGGCGTCAGGCAAACAAATATAAAGTTCCACGCATTGCGTTCGTTAACAAAATGGACCGCATGGGCGCGAACTTCCTGAAAGTTGTTGGTCAGATCAAATCCCGTCTGGGCGCGAACCCGGTTCCGCTGCAGCTGGCAATTGGTGCTGAAGAAGCTTTCACCGGCGTTATCGACCTGGTGAAAATGAAGGCCATCAACTGGAACGATGCAGACCAGGGCGTTACCTTCGAATACGAAGATATCCCGGCGAGCATGCAGGAACTGGCTGACGAATGGCACCAGAACCTGATCGAGTCCGCAGCTGAAGCTTCTGAAGAGCTGATGGAAAAATACCTGGGTGGTGAAGAACTGACTGAAGAAGAGATCAAAAAAGCTCTGCGTCAGCGCGTTCTGAACAACGAAATCATCCTGGTAACCTGCGGTTCTGCGTTCAAGAACAAAGGTGTACAGGCGATGCTGGATGCGGTAGTTGACTACCTGCCATCTCCGGTAGACGTTCCTGCGATCAACGGTATTCTGGACGACGGTAAAGATACTCCGGCTGAGCGTCACGCCAGCGATGATGAGCCTTTCTCTGCACTGGCATTCAAAATCGCTACTGACCCGTTCGTGGGTAACCTGACCTTCTTCCGCGTGTACTCTGGTGTGGTTAACTCCGGTGATACCATCCTGAACTCCGTGAAGGCCGCTCGTGAACGTTTTGGTCGTATCGTTCAGATGCACGCCAACAAACGTGAAGAGATCAAAGAAGTTCGCGCAGGCGACATCGCTGCAGCGATCGGTCTGAAAGACGTGACCACAGGTGATACCCTGTGTGATCCGGATCATCCGATCATTCTGGAGCGTATGGAATTCCCGGAACCGGTAATCTCCATCGCCGTAGAACCGAAAACCAAAGCTGACCAGGAAAAAATGGGTCTGGCTCTGGGCCGTCTGGCTAAAGAAGACCCGTCTTTCCGCGTATGGACTGACGAAGAATCTAACCAGACCATTATCGCTGGTATGGGTGAACTGCACCTCGACATCATCGTTGACCGTATGAAGCGTGAATTCAACGTTGAAGCGAACGTCGGTAAACCTCAGGTTGCTTACCGCGAAGCGATTCGCGCGAAAGTTACCGATATCGAAGGTAAACACGCCAAGCAGTCTGGTGGTCGTGGTCAGTACGGTCATGTTGTTATCGACATGTACCCGCTGGAGCCGGGCTCAAACCCGAAAGGTTACGAGTTCATCAACGACATCAAAGGTGGTGTAATTCCTGGCGAATACATCCCTGCCGTTGATAAAGGCATCCAGGAGCAGCTGAAGTCTGGTCCGCTGGCGGGTTACCCGGTAGTTGATCTCGGTGTGCGTCTGCACTTCGGTTCTTACCATGACGTTGACTCCTCTGAGCTGGCGTTTAAACTGGCGGCTTCTATCGCCTTTAAAGATGGCTTTAAGAAAGCAAAACCTGTTCTTCTTGAGCCGATCATGAAGGTTGAAGTTGAAACGCCGGAAGAGAACACCGGTGACGTTATCGGTGACTTGAGCCGTCGTCGCGGTATGCTGCGTGGTCAGGAATCCGAAGTGACTGGCGTTAAGATCCACGCTGAAGTTCCGCTGTCTGAAATGTTCGGATATGCGACTCAGCTGCGTTCTCTGACCAAAGGTCGTGCATCATACACCATGGAATTCCTGAAGTATGATGATGCGCCGAACAACGTTGCTCAGGCCGTAATTGAAGCCCGTGGTAAATAAGCCGTAGGGTTAAAACCAAAGTCCCGTGCTCTCTCCACGAGGGGAGAGCACTATAGTAAGGAATATAGCCGTGTCTAAAGAAAAATTTGAACGTACAAAACCGCACGTCAACGTCGGTACTATCGGCCACGTTGACCATGGTAAAACTACCCTGACCGCTGCAATCACTACCGTACTGGCTAAAACCTACGGTGGTGCTGCTCGCGCATTCGATCAGATCGATAACGCGCCGGAAGAAAAAGCTCGTGGTATCACCATCAACACTTCTCACGTTGAATACGATACCCCGACTCGCCACTACGCACACGTAGACTGCCCGGGCCACGCCGACTATGTTAAAAACATGATCACTGGTGCGGCACAGATGGACGGCGCAATCCTGGTAGTTGCTGCGACTGACGGCCCGATGCCGCAGACTCGTGAGCACATCCTGCTGGGTCGTCAGGTAGGCGTTCCGTACATCATCGTGTTCCTGAACAAATGCGACATGGTTGATGACGAAGAGCTGCTGGAACTGGTAGAGATGGAAGTTCGCGAACTGCTGTCTCAGTACGATTTCCCGGGCGACGACACGCCGATCGTTCGTGGTTCTGCTCTGAAAGCGCTGGAAGGCGACGCAGAGTGGGAAGCGAAAATCATCGAACTCGAACTGGCAGGCTTCCTGGATACTTACATTCCGGAACCAGAGCGTGCGATTGACAAGCCGTTCCTGCTGCCGATCGAAGACGTATTCTCCATTTCTGGTCGTGGTACCGTTGTTACCGGTCGTGTAGAGCGCGGTATCATCAAAGTGGGTGAAGAAGTTGAAATCGTTGGTATCAAGGAGACAGCGAAGTCCACCTGTACTGGCGTAGAAATGTTCCGCAAACTGCTGGACGAAGGCCGTGCTGGTGAGAACGTAGGTGTTCTGCTGCGTGGTATCAAACGTGAAGAAATCGAACGTGGTCAGGTACTGGCGAAGCCGGGCACCATTAACCCGCACACCAAGTTCGAATCTGAAGTGTACATTCTGTCCAAAGACGAAGGCGGCCGTCACACTCCGTTCTTCAAAGGCTACCGTCCGCAGTTCTACTTCCGTACAACTGACGTGACTGGCACCATCGAACTGCCGGAAGGCGTAGAGATGGTAATGCCGGGCGACAACATCAAAATGGTTGTTACCCTGATCCACCCGATCGCGATGGACGACGGTCTGCGTTTCGCAATCCGTGAAGGCGGCCGTACTGTTGGTGCGGGCGTTGTTGCTAAAGTTCTGAGCTAATCATTTAGCTTTGAATAAAAAAGGGCGCTTCGGCGCCCTTTTTGCTTTCTGTTATTTTTCCGGAAACATTCGTATGCATTTTAATCGTTACCGCCGCACCGGTTTCATAATTGTGCTATTGTAATCATAACTATTCTCATTTACACTTTGCGCATAAAGTAAACGGGAGCAATTATGTTCGTTTGTTTGTGTAATGGTGTAAGCGATAAAAAAATACGGCAGGCAGTTCGCCAGTTTCATCCACAGTCATTTCAGCAGCTTCGTAAGTTTATTCCCGTTGCAAATCAATGTGGTAAATGCGCGCGGGCCGCGCGTGAGATAATGCAGGATGAATTAACCCAGATGCCGGAATATAAAGAGATTGCCTGAGGCTCTATCTTTTTTTTGACATCCCTGTAGCCCCATCTACGCTTCAATGAGTGGAAGCGGAGGGACTATAAAATGAAAGGTGATGTTAAAGTTATAAATTATCTCAATAAATTATTGGGAAATGAGCTTGTCGCTATCAACCAGTACTTTCTCCATGCGAGAATGTTCAAAAACTGGGGCCTGATGCGCCTCAATGATGTTGAGTACCACGAATCCATCGACGAAATGAAGCATGCCGATAAATACATCGAACGCATTCTTTTTCTCGAAGGCATCCCCAACCTGCAAGACCTGGGCAAATTAAACATCGGTGAAGATGTTGAAGAGATGCTGCGCTCCGATCTCGCGCTTGAGCTTGATGGCGCACAAAATCTCCGTGAAGCGATTGCCTATGCTGACACCGTTCATGATTACGTCAGCCGCGATATGATGATCGAAATCCTGGCGGATGAAGAAGGCCATATCGACTGGCTGGAAACCGAACTGGATCTCATCGATAAACTGGGTCTGCAGAACTATCTCCAGTCGCAAATCAAAGTGGAAGACTGAGCACCGTCTGCCAGCTACAAATCCAACCCGCTGCCGCCAGAAATGGCCCGAAAGGCAGCGGGTTTTTTATTGGCCGTAAAGAAAGGTCATCAATAGCCTGGATGCATATAAACAGCAACGCCAGGCTTGCCGCAATACAGACGAGCTGAGGGAGTTGCTGCCAGCCATGCCATGCACCCAGCGCGGCCAGAAATTTCACATCGCCATACCCCAACCCTTCCTGTTTTCGGAGCCATCGGTATCCCCAATAGATAGCAGCAAACGCCAGGTAACCGACGATAGCGCCAAGAACAGACAGCGGCAGCAGCTCCGGGAATAAGCAGAGATAAAACAATTGCCCGCTCCACAGCAGCGGGCAGGTCAACCTGTCTGGTAACAGGCGCGCTTTGAGATCGTGCCAGCCCAGCGTCAACGTTAACCCGGCGTAAATAAAGAAGAAGGGGAGAGCAGCAATCATCAATTTAACCTGTCAGCCAGTAAGTCGCAGCAGTGTCGGCGTAACAGTGCCGTGGCAGCAAAAGGCAAAATATGGTATTGCGTAGCGCTATCCAGAGAATCTCTGTCTTGTTACCTGCGTTGTATAAAAACGCCAGCCACGATCGCATCGCCGGCAGCCGGCATATTGTTGAAATAGTAAACACAGCTTGCTTCGCGGCGAGATTTGCGTATAATGCGCGGGCTTGTCAAAATTGACGGCGGGTTCGATATGAACTCTGGCAGAGTTAATTTTCTGTCAAACAATGTTCCCAATCGGGGAACTACGTAAGAACGGTTACACTCCCCCATCAATCGTAATGGGTGCGAGGAGTAATCATTTTCGTTTATAAAATAATTGGAGCTCTGGTCTCATGCAGAACCAAAGAATCCGTATCCGCCTGAAAGCGTTCGATCACCGTCTGATCGATCAATCAACCGCGGAAATCGTCGAGACTGCTAAGCGCACTGGTGCGCAAGTCCGTGGTCCGATCCCGCTGCCGACCCGCAAAGAGCGCTTCACCGTTCTGATCTCCCCGCACGTCAACAAAGACGCGCGCGACCAGTACGAAATCCGCACTCATAAGCGTCTGGTTGACATCGTTGAGCCAACTGAGAAAACCGTTGATGCTCTGATGCGTCTGGATCTGGCTGCCGGTGTAGACGTGCAGATCAGCCTGGGTTAATCAGGTCATCGAGCGATTGAGAGGTTGAAACAATGATTGGTTTAGTCGGTAAAAAAGTGGGTATGACCCGCATCTTCACTGAAGATGGCGTCTCTATCCCAGTAACCGTAATCGAAGTTGAAGCAAACCGCGTTACTCAGGTTAAAGATCTGGCTAACGATGGCTACCGTGCCATTCAGGTTACCACCGGTGCTAAAAAAGCTAACCGTGTAACCAAGCCGGAAGCGGGTCACTTCGCTAAAGCTGGCGTTGAAGCTGGCCGTGGTCTGTGGGAATTCCGTCTTGCTGAAGGCGAAGAGTTCACCGTAGGTCAGGACATTAGCGTTGAGCTGTTTGCTGAAGTTAAAAAAGTTGACGTAACTGGCACCTCTAAAGGTAAAGGTTTCGCTGGTACCGTTAAGCGCTGGAACTTCCGTACCCAGGACGCGACTCACGGTAACTCCTTGTCTCACCGCGTTCCGGGTTCTATCGGTCAGAACCAGACTCCGGGCAAAGTGTTTAAAGGCAAGAAAATGGCAGGTCAGCTGGGTAACGAACGTGTCACCGTTCAGAGCCTGGACGTAGTACGTGTTGACGCTGAGCGCAACCTGCTGCTGGTTAAAGGTGCTGTCCCGGGTGCAACCGGTAGCGACCTGATCGTTAAACCAGCTGTGAAGGCGTGAGGAGATAGCAATGGAATTAGTATTGAAAGACGCGCAGAGCGCGCTGACTGTTTCCGAAACTACCTTCGGTCGTGATTTCAACGAAGCGCTGGTTCACCAGGTTGTTGTTGCTTATGCAGCTGGTGCTCGTCAGGGCACTCGTGCTCAGAAGACCCGTGCTGAAGTAACTGGTTCCGGTAAAAAACCGTGGCGTCAGAAAGGCACCGGCCGTGCGCGTTCAGGTTCTATCAAGAGCCCGATCTGGCGTTCAGGTGGCGTGACCTTCGCTGCGCGTCCGCAGGACCACAGTCAAAAAGTTAACAAAAAGATGTACCGCGGCGCGCTGAAAAGCATTCTGTCCGAGCTGGTACGTCAGGATCGTCTGATCGTTGTCGAGAAGTTCTCTGTAGAAGCGCCGAAAACTAAGCTGCTGGCACAGAAACTGAAAGACATGGCTCTGGAAGATGTGCTGATCATCACCGGTGAGCTGGACGAGAACCTGTTCCTGGCTGCGCGCAACCTGCACAAGGTTGACGTACGCGATGCAACTGGTATCGACCCGGTTAGCCTGATCGCCTTCGACAAAGTCGTAATGACTGCTGATGCTGTTAAGCAAGTTGAGGAGATGCTGGCATGATTCGTGAAGAACGTCTGCTGAAGGTGCTGCGTGCACCGCACGTTTCTGAAAAAGCGTCTACTGCGATGGAAAAAACAAACACCATCGTTCTCAAAGTTGCTAAAGACGCGACTAAAGCAGAAATCAAAGCTGCTGTGCAGAAACTGTTTGAAGTCAAAGTTGATACCGTACGTACCCTGGTCGTTAAAGGCAAGGTGAAGCGTCACGGACAGCGTATCGGTCGTCGTAGCGACTGGAAAAAAGCTTACGTCACCCTGGAAGAAGGCCAGAATCTGGACTTCGTTGGCGGCGCTGAGTAAGTCGGAGGAGTAATACAATGGCAGTTGTTAAATGTAAACCGACATCTCCGGGTCGTCGCCACGTCGTTAAAGTGGTAAACCCTGAGCTGCACAAGGGCAAACCTTTTGCTCCGCTGCTGGAAAAAAACAGCAAATCCGGTGGTCGTAACAACAATGGCCGTATCACCACTCGTCATATCGGTGGTGGCCACAAGCAGGCATACCGTATTGTTGACTTCAAACGCAACAAAGATGGTATCCCGGCAGTTGTTGAACGTCTTGAGTACGATCCGAACCGTTCCGCGAACATCGCGCTGGTTCTGTACAAAGACGGCGAACGCCGTTACATCCTGGCCCCTAAAGGCCTGAAAGCGGGCGACCAGATTCAGTCTGGCGTTGATGCTGCAATCAAAGCGGGTAACACCCTGCCGATGCGCAATATCCCGGTTGGTTCTACCGTTCATAACGTAGAAATGAAACCAGGTAAAGGCGGTCAGCTGGCGCGTTCTGCTGGTACTTACGTTCAGATCGTTGCACGTGATGGTGCTTATGTCACCCTGCGTCTGCGTTCTGGTGAAATGCGTAAAGTCGAAGCAGACTGCCGCGCAACTCTGGGCGAAGTTGGCAATGCTGAGCATATGCTGCGCGTTCTGGGTAAAGCAGGTGCTGCACGTTGGCGTGGTGTTCGTCCTACCGTTCGCGGTACTGCGATGAACCCGGTCGACCACCCACATGGTGGTGGTGAAGGTCGTAACTTTGGTAAGCACCCGGTAACACCGTGGGGCATTCAGACCAAAGGTAAGAAGACCCGCAGCAACAAGCGTACTGATAAATTCATCGTACGTCGCCGTAGCAAATAATATTAGAGGATAAGCCATGCCACGTTCTCTCAAGAAAGGTCCTTTTATTGACCTGCACTTGCTGAAGAAGGTAGAGAAAGCGGTGGAAAGCGGAGACAAGAAGCCCCTGCGCACTTGGTCCCGTCGTTCAACGATCTTTCCAAACATGATCGGTTTGACCATCGCTGTCCATAATGGTCGTCAGCACGTTCCGGTATTTGTTTCCGACGAAATGGTCGGTCACAAACTGGGTGAATTCGCACCGACTCGTACTTATCGCGGCCATGCTGCTGATAAAAAAGCGAAGAAGAAATAAGGTAGGAGGAAGAGATGGAAACTTTAGCTCAACATCGCCATGCTCGTTCTTCTGCTCAGAAGGTCCGCCTTGTTGCTGACCTGATTCGCGGTAAGAAAGTGTCGCAGGCCCTGGATATTCTGACCTACACCAATAAGAAAGCGGCTGTACTGGTCAAGAAAGTTCTGGAATCTGCCATTGCTAACGCTGAACACAACGATGGCGCTGACATTGACGATCTGAAAGTTGCGAAAATTTTCGTAGACGAAGGCCCGAGCATGAAGCGCATTATGCCGCGTGCGAAAGGTCGTGCAGATCGCATCCTGAAGCGCACCAGCCACATCACTGTGGTTGTGTCCGATCGCTGAGACTCTGGAGACTAGCAATGGGTCAGAAAGTACATCCTAATGGTATTCGCCTGGGTATTGTCAAACCTTGGAACTCTACCTGGTTCGCGAACACCAAAGAATTCGCTGACAACCTGGACAGCGATTTTAAAGTACGTCAGTACCTGACAAAGGAACTGGCAAAAGCGTCCGTATCTCGTATCGTTATCGAGCGTCCGGCTAAGAGCATCCGTGTGACTATTCACACTGCTCGCCCGGGTATCGTTATCGGTAAGAAAGGCGAAGACGTAGAAAAACTGCGCAAGGTCGTAGCGGATATCGCTGGCGTTCCTGCACAGATCAATATCGCCGAAGTTCGTAAACCTGAACTGGACGCAAAACTGGTTGCTGACAGCATCACTTCTCAGCTGGAACGTCGTGTTATGTTCCGTCGTGCGATGAAGCGTGCTGTACAGAACGCCATGCGTCTGGGCGCTAAAGGTATCAAAGTTGAAGTTAGCGGCCGTCTGGGCGGCGCGGAAATCGCACGTACCGAATGGTACCGTGAAGGTCGCGTACCGCTGCACACTCTGCGTGCTGACATTGACTACAACACCTCTGAAGCGCACACCACTTACGGTGTAATCGGCGTTAAAGTGTGGATCTTCAAAGGTGAGATCCTGGGTGGTATGGCTGCTGTTGAACAACCGGAAAAACCGGCTGCTCAACCTAAAAAGCAGCAGCGTAAAGGCCGTAAATAAGGAGCGTCGCTGATGTTACAACCAAAGCGTACAAAATTCCGTAAAGTGCACAAAGGCCGCAACCGTGGTCTGGCGCAGGGTACGGATGTTAGCTTCGGCACTTTCGGTCTGAAAGCTGTTGGCCGTGGTCGTCTGACTGCACGTCAGATCGAAGCAGCACGTCGTGCAATGACCCGTGCAGTGAAGCGTCAAGGTAAGATCTGGATCCGTGTATTCCCGGACAAACCGATCACCGAGAAGCCGCTGGAAGTTCGTATGGGTAAAGGTAAAGGTAACGTGGAGTATTGGGTTGCCTTGATTCAGCCGGGTAAAGTCCTGTATGAAATGGACGGCGTACCGGAAGAGCTGGCCCGTGAAGCATTCGGCCTGGCAGCAGCGAAACTGCCGATCAAAACCACCTTTGTAACTAAGACGGTGATGTAATGAAAGCAAAAGAGCTGCGTGAAAAAAGCGTTGAAGAGCTGAACACTGAGCTGCTGAACCTGCTGCGCGAGCAGTTCAATCTGCGCATGCAGGCTGCAAGTGGCCAGCTGCAACAGACTCACCTGTTGAAACAGGTTCGTCGTGATGTTGCACGCGTTAAGACTTTACTGACTGAGAAGGCGGGTGCGTAATGACCGATAAAATCCGTACTCTGCAAGGTCGCGTTGTGAGTGACAAAATGGAGAAATCCATTGTTGTTGCCATCGAGCGTTTTGTGAAACACCCGATCTACGGTAAATTCATCAAACGTACGACCAAACTGCACGTACATGACGAGAACAACGAAAGCGGTATCGGTGACGTGGTTGAAATCCGCGAATGCCGTCCGCTGTCCAAGACTAAGTCCTGGACTCTGGTTCGCGTTGTAGAGAAAGCGGTTCTGTAATACAGTACGCAATCTCGATACGGATAAACGGCTCAGCGATGAGCCGTTTATTTTTTCTACCCTTATCCTGAGAGCGGTGTTATAATGCTGCGCCCTCGATATGGGGCTTTTTTAACGACCCTAATTTTGGGGTCTCAGTAGTAGTTGACATTAGCGGAGCACTGAAATGATCCAAGAACAGACTATGCTGAACGTCGCCGACAACTCCGGTGCGCGTCGCGTAATGTGTATCAAGGTTCTGGGTGGCTCGCACCGTCGCTACGCAGGCGTAGGCGACATCATCAAGATCACCATCAAAGAAGCAATTCCGCGTGGTAAGGTCAAAAAAGGTGATGTGCTGAAGGCGGTAGTGGTGCGCACCAAGAAGGGTGTTCGTCGCCCTGACGGTTCTGTCGTTCGCTTCGATGGTAATGCTTGTGTTCTTCTGAACAATAACAGCGAGCAGCCTATCGGTACGCGTATTTTTGGGCCGGTAACTCGTGAACTTCGTTCTGAGAAGTTTATGAAAATCATCTCTCTGGCACCAGAAGTACTCTAAGGAGCGAATCATGGCAGCGAAAATCCGTCGTGATGACGAAGTTATCGTGTTAACCGGTAAAGATAAAGGTAAGCGCGGTAAAGTTAAGAATGTTCTGTCTTCCGGCAAGATCATTGTTGAAGGTATCAACCTGGTTAAGAAACATCAGAAGCCGGTTCCGGCCCTGAACCAACCGGGTGGCATCGTTGAAAAAGAAGCTGCTATTCAGGTTTCTAACGTTGCAATCTTCAATACGGCAACCGGTAAGGCTGACCGTGTAGGCTTTAGATTCGAAGACGGTAAAAAAGTCCGTTTCTTCAAGTCTAATAGCGAAACTATCAAGTAATTTGGAGTAGTACGATGGCGAAACTGCATGATTACTACAAAGACGAAGTAGTTAAGAAACTCATGACTGAGTTTAACTACAATTCTGTCATGCAAGTCCCTCGGGTCGAGAAGATCACCCTGAATATGGGTGTTGGTGAAGCGATCGCTGACAAGAAACTGCTGGATAACGCAGCAGCTGACCTGGCAGCAATCTCCGGTCAAAAACCGCTGATCACCAAAGCACGCAAATCTGTTGCAGGCTTCAAAATCCGTCAGGGCTATCCGATCGGCTGTAAAGTAACTCTGCGTGGCGAACGCATGTGGGAGTTCTTTGAGCGCCTGATCACTATTGCTGTACCGCGTATTCGTGACTTCCGTGGCCTGTCTACGAAGTCTTTCGATGGTCGTGGTAACTACAGCATGGGTGTCCGTGAGCAGATCATCTTCCCAGAAATCGACTATGACAAAGTCGACCGCGTTCGTGGTTTGGATATTACCATTACCACTACTGCGACTTCTGACGAAGAAGGCCGTGCTCTGCTGGCTGCCTTTGACTTCCCGTTCCGCAAGTAAGGTAGGGTTACTGAATGGCTAAGCAATCAATGAAAGCACGCGAAGTAAAACGCGTAGCTTTAGCTGATAAATACTTCGCGAAACGCGCTGAACTGAAAGCGATCATCTCTGATGTGAACGCTTCCGACGAAGATCGTTGGAATGCAGTTCTCAAGCTGCAGACTCTGCCGCGTGATTCCAGCCCGTCTCGTCAGCGTAATCGCTGCCGTCAAACAGGTCGTCCGCATGGTTTCCTGCGGAAGTTCGGGTTGAGCCGTATCAAGGTCCGTGAAGCCGCTATGTGCGGTGAAATCCCGGGTCTGAAAAAGGCTAGCTGGTAATTGTCACCAATTGAATCACGGGAGTAAAGACAGATGAGCATGCAAGATCCGATCGCGGATATGCTGACCCGTATCCGTAACGGTCAGGCCGCGAACAAAGCTGCGGTCACCATGCCTTCCTCCAAGCTGAAAGTGGCAATCGCCAACGTGCTGAAGGAAGAAGGTTTTATCGAAGATTTTAAAGTTGAAGGCGACACCAAGCCGGAACTGGAAGTGACTCTTAAGTACTTCCAGGGGAAAGCTGTTGTAGAAAGCATTCAGCGTGTCAGCCGCCCAGGTCTGCGCATCTATAAAAGAAAAGATGAGCTGCCGAAAGTTATGGCGGGTCTGGGTATCGCGGTTGTTTCTACCTCTAAAGGTGTTATGACTGATCGTGCAGCGCGCCAGGCTGGTCTTGGTGGCGAAATTATCTGCTACGTAGCCTAATCGGAGGAAAAAATGTCTCGTGTTGCTAAAGCACCGGTCGTTGTTCCTGCCGGCGTTGATGTAAAAATCAACGGTCAGGTTATTACGATCAAAGGTAAAAACGGCGAGCTGACTCGTACTCTCAACGATGCTGTTGAAGTTAAACATGCAGATAATGCACTGACCTTCGGTCCGCGTGATGGTTACGCAGATGGTTGGGCTCAGGCTGGTACCGCGCGTGCCCTGCTGAACTCAATGGTTGTCGGTGTTACCGAAGGCTTCACTAAGAAGCTGCAGCTGGTTGGTGTAGGTTATCGTGCAGCGGTTAAAGGCAATGTTGTTAACCTGGCTCTGGGTTTCTCCCATCCGGTTGATCATCAGCTGCCGGCCGGCATCACTGCAGAATGTCCGTCTCAGACTGAAATCGTGCTGAAAGGCGCTGATAAGCAGATGATCGGCCAGGTTGCAGCAGATCTGCGCGCCTACCGTCGTCCTGAGCCTTACAAAGGCAAGGGTGTTCGTTACGCCGACGAAGTCGTGCGTACCAAAGAGGCTAAGAAGAAGTAAGGTAACACTATGGATAAGAAATCTGCTCGTATCCGTCGTGCGACCCGCGCACGCCGCAAGCTCCAGGAGCTGGGTGCAACTCGCCTGGTGGTACATCGTACCCCGCGTCACATTTACGCACAGGTCATTGCATCGAACGGTTCTGAAGTTCTGGTAGCTGCTTCTACTGTAGAAAAAGCTATCGCTGAACAACTGAAGTACACCGGTAACAAAGACGCTGCAGCAGCTGTGGGTAAAGCTGTCGCTGAACGCGCTCTGGAAAAAGGGATCAAAGATGTTTCCTTTGACCGTTCCGGGTTCCAATATCATGGTCGTGTCCAGGCACTGGCAGATGCTGCCCGTGAAGCTGGCCTTCAGTTCTAAGGTAGAGGTGTAAGATGGCTCACATCGAAAAACAAGCTGGCGAACTGCAGGAAAAGCTGATCGCGGTAAACCGCGTATCTAAAACCGTTAAAGGTGGTCGTATTTTCTCCTTCACAGCTCTGACTGTAGTGGGTGATGGTAACGGTCGCGTTGGTTTTGGTTACGGTAAAGCACGCGAAGTTCCGGCAGCGATCCAGAAAGCGATGGAAAAAGCCCGTCGCAATATGATTAACGTCGCGCTGAACCACGGCACCCTGCAGCACCCGGTTAAGGGTACTCACACGGGTTCTCGTGTATTCATGCAGCCGGCTTCCGAAGGTACCGGCATCATCGCCGGTGGTGCAATGCGCGCCGTTCTGGAAGTCGCTGGAGTTCGTAACGTTCTGGCTAAAGCGTATGGTTCCACCAACCCGATTAACGTGGTTCGTGCAACTATCGATGGCCTGGAAAATATGAATTCTCCAGAAATGGTCGCTGCCAAGCGTGGTAAATCCGTTGAAGAAATTCTGGGGTAATTGACCATGGCAAAGACTATTAAAATCACTCAAACCCGCAGTGCAATCGGTCGTCTGCCGAAACACAAGGCAACGCTGCTTGGCCTGGGTCTGCGTCGTATTGGTCATACTGTAGAACGTGAGGATACTCCTGCCGTTCGTGGTATGGTCAACGCGGTTTCCTTCATGGTTAAAGTTGAGGAGTAAGAGATGCGTTTAAATACTCTGTCTCCGGCCGAAGGCTCCAAAAAGGCGGGTAAACGCCTGGGTCGTGGTATCGGTTCTGGCCTCGGTAAAACCGGTGGTCGTGGTCACAAAGGTCAGAAGTCTCGTTCTGGCGGTGGCGTACGTCGCGGTTTCGAGGGTGGTCAGATGCCTCTGTACCGTCGTCTGCCGAAATTCGGTTTCACTTCACGTAAAGCAATGATTACGGCAGAGATTCGTCTGTCCGATCTGGCTAAAGTAGAAGGCGACGTAGTTGACCTGAACACGCTGAAAGCGGCTAACATTATCGGCATCCAGATCGAGTTCGCGAAAGTGATCCTGGCTGGTGAAGTATCTCGTCCGGTAACTGTTCGTGGCCTGCGTGTTACTAAAGGCGCTCGTGCTGCTATCGAAGCTGCTGGCGGTAAAATTGAGGAATAAGTAGCAGATGGCTAAGCAACCGGGATTAGATTTTCAAAGTGCCAAAGGCGGTTTCGGCGAACTGAAACGCAGACTTTTGTTTGTTATCGGCGCGCTGATTGTGTTCCGAATTGGCTCTTTTATTCCGATCCCTGGTATTGATGCCGCTGTACTTGCCAAACTGCTTGAGCAACAGCGAGGCACCATCATTGAAATGTTCAACATGTTCTCTGGTGGTGCTCTCAGCCGTGCTTCTATCTTTGCTCTGGGTATTATGCCGTATATCTCGGCATCCATTATTATCCAGCTGCTGACGGTGGTTCACCCAACGCTGGCAGAAATTAAGAAAGAAGGGGAGTCTGGTCGTCGTAAGATCAGCCAGTACACCCGCTACGGTACTCTGGTGCTGGCAATATTCCAGTCGATCGGTATTGCTACCGGTCTGCCGAATATGCCTGGTATGCAGGGCCTGGTCATTAACCCAGGCTTTGCATTCTATTTCACCGCTGTTGTAAGTCTGGTCACAGGAACCATGTTCCTGATGTGGCTCGGCGAACAGATCACTGAACGAGGTATCGGTAACGGTATTTCGATCATTATCTTCGCTGGTATCGTTGCGGGACTCCCGCCGGCCATCGCCCATACTATCGAGCAAGCGCGTCAAGGCGACCTGCACTTCCTCCTGTTGCTGTTGGTTGCAGTATTAGTATTTGCAGTGACCTTCTTTGTTGTCTTCGTAGAACGTGGTCAACGCCGCATTGTGGTGAACTACGCTAAGCGTCAACAAGGTCGTCGTGTCTATGCTGCACAGAGCACACATTTGCCGCTGAAAGTGAATATGGCGGGGGTAATCCCGGCAATCTTCGCTTCCAGTATTATCCTGTTCCCGGCAACCATCGCGTCATGGTTCGGGGGCGGTACTGGTTGGAACTGGCTGACAACAATTTCGCTGTATTTGCAGCCTGGGCAACCGCTTTATGTGTTACTCTATGCGTCTGCAATCATCTTCTTCTGTTTCTTCTACACGGCGTTGGTCTTCAACCCGCGTGAAACAGCAGATAACCTGAAGAAGTCCGGTGCATTTGTACCAGGAATTCGTCCGGGAGAGCAAACGGCGAAGTATATCGATAAGGTAATGACTCGCCTGACTCTAATCGGTGCGTTGTATATTACTTTTATCTGCCTGATCCCGGAGTTCATGCGTGATGCAATGAAAGTGCCGTTCTACTTCGGTGGGACCTCACTGCTTATCGTTGTCGTCGTGATTATGGACTTTATGGCTCAAGTGCAAACTCTGATGATGTCCAGTCAGTATGAGTCTGCATTGAAGAAGGCGAACCTGAAAGGCTACGGCCGTTAATTGGTCGCCCGAGAAGTTACGGAGAGTAAAAATGAAAGTTCGTGCTTCCGTCAAGAAATTATGCCGTAACTGCAAAATCGTTAAGCGTGATGGTGTCATCCGTGTGATTTGCAGTGCCGAGCCGAAACATAAACAGCGCCAAGGCTGATTTATTTCGCATATTTTTCTTGCAAAGTTGGGTTGAGCTGGCTAGATTAGCCAGCCAATCTTTTGTATGTCTGTGCGTTTCCATTTGAGTATCCTGAAAACGGGCTTTTCAGCATGGAACGTGCAATTCAAATAATAGGAGTGCATAGTGGCCCGTATAGCAGGCATTAACATTCCTGATCACAAACATACCGTAATCGCTTTAACTGCAATTTTCGGTATCGGCAAGACCCGTTCTAAGGCCATTTGTGCCTCAGCGGGAATCGCTGAACATGTTAAGATCAGTGAGCTGTCTGAAGAACAGATCGATACGTTGCGCGACGAAGTAGGTAAATTCGTCGTTGAAGGTGATCTGCGTCGTGAAATCACCCTGAGCATCAAGCGTCTGATGGACCTTGGTTGCTACCGTGGTTTGCGTCATCGTCGTGGTCTCCCGGTTCGCGGTCAGCGTACCAAGACCAACGCACGTACCCGTAAGGGTCCGCGCAAACCGATCAAGAAATAATCGGGGTGATTGAATAATGGCAAAGGCACCAATTCGTGCACGTAAACGTGTAAGAAAACAAGTCTCTGACGGCGTGGCTCATATCCATGCTTCTTTCAACAACACCATCGTTACTATTACTGATCGTCAGGGTAACGCTTTGGGTTGGGCAACAGCCGGTGGTTCCGGTTTCCGTGGTTCACGCAAATCCACTCCGTTTGCAGCTCAGGTTGCAGCAGAGCGTTGCGCTGAAGCCGTAAAAGAATACGGCATCAAGAATCTGGAAGTTATGGTCAAGGGACCGGGTCCGGGTCGCGAATCTACTATTCGTGCTCTGAACGCCGCTGGTTTCCGCATCACTAATATTACTGATGTGACTCCGATCCCTCACAACGGTTGTCGTCCGCCGAAAAAACGTCGCGTATAACGCGGTCGTTTTCTAGGATTGTTGGAGAAAGAAAATGGCAAGATATTTGGGTCCTAAGCTCAAGCTGAGCCGTCGCGAGGGCACAGACCTCTTCCTGAAGTCTGGCGTTCGCGCGATCGATACCAAGTGTAAAATTGAACAAGCTCCTGGCCAGCACGGTGCGCGTAAACCGCGTCTGTCTGACTATGGTGTGCAGTTGCGTGAAAAGCAAAAAGTTCGCCGTATCTACGGTGTGCTGGAGCGTCAGTTCCGTAACTATTATAAAGAAGCAGCACGTCTGAAAGGCAACACTGGTGAAAACCTGTTGGCTCTGCTGGAAGGTCGTCTGGACAACGTTGTATACCGTATGGGCTTCGGCGCCACTCGTGCAGAAGCACGCCAGCTGGTTAGCCATAAGGCTATCATGGTAAACGGTCGTGTTGTTAACATCGCTTCTTATCAGGTTAAAGCGAATGACGTTGTTAGCATTCGTGAGAAAGCGAAAAAGCAGTCTCGCGTGAAAGCCGCTCTGGAGCTGGCTGAGCAGCGTGAAAAGCCAACCTGGCTGGAAGTTGATGCTGGCAAGATGGAAGGTACGTTCAAGCGTCAGCCGGAACGTTCTGATCTGTCTGCGGACATTAACGAACACCTGATCGTCGAGCTTTACTCCAAGTAAAGCTTAGTACCAAAGAGAGGACACAATGCAGGGTTCTGTGACAGAGTTTCTAAAACCGCGCCTGGTAGATATCGAGCAAGTGAGTTCGACGCACGCCAAGGTGACCCTTGAGCCTTTAGAGCGTGGCTTTGGCCATACTCTGGGTAACGCACTGCGCCGTATTCTGCTTTCATCAATGCCGGGTTGCGCGGTGACCGAGGTTGAGATTGATGGTGTACTGCACGAGTACAGCACCAAAGAAGGCGTTCAGGAAGATATCCTGGAAATCCTGCTCAACCTGAAAGGGCTGGCGGTGAAAGTTCATGGTAAAGATGAAGTTATTCTTACTTTGAATAAATCTGGCATTGGCCCTGTGACCGCAGCCGACATTACCCACGACGGTGATGTCGAAATCGTCAAGCCTCAGCACGTTATCTGCCACCTGACCGATGAAAACGCATCTATTAGCATGCGCATCAAAGTTCAGCGCGGTCGTGGTTATGTGCCGGCGTCTGCCCGAATTCATTCGGAAGAAGATGAGCGCCCGATCGGACGTCTGCTGGTCGACGCCTGCTACAGCCCTGTAGAGCGTATTGCCTACAATGTTGAAGCAGCGCGTGTAGAACAGCGCACCGACCTGGACAAGCTGGTCATCGAAATGGAAACCAACGGTACAATCGATCCTGAAGAGGCGATTCGTCGTGCGGCGACCATCCTGGCTGAACAACTTGAAGCTTTCGTTGATTTACGTGATGTACGTCAGCCGGAAGTTAAAGAAGAGAAACCAGAATTCGATCCGATCCTGCTGCGCCCTGTTGACGATCTGGAATTGACTGTCCGCTCTGCTAACTGCCTCAAGGCAGAAGCTATCCACTATATCGGTGATCTGGTACAGCGTACCGAGGTTGAGTTGCTGAAAACGCCGAACCTGGGTAAAAAATCTCTTACTGAGATTAAAGACGTGCTGGCCTCCCGTGGTCTGTCTCTGGGCATGCGCCTGGAAAACTGGCCACCGGCAAGCATTGCTGACGAGTAACCGGATCACAGGTTAAGGTTTTACTGAGAAGGATAAGGTCATGCGCCATCGTAAGAGTGGTCGTCAACTGAACCGCAACAGCAGCCATCGCCAGGCTATGTTCCGCAACATGGCAGGTTCGCTGGTTCGTCATGAGATCATCAAGACGACCCTGCCGAAAGCGAAAGAACTGCGTCGCGTAGTTGAGCCGCTGATTACTCTTGCCAAGACTGATAGCGTAGCTAATCGTCGTCTGGCATTCGCCCGCACTCGTGATAACGAGATCGTGGCAAAACTGTTTAACGAGCTGGGCCCGCGTTTCGCGAGCCGTGCCGGTGGTTACACTCGCATTCTGAAGTGTGGCTTCCGTGCTGGTGACAACGCTCCGATGGCTTACATCGAGCTGGTTGATCGCGCCGAGCCGAAAGCAGAAGCTGCTGCAGAGTAATCTGTAGTAACGTAGAAAAACCCGCTTCGGCGGGTTTTTTTATATCCTCCACACCCCCATCTCTCTACAATATCTATACACTCTTTGTTCAATCCCCTGGAGACAACGCATGTGGTTGCTTGATCAGTGGGCGGAACGCCATATCCTGGATGCCCAAAAAAGCGGTGAGTTTGATAATCTACCCGGCACGGGTGAGCCGCTGCAGCTTGATGATGACGCCCATATCCCGGAGGAACTTCGGGCGGGTTATCGTTTGTTAAAAAATGCAGGCTGTTTACCGCCGGAGCTTGCTCAGCGGAAAGAGGCGCTGGAGCTCAGGGATCTCTTACAGAGCGTCCGGCAGGACGATCCCCGCTATCAGGAGCTGAGCCGCAGACTGACGCTGCTGGAGCTAAAATTGCGTCAGGCAGGGCTGAATACCGATTTTCTGCACGGCGAGTATGCAGACAGGCTGATACAGAAAATGAATGAGGGCTGAACATGTACCGTATAGGCGAACTGGCGAAATTAGCGGATGTCACCCCGGATACGATCCGTTATTACGAAAAACAGCAAATGATGGACCACGACGTCCGGACTGAGGGCGGTTTTCGTCTTTATTCTGACAACGATCTGCAGCGCCTGCGCTTTATTCGCTATGCGCGCCAGCTGGGATTTACGCTGGAATCGATCCGCGAACTGCTTTCGATCCGTATCGATCCAGAACACCATACCTGCCAGGAGTCCAAAGGTATTGTTCAGGCACGATTAAGCGAAGTCGAAGAAAAAATTGAAGAGCTACAGACCATGCGTCGCTCGTTACAGCGCCTGAACGACGCCTGTTGTGGTACAGCGCACAGTAGCGTGTATTGCTCGATCCTCGAAGCGTTGGAGCAAGGTGCGAGTACGTCTCCTTCTGTACGTTGATCTTTTTTAATACCGGGATTACACTCCCGCCGTCAAAACACACCAACTGGAGAAATTATGAGCCGCTATCAGCACAAGAAGGGGCAAATTAAGGATAACGCCATTGAGGCTTTACTTCATGACCCGCTGTTTCGCCAGCGCGTTGAGAAGAATAAGAAAGGGAAAGGCAGTTATTTACGCAAAGATAAGCACGAAAAACGGGGTAACTGGGAGGCCAGTGGCAAGAAAGCAAAATGCTTTTTTACCACTGGCCTTCTGACTTTTACACGTCAGATTATGAACGGTTGTTTTGTTCTTTCAGCAGATCGCGGATTTCAGAAAGCAGGACTTCTTCTTTAGTCGGCGCCGGCGGTTCTTTCGCTTCGACTTCATTATTGCGACGAAGTTTATTCATCAGTTTGATTGCCATGAAAATAGCAAATGCAACGATGATAAAGTCAAAGATATTCTGGATGAAAACGCCATAGTGCATCACTACCGCCGGGATATCGCCTGCTGCCGGGCGTAACGTCCAGGCAAATTGCTTGAAATCTACCCCACCAATTAACAACCCCAGGGGCGGCATAATAATATCGGCAACCAGTGACGATACGATTTTGCCAAATGCGGCACCAATAATGACACCCACAGCTAAATCGACAACATTCCCGCGCATCGCGAATTCGCGAAATTCTTTAAGTAAGCTCATTTTTTTCTCCATGTGCCAGCTGACGTTTATAAGTTTAACAAATGTTTAGTCAATTTCCATTACACACGGCGAATCAAAATAATTGATTAGCCCTTAAATAATAAAGGGTTAATGAAGAAGGCGCCCCTGAGAGCGCATCGTTGAAAATTAAAGGAAGAAGGGGCTTGGCTGGAAAAGTCGTTCTACATCAGTAATAAACTTTTTATCCGTCAGAAACATAATCACGTGATCGCCCTGTTCAATACGAAGATTATCATTAGCGATCATGACATCATTGCCCCGCACAACTGCGCCAATAATGGTTCCTGGCGGCAGTTTAATTTCATCAATGACCCTGCCGACCACTCTTGATGTGGTTTCATCACCGTGTGCGACGGCTTCAATCGCTTCGGCAACGCCTCTGCGCAGCGAAGACACACCGACAATATCTGCTTTACGAACATGACTCAGCAATGCGGAAATCGTCGCCTGTTGAGGCGATATGGCGATATCAATAACGCTGCCCTGCACGAGATCGACATAAGCGCGGCGCTGGATCAGCACCATCACTTTTTTCGCCCCCATGCGTTTCGCCAGCATCGCCGACATGATGTTCGCTTCGTCATCGTTGGTGACGGCGATAAAGAGATCGACCTGATCGATATGCTCTTCCATCAGCAGTTCCTGATCCGACGCATCGCCGAAGAACACGATCGTATTCTGCAGCTTCTCAGCAAGCTCCGCGGCACGCTGCTGATCGCGCTCGATCAGTTTAACGCTGTAGTCTTTCTCCAGACGCTGAGCCAGCCCTGCACCGATATTACCGCCGCCCACGAGCATGATACGTTTATAGGGTTTCTCCAGGCGCTGCATTTCGCTCATGACGGCGCGAATATGCTGTGAGGCAGCAATGAAGAAAACCTCATCACCGGCTTCCACAATGGTCGAGCCCTGAGGGCGGATCGGTCTGTCGTGGCGGAAAATCGCCGCCACACGGGTATCGATATGCGGCATATGCTCGCGCATGGTCGACAGCGCATTACCCACCAGAGGGCCGCCGTAATAGGCGTTAACCACCGCGAGGCTCACTTTACCTTCGGCAAAATTCACCACCTGCAGAGCGCCAGGATACTCAATCAGACGGTAAATGCTGTCGATGACTAATTGTTCCGGGGCGATCAAATGGTCGATAGGGACCGCTTCGGAATGAAAAAGCTTTTCAGCGTCACGCACGTAGTCAGGCGCACGGATGCGCGCAATACGATTGGGCGTATTAAACAGGGAATAGGCGACCTGACAGGCCACCATATTAGTTTCGTCCGAGCTGGTCACTGCCACGAGCATGTCTGCGTCATCGGCACCAGCTTCGCGCAGCACGCGGGGGTGCGAGCCATGACCCTGCACGACACGCAGATCGAATTTATCCTGCAGGCTGCGCAGCCGTTCGCCGTTAATGTCGACAACGGTAATGTCGTTATTCTCGCCCACCAGGTTTTCCGCCAGGGTGCCGCCAACCTGACCCGCACCAAGTATGATAATTTTCATCTGTCGCGATCCGTTATCCGATCATTTCTTGATTAGCTTAGCGTAAAAAAAGCCATCGCCTTCTTCCGCAGCAGGCAGGTTTTGCTTGCCCGGATCCTCTGGTGTGCCGGTACCGCTCAACACCGCATCAGACGTACGTTCCAGAAACGCGCGTATCTGCTCGCTGTTCTCTTCAGGAAGAATGGAACAGGTGGCGTAAACCAGCGTACCGCCGGGCTTCAGATACGGCCACACCGCATCGAGAATTTCGCGTTGCAGACTGGCAAGTTCGGGAATATCACGATCACGACGCAGCCATTTGATATCAGGGTGGCGGCGAATTACGCCAGTGGCAGAGCAGGGGGCATCCAGCAGGATACGATCAAACTGCATACCCTCACACCACTGCGCCGGATAGCGACCATCGCCCTGCTTCACTTGCGCTTTCATTCCCAGGCGTTTCAGGTTGTCATACACGCGGGAGAGTCTTTTTTCATCCACATCAACGGCCATGACCTGCGCGTCTGGCGCCGCTTCCAGAATATGCGTCGTTTTACCTCCCGGAGCCGCACAGAGGTCGAGGATCTGCTCGCTATTCTCTGGTGCCAGGAGCGTAACACAACCCTGCGCGGAAGCGTCCTGGACGGTCACCCAACCCTCTTCAAAACCCGGCAGAGCGTGAACCGGCAACGGCGATTCCAGCCGGATGGCATCCGGGTAGGCGGGATGGGTAAAGCCTTTATGACCTGCTTCTTCCAGCAAGGCCAGCCACGCATCGCGACTGTGATGATTGCGGTTAACGCGCAGCCACATCGGTGGTCGTTGGTTATTGGCCTCAACAATGGCTTCCCACTGCTGCGGATAAGCGTGCTGAAGGCGTTTTAACAGCCAGGAAGGGTGAAGTGAAGGGTTTTCGCTTTGCGCAAACGCCTCAAGCAATGTCTCTTGCTGGCGCTGAAACTGGCGCAGTACGCCGTTAATCAGCCCTTTGAGCTGCGGGCGCTTGATTGCTACCGCACCCTCTACGGTCTCTGCCAGTGCGGCGTGCGGAGGGATTCGGGTGTATATCAGCTGGTAGAAGCCCACCATGATCAGGTAGTGGATCGTGCGTTGTTTACCCGTCATCGGGCGCGACATCAGTTTGTTGATCAACCATTCCAGCTGAGAAAGGGTGCGCAGAACACCAAAGCAGAGCTCCTGGAGCAGTGCTTTATCTTTGTCCGACACTTTTTGCTGGAGCGGCGGGAGAACATTACTGAGCGATTGCCCGTCTTCAACCACCTGCTCCACGGCCTGGGCTGCCAGGCTGCGTAAATTTGTATTTTTTTTCATAACCGCAAAAACAAAAACGCCCGGTAATACCGGGCTTAAGACGTTTCACCCTCAGGCGAGACGATTACCGGGAATAAACCACTCCCGACGGGAATTTAACAGATCCTGCACGTTCATCGCTTTCTTCCCTGCAGGCTGTAGCGATTGCAGGTTCAAAATGCCATCGCCTGTCGCGACCTGAATACCGTTTTTATTGGCCGCAATGATGGTGCCGGGCTCGGCGTTTACAGGGGTATCAATAACTGACGCCTGCCAGACTTTAACTGGTTGATCGTCGATAACGATATAGCTCATCGGCCATGGATTGAAAGCACGAATATTACGTTCAAGCTGAGCGGCGGAAAGTGACCAGTCAATGCGAGCCTCTTCTTTGCTGAGTTTCTCAGCATAGGTGACCAGCGATTCATCCTGCACTTCGGGTTTTGCCGTACCGCGCGCAAGCTGTTTCAGTGTAAGCAGCAAGCCTTCCGGCCCCATGCCGGCCAGTTTATCGTACAACGATGCGCTGGTATCGTCAGGCGTAATCGGGCAGGTAATCTTACAGAGCATATCGCCGGTATCCAGACCCACATCCATCTGCATGATGGTGACGCCGGTTTCAGCGTCACCTGCCCACAGCGAGCGCTGAATAGGTGCAGCGCCGCGCCAGCGCGGCAGCAGAGAACCATGCACATTAATACAGCCCAGACGAGGCATATCCAGCACGGCTTTCGGCAGAATCAGGCCATACGCCACGACGACCATGACATCAGCGTTAAGATCGGCAACGAGCTGCTGGTTTTCCGGCGGGCGAAGCGAGGCGGGCTGGAAAACCGGTAGACCTTTTTCTTCGGCAAGCACCTTCACCGGGCTCGGCATCAGCTTCTTGCCGCGACCCGCAGGGCGATCGGGTTGGGTAAACACGCCGACGATCTGATGCTCAGACGACAACAGCGCGTCAAGATGACGCGCTGCAAAGTCAGGTGTACCCGCAAAAATAATACGTAGTGAGTCTGACACGTTGATTCTTGTCCTTAAGCTCGCGCATTCAGGCGGTCGAGTTTCTCAACTTTCTGACGAATACGTTGTTGCTTCAGCGGCGACAGATAATCGATAAACAGCTTACCGACCAGGTGATCCATTTCATGCTGAATACAGATTGCCAGCAGGCCATCGGCTTCCAGTTCGTACGACTTACCTTCACGGTCCAGCGCACGGATTTTTACTTTCTCGGCGCGCGGCACCAGAGCGCGTTGTTCCGGAATAGAAAGGCAACCTTCTTCAATACCGGTTTCACCGCTTTTCTCCAGCAGTTCCGGGTTGATCAGTACCAGCCGCTCGTCGCGGTTTTCGGAAACATCAATCACGATGATCCGCTGATGGATATCCACTTGCGTTGCCGCCAGGCCGATACCTTCTTCGGCGTACATCGTCTCGAACATATCATCGACGATACGCTGAATTTCTGCATTGACTTCTTTGACCGGCGTAGCGACTTTGCGAAGGCGCTCGTCCGGAATATGTAACACTTGCAAAACTGCCATAAATTTCCAGAGTCGTGTTCAGGAGTTGAAAAGATAATTACCACTATTCTAGACAAAACCCCACCTGATTGACAGCATCACTGACCAATCGCAAGGATTGCTGAAGCCGCTTGTGGCAGGGAGATGAGATGACATCGACAGAAATAGGGTTGCGTCTGATGGCGGTGGCCGGAATATACGGTGACGTCATGCTCGACGCGTTTCGGGCACTTAAAGCGTCTCCTTCTATAGAAAAGAGTATGCTTATGCAGACAGGCCTTTCCGCCAGGCAGGCAGCGCAGTTTCTGGCTGTTTCAGATGCCGAACTGGAAACCTCTCTGCACTGGCTTGAACAGCCAGACCATCATTTGATTACCGCAGACAGCAGTGCGTACCCCGAGGCATTGCGCGCCATCGTTGATTACCCCGCGCTGTTGTTTGTCGCAGGCGATCCCGCAGTGCTCTGTTCCCCACAACTGGCTGTGGTGGGGAGTAGGGCGCACTCCTGGTATGGCGAACGATGGTGCAGCCTTTTCTGCGAAACGCTGGCGACGCACGGTTTGACGATTACCAGCGGGCTGGCGCTGGGGATTGACGGTGTGGCTCATCGCGCAGCGCTGAAAGCCAAAGGGAAAACTATTGCTGTGCTGGGGCATGGTCTTTCGTTAATTCATCCACGGCGGCATCTCCCGCTGGCGAAGCATATTCTGGAAACGGGTGGCGCGCTGGTGTCTGAATTTCCGTTGCTGGCAAAACCGCTGGCTCACCATTTCCCGCGGCGAAACCGGGTCATAAGTGGTTTGAGCCTGGGGGTATTTGTCGTCGAGGCGGCGCTGAAGAGCGGTTCGCTGGTCACCGCCCGGTGTGCGCTCGAACAGGGAAGAGAAGTCTTTGCTTTACCCGGTCCGGTAGGACACCCCGGCACGGAAGGCCCGCACTGGCTGATTCGGCAGGGCGCGATTCTCGTGAACTCACCTGAGGAAATCCTGGAAAATTTGCAATATGGTTTCCACGGGTTGCCAGATGACGCTGAAAAAACAAATTATTCACCGGATCATCAGAGTGTGGCATTGCCATTTCCAGAGCTCCTGGCTAACGTAGGAGATGAGGTAACACCTGTTGACGTCGTCGCTGAACGTGCCGGCCAACCTGTGCCAGTAACGGTGGCTCAGCTACTCGAACTGGAGTTAGCAGGGTGGATCGCAGCTGTACCCGGCGGCTATGTCCGTTTAAGGAGGGCATGCCATGTTCGACGTACTAATGTATTTGTTTGAGACTTACATCCATAACGAAGCTGAAATGCGCGTGGATCAGGACAAACTGACGCGGGATCTTACCGACGCCGGTTTTGATCGTGAGGATATTTATAACGCGCTGTTGTGGCTTGAAAAGCTCGCTGACTATCAGGAAGGCCTCGCCGAACCGATGCAGCTCGCTTCTGACCCACTCTCCGTCCGTATCTATACGGAAGAAGAGTGCCAACGGCTGGATGCCAGTTGCCGGGGATTCTTGTTATTCCTGGAGCAGATTCAGGTGCTAAACCTCGAAACGCGTGAAATGGTGATCGAACGAGTCATGGCGCTGGATGCCGCAGAATTCGATCTGGAAGACCTGAAGTGGGTCATTCTGATGGTGCTGTTTAATATCCCGGGCTGTGAAAACGCGTACCAACAAATGGAAGAATTACTCTTCGAAGTGAATGAAGGTATGCTGCATTAATCATTTGTGCGGCATTAAGAGTTGTTATGGCCAAATCAGCACTGTTTACGGTGCGTAAAAACGAGCCCTGCCCTCAATGCGGGGCCGAACTGGTTATCCGATCCGGGAAGCACGGTCCGTTTCTCGGTTGCTCTCATCATCCGGAATGCGATTATGTCCGTCCCCTGAAAAGTCAGGCGGACGGGCACATCGTTAAAGTTCTGGAGGGACAGTTGTGTCCTGCCTGTGGCGCAGAGCTGGTATTGCGCCAGGGGCGTTTTGGTATGTTCATTGGGTGCAGTCAATACCCTGAATGTGAGCACACCGAAGTTATCGACAAGCCTGATGAAACGGCGATGAGTTGCCCACAATGCCATCACGGCCACCTCGTCCAGCGCCGTTCGCGCTACGGTAAAACCTTTCATTCCTGCGATCGCTATCCGGAATGTCAGTTCGTTATCAATTTCAAACCTGTGGCGGGTGAATGTCCTGAATGCCATTACCCGCTGCTTATCGAAAAGAAAACCGCACTGGGCGTGAAGCGTTTCTGTGCCAGTAAACAATGTGGAAAGCCGGTAACGGCGGAACAAATCAGTGAATAATTACCTGCCATCTGACACCGTAACGCATGCTGTTGCGGTGTTAAATAATGAAAATGTCATCGCCTATCCCACAGAAGCTGTTTTTGGTGTCGGTTGCGACCCGGACAGCGAAACTGCAGTGATGAAACTGCTGGATCTCAAACAACGGCCGGTTGAAAAAGGCCTGATTCTGATTGCTGCCGATTATGAACAGCTCAAACCCTATATCGACGATTCCCGGCTGACAGACGAACAGCGCGCCGCCGTGTTTTCCTGCTGGCCGGGGCCAGTCACTTTCGTTTTCCCGGCGCGGGCCACGACGCCACGCTGGCTGACAGGGCGTTTCGACTCGCTGGCGGTACGCGTCACGGATCATCCGCTGGTAATCGAACTCTGCCGTGCTTACGGCAAACCGATTGTTTCCACCAGTGCGAATCTGACCGGCTTGCCGCCGTGTCGCACCACAGAAGACGTTCACGCACAGTTTGGTGATGATTTTCCGGTTGTGAATGGCCTCACCGGCGGGCGCCTGAATCCTTCGGAGATTCGGGATGCGCTGACGGGTGAACGCTTTCGCCAGGGGTAATATCCGGGGGTAATATATGGAAACTTACGCTGTCTTCGGTAATCCGATCGCCCACAGCAAATCGCCGTTTATTCATCAGCAGTTTGCGAAACAGCTCCATATTGAACATCCGTATGGGCGAGTGCTGGCGCCGGTCGATGATTTCATCAACACCCTGAATGCCTTTTTCTCCGCGGGCGGTAAGGGGGCGAACGTGACCGTTCCTTTTAAAGAAGAGGCATTCGCCAGAGCGGATGAACTCACGGAGCGCGCGGCGCTGGCAGGTGCGGTCAATACGTTTAAGCGTCTGGAAGACGGGCGTTTACTGGGCGACAACACTGACGGAATTGGCTTATTGAGTGATCTGGAGCGCCTTGGCCTTATCAAGCCGGGATTTCGTATTTTGCTGGTGGGGGCTGGCGGTGCAGCGCGAGGCGTATTACTGCCATTGCTGTCATTGAACTGTGCGGTCACGATTACGAACCGGACGTTTTCCCGCGCACAGGAACTGGTGCAGCTTTTTGCCCATACCGGTAGTGTCGACGCGGTCGAAATTGCGAAACTCGATGGGCTGGAGTTTGATCTCATTATTAATGCCACCTCGAGCGGTATTGCTGGTGAGGTACCGGCGATTCCCTCCTCTCTCATTAATGCGCATGTTCGCTGCTATGACATGTTTTATCAGAAAGACACCACGCCCTTTCTGCGCTGGTGCGAGCAGCATGGCGCGAAGATGTGTGCCGATGGGTTAGGGATGCTGGTGGCTCAGGCGGCGCATGCGGTATTGCTCTGGCACGGTGTATTACCGGAAATCACGCCGGTGATCGCGGCGCTTTCCCGGGAACTGCAGGCGTGAATCAGGCGATTCAGTTCCCTGACAGAGAAATCTGGGACGACGAACGACGCGCGGTGGTTTTCCCTGCGCTGGTGAATGGCATGCAACTCACCTGCGCCATTAAAGGGGAAGTGCTGGCGCGTCACTTTGGCGGCGATACACCAGAAACGTGGCTGGCTGTTTTTCGCGAACACCGTTGGGATCTGGAAGAAGAGGCCGAACAGGTGATTCGCGAAGAACAGGAAGACGATCAGGGCTGGTTCTGGCTCTCCTGATGCAGATAGTCATCCTTCCATTTCACGTAGTTGTCCGCAGAATAGCGTAACCCCGCAATTTCCGCTTCCGTCAGGGGGCGGATCTGTTTTACCGGGCTGCCTAAATAGAGATAACCGCTTTCCAGTCGTTTGTTCTGCAGTACAAGGCTCCCGGCACCAATCATTACATCATCCTCAACAATCACGCCGTCGAGCAGAATGGATCCCATTCCTACCAGTACGCGATTGCCAATCGTGCAGCCATGCAGCATCACTTTATGTCCCACGGTGACCTCTTCTCCCACAATCAGGGGATTGCCTGCCGGGTTATAGGAAGATTTATGGGTAACATGGAGCACGCACCCGTCCTGAATATTACTGCGGGATCCGACAGAAACGTAATTGACGTCGCCGCGAATAGCAACCAGTGGCCAGATGCTGACGTCATCGGCCAAACGCACATCACCAATCACCACGCTGGTGGGATCAATCATCACGTTTTGACCGAGTTTGGGAAAAGTATCCTTATAAGGACGAAGCTTTGCAGACATGATTACCTCTGTTTGATCACGTATCGCTGCATTATCGACCATCAGCGGGGCTTTCACACCTCAAAAAAGCAGCAGATCGTACAGGATCGCCGCGAAAAGCCTGAAAAATCAGCAGTCAGAAAAAAAGATCCAAAAAACGCTTGTGCAAAAAAATGGGATCCCTATAATGCGCCTCCGTTGAGACGACAACGTGAATCACTTCACCAGATAGTCGTAACGGCTGAAGAGAAAAAATCCTGAGAAATTAGGGTTGACTCTGAAAGAGGAAAGCGTAATATACGCCACCTCGCGACAGCGCGCTGTAAGCCGCGTCGCAACTGCTCTTTAACAATTTATCAGACAATCTGTGTGGGCACTCGGAGTGACATGGATTCTTGACGTCCTCGGACGAAAAATGAATACCAAGTCTCAAAGAGTGAACACGTAATTCATTACGAAGTTTAATTCTTAGAGCATCAAACTTAAATTGAAGAGTTTGATCATGGCTCAGATTGAACGCTGGCGGCAGGCCTAACACATGCAAGTCGAGCGGCAGCGGGGGGAAGCTTGCTTCCCCGCCGGCGAGCGGCGGACGGGTGAGTAATGTCTGGGAAACTGCCTGATGGAGGGGGATAACTACTGGAAACGGTAGCTAATACCGCATAACGTCTTCGGACCAAAGTGGGGGACCTTCGGGCCTCATGCCATCAGATGTGCCCAGATGGGATTAGCTTGTTGGTGGGGTAACGGCTCACCAAGGCGACGATCCCTAGCTGGTCTGAGAGGATGACCAGCCACACTGGAACTGAGACACGGTCCAGACTCCTACGGGAGGCAGCAGTGGGGAATATTGCACAATGGGCGCAAGCCTGATGCAGCCATGCCGCGTGTATGAAGAAGGCCTTCGGGTTGTAAAGTACTTTCAGCGGGGAGGAAGGTGCTGTGGTTAATAACCGCAGCAATTGACGTTACCCGCAGAAGAAGCACCGGCTAACTCCGTGCCAGCAGCCGCGGTAATACGGAGGGTGCAAGCGTTAATCGGAATTACTGGGCGTAAAGCGCACGCAGGCGGTCTGTCAAGTCGGATGTGAAATCCCCGGGCTCAACCTGGGAACTGCATCCGAAACTGGCAGGCTTGAGTCTTGTAGAGGGGGGTAGAATTCCAGGTGTAGCGGTGAAATGCGTAGAGATCTGGAGGAATACCGGTGGCGAAGGCGGCCCCCTGGACAAAGACTGACGCTCAGGTGCGAAAGCGTGGGGAGCAAACAGGATTAGATACCCTGGTAGTCCACGCCGTAAACGATGTCGACTTGGAGGTTGTGCCCTTGAGGCGTGGCTTCCGGAGCTAACGCGTTAAGTCGACCGCCTGGGGAGTACGGCCGCAAGGTTAAAACTCAAATGAATTGACGGGGGCCCGCACAAGCGGTGGAGCATGTGGTTTAATTCGATGCAACGCGAAGAACCTTACCTGGTCTTGACATCCACGGAAGTTTTCAGAGATGAGAATGTGCCTTCGGGAACCGTGAGACAGGTGCTGCATGGCTGTCGTCAGCTCGTGTTGTGAAATGTTGGGTTAAGTCCCGCAACGAGCGCAACCCTTATCCTTTGTTGCCAGCGATTAGGTCGGGAACTCAAAGGAGACTGCCAGTGATAAACTGGAGGAAGGTGGGGATGACGTCAAGTCATCATGGCCCTTACGACCAGGGCTACACACGTGCTACAATGGCATATACAAAGAGAAGCGACCTCGCGAGAGCAAGCGGACCTCATAAAGTATGTCGTAGTCCGGACTGGAGTCTGCAACTCGACTCCACGAAGTCGGAATCGCTAGTAATCGTGGATCAGAATGCCACGGTGAATACGTTCCCGGGCCTTGTACACACCGCCCGTCACACCATGGGAGTGGGTTGCAAAAGAAGTAGGTAGCTTAACCTTCGGGAGGGCGCTTACCACTTTGTGATTCATGACTGGGGTGAAGTCGTAACAAGGTAACCGTAGGGGAACCTGCGGTTGGATCACCTCCTTACCTGAAAGAACCTGCCTCTGAAGTGCTCACACAGATTGTCTGATGAAAAGTGAATAGCAAGGCGTCTTGCGAAGCAGACTTTGTGTCCCCTTCGTCTAGAGGCCCAGGACACCGCCCTTTCACGGCGGTAACAGGGGTTCGAATCCCCTAGGGGACGCCACTTGCGCGGTAATGTGTGAAAGGCGTTGCCCACTGATATCTCAAAACTGACTCAGTGAGTCACGTTTGAGATATTTGCTCTTTAAAAATCTGGATCAAGCTGAAAATTGAAACGACACACAGTTTATGTGTGTTCGAGTCTCTCAAATTTTCACGACACGTGAGGTGTTTTACGAAACATCTTCGGGTTGTGAGGTTAAGCGACTAAGCGTACACGGTGGATGCCCTGGCAGTCAGAGGCGATGAAGGACGTGCTAATCTGCGAAAAGCGCCGGTAAGGTGATATGAACCGTTATAACCGGCGATGTCCGAATGGGGAAACCCGGTGCACTTCGGTGCATCATCGTAACATGAATACATAGTGTTGCGAGGCGAACCGGGGGAACTGAAACATCTAAGTACCCCGAGGAAAAGAAATCAACCGAGATTCCCCCAGTAGCGGCGAGCGAACGGGGAGGAGCCCAGAGTCTGAATCAGTTTGTGTGTCAGTGGAACGGTCTGGAAAGGCCGGCGATACAGGGTGAAAGCCCCGTACACAAAAACACACAGGCTGTGAACTCGATGAGTAGGGCGGGACACGTGGTATCCTGTCTGAATATGGGGGGACCATCCTCCAAGGCTAAATACTCCTGACTGACCGATAGTGAACCAGTACCGTGAGGGAAAGGCGAAAAGAACCCCGGCGAGGGGAGTGAAACAGAACCTGAAACCGTGTACGTACAAGCAGTGGGAGCACCCTTCGGGGTGTGACTGCGTACCTTTTGTATAATGGGTCAGCGACTTATATTCTGTAGCAAGGTTAACCGAATAGGGGAGCCGAAGGGAAACCGAGTCTTAACCGGGCGTTAAGTTGCAGGGTATAGACCCGAAACCCGGTGATCTAGCCATGGGCAGGTTGAAGGTTGGGTAACACTAACTGGAGGACCGAACCGACTAATGTTGAAAAATTAGCGGATGACCTGTGGCTGGGGGTGAAAGGCCAATCAAACCGGGAGATAGCTGGTTCTCCCCGAAAGCTATTTAGGTAGCGCCTCGTGAATTCATCTCCGGGGGTAGAGCACTGTTTCGGCCAGGGGGTCATCCCGACTTACCAACCCGATGCAAACTGCGAATACCGGAGAATGTTATCACGGGAGACACACGGCGGGTGCTAACGTCCGTCGTGAAGAGGGAAACAACCCAGACCGCCAGCTAAGGTCCCAAAGTCATGGTTAAGTGGGAAACGATGTGGGAAGGCCCAGACAGCCAGGATGTTGGCTTAGAAGCAGCCATCATTTAAAGAAAGCGTAATAGCTCACTGGTCGAGTCGGCCTGCGCGGAAGATGTAACGGGGCTAAACCATGCACCGAAGCTGCGGCAGCGACACTAAGTGTTGTTGGGTAGGGGAGCGTTCTGTAAGCCGTTGAAGGTGGCCTGTGAGGGTTGCTGGAGGTATCAGAAGTGCGAATGCTGACATAAGTAACGATAAAGCGGGTGAAAAGCCCGCTCGCCGGAAGACCAAGGGTTCCTGTCCAACGTTAATCGGGGCAGGGTGAGTCGACCCCTAAGGCGAGGCCGAAAGGCGTAGTCGATGGGAAACAGGTTAATATTCCTGTACTTGGTGTTACTGCGAAGGGGGGACGGAGAAGGCTGTGTCATCCGGGCGACGGTTGTCCCGGTTTAAGCGTGCAGGTGTGTGCTCCAGGCAAATCCGGAGTGCTTTAACACTGAGGCGTGATGACGAGGCACTACGGTGCTGAAGTGACAGATGCCCTGCTTCCAGGAAAAGCCTCTAAGCTCCAGGTAACACGAAATCGTACCCCAAACCGACACAGGTGGTCAGGTAGAGAATACCAAGGCGCTTGAGAGAACTCGGGTGAAGGAACTAGGCAAAATGGTGCCGTAACTTCGGGAGAAGGCACGCTGGTGTGTAGGTGAAGTCCCTCGCGGATGGAGCTGAGACCAGTCGAAGATACCAGCTGGCTGCAACTGTTTATTAAAAACACAGCACTGTGCAAACACGAAAGTGGACGTATACGGTGTGACGCCTGCCCGGTGCCGGAAGGTTAATTGATGGGGTCAGCCGTAAGGCGAAGCTCCTGATCGAAGCCCCGGTAAACGGCGGCCGTAACTATAACGGTCCTAAGGTAGCGAAATTCCTTGTCGGGTAAGTTCCGACCTGCACGAATGGCGTAATGATGGCCAGGCTGTCTCCACCCGAGACTCAGTGAAATTGAACTCGCTGTGAAGATGCAGTGTACCCGCGGCAAGACGGAAAGACCCCGTGAACCTTTACTATAGCTTGACACTGAACACTGGTCCTTGATGTGTAGGATAGGTGGGAGGCTTTGAAGTGTGGACGCCAGTCTGCGTGGAGCCGCCCTTGAAATACCACCCTTTAATGGCTGGTGTTCTAACGTGGACCCGTAATCCGGGTTGCGGACAGTGTCTGGTGGGTAGTTTGACTGGGGCGGTCTCCTCCTAAAGAGTAACGGAGGAGCACGAAGGTTGGCTAATCCTGGTCGGACATCAGGAGGTTAGTGCAATGGCATAAGCCAGCTTGACTGCGAGCGTGACGGCGCGAGCAGGTGCGAAAGCAGGTCATAGTGATCCGGTGGTTCTGAATGGAAGGGCCATCGCTCAACGGATAAAAGGTACTCCGGGGATAACAGGCTGATACCGCCCAAGAGTTCATATCGACGGCGGTGTTTGGCACCTCGATGTCGGCTCATCACATCCTGGGGCTGAAGTAGGTCCCAAGGGTATGGCTGTTCGCCATTTAAAGTGGTACGCGAGCTGGGTTTAGAACGTCGTGAGACAGTTCGGTCCCTATCTGCCGTGGGCGCTGGAGAATTGAGGGGGGCTGCTCCTAGTACGAGAGGACCGGAGTGGACGCATCACTGGTGTTCGGGTTGTCATGCCAATGGCACTGCCCGGTAGCTAAATGCGGAAGAGATAAGTGCTGAAAGCATCTAAGCACGAAACTTGCCCCGAGATGAGTTCTCCCTGAGACATTAAGTCTCCTGAAGGAACGTTGAAGACGACGACGTTGATAGGCCGGGTGTGTAAGCGCAGCGATGCGTTGAGCTAACCGGTACTAATGAACCGTGAGGCTTAACCTTACAACGCCGAAGCTGTTTTGGCGATGAGAGACAGAATTTCAGCCTGATACAGATAACAGAATTTGCCTGGCGGCTTTAGCGCGGTGGTCCCACCTGACCCCATGCCGAACTCAGAAGTGAAACGCCGTAGCGCCGATGGTAGTGTGGGGCTTCCCCATGTGAGAGTAGGACACTGCCAGGCATCCATTTAAGTGTGCTGATATGGCTCAGTTGGTAGAGCGCACCCTTGGTAAGGGTGAGGTCCCCAGTTCGACTCTGGGTATCAGCACCAGTTTTAAAGGTTAAAGTTCGGCAAGTAAAAAAGAATTTGTCTGGCGGCTTTAGCGCGGTGGTCCCACCTGACCCCATGCCGAACTCAGAAGTGAAACGCCGTAGCGCCGATGGTAGTGTGGGGCTTCCCCATGTGAGAGTAGGACACTGCCAGACACCAATAAGAAGAACCCCGATCGAAAGATCGGGGTTTTTTGCTTTTAGTGGATCACCTGCGACAAAAACGCGCGCGTACGTTCCGATTTCGGATGGGCGAAAAATTCCGCTGGCGGCGCCTGCTCCACAATCTCTCCGCGATCCATAAAGATGACCCTGTCCGCCACCGTCCGAGCAAACCCCATCTCATGCGTTACGCACAGCATCGTCATGCCTGACTGGGCAAGCGCAATCATGGTATCCAGCACCTCTTTCACCATTTCGGGATCGAGAGCGGAAGTCGGCTCGTCGAACAGCATAATTTTCGGCTTCATGCACAGCGAGCGCGCAATGGCTACACGCTGCTGTTGGCCGCCGGAAATCTGACCGGGAAACTTATGCGCGTGCTCGACAATACGCACACGCTCGAGGTAATGCATCGCCAGCGCTTCAGCCTCTTTTTTCGGCATCTTGCGCACCCATACTGGCGCAAGGGTGCAGTTCTGTAACACGGTTAAATGCGGGAAAAGGTTAAAGTGCTGAAACACCATTCCCACTTCCTGGCGGACTTTCTCGATATTCCGGACATCTTCATTAAGCTCGATGCCATCTACCACAATTCGCCCCTGCTGATGTTCTTCGAGGTGATTAATACAGCGGATGGTCGTTGATTTCCCCGAGCCGGAAGGGCCGCATAAAACGATACGCTCCCCCTGCTGTACATTCAGATCGATATCCTTCAGAACATGAAATTGCCCGAACCATTTATTCACTTTTTCAAGGGTGATCATTGCGTCAGCCGGTTGCATTGTAATTTGACCCATAATTTCCTCAGTGCCGGGAATGCCCGGTGTTAAAACGCTTTTCCAGATGCTGGCTGTAGCGCGACATGCTGAAACAAAAGATCCAGTAGATCAGTGCGGCAAAAACGTAGCCTTCCGTCGACATCCCAAGCCAGGCAGGATCGACAGTCGCCTGTTGCACGCTGCTGAACAGATCGAACAGACCAATAATGATCACCAGACTGGTGTCCTTAAACAGGGCGATAATGGTATTCACCAGCCCCGGGATCACCAGCTTTAGCGCCTGAGGCAAAATGACCAGCGCCTGGGTTTTCCAGTATCCCAGCGCCAGCGATTCCGCCGCTTCATACTGCCCTTTCGGCAACGCCTGTAAGCCGCCGCGCACCACTTCCGCCACATAGGCAGACTGGAACAGAATGACCCCCACCAGCGCGCGGATGAGCTTATCGATGCTCATCCCTTCCGACAGGAACAGTGGCAACATTACTGACGACATAAACAACACGGTAATCAGCGGAACGCCGCGCCAGAACTCAATAAAAATGACGGACAGCATACGTACAACAGGCATGGTTGAACGCCGTCCGAGCGCCAGCAAAATGCCTAGCGGCAGAGCCCCGGCAATACCTACCGCAGCGATGATAAGCGTCAGCGTCAGCCCGCCCCATAATCGGGTTTCCACCCGCTCAAGCCCCAGAAAACCGCCGAACAGTAACCACCAGACCAGCAGCGGATAAAGCACTACCCAGCAGGCAAGATACCGACCACGATACGGCAATTTTTTCAGGAACAGCGGGATGATAGTTATCAGCCCGGTTATCAAGGCAAGATTGATACGCCAGCGCTGATCGTGCGGATAGAGCCCATACATGAACTGGCCGAAACGCTCATGGATAAACACCCAGCAGGCGCCCGCTTTGGTACAGTCCGCCCGCGTCGAGCCCAACCAGTTGGCCTGCAAAAAAGCCCAGTTCAGTAAGGGCGGAATAATTTCCCACAGCAGCCACAGGCAAAGAATCGTCAGCAGCGAGTTAACCCAGCCAGTGAAAAGATTTTTGCGTATCCAGCCCAACAGCGTACCGGAACGCATTTTGCCGTGTGGCACAGGGTGCGACAGTAGTGCTTTTGTCATCAGAGCCCCCTAGCGCTCGATCAGGGCGATACGCCGGTTGTAGATATTCATCAGCAGCGAAATCGTCAGGCTGATAAGCAGATAAACCGACATCGTGATAGCGATCGTTTCAATCGCCTGACCGGTTTGATTCAGGACCGTACCGGCGAACAGCGACACCATATCCGGATAGCCAATCGCTGCGGCAAGCGAGGAGTTTTTAACGATATTCAGATACTGACTGGTGAGCGGCGGAATGATCACCCGCATTGCCTGAGGAATAATGACCTGACGCAGCGTTACGGGATTCGGCAACCCCAGAGAGCGCGCGGCTTCATGTTGCCCGTAGGGCACCGCCTGAATACCTGCGCGAATGATCTCGGCAATAAAGGCGGAGGTGTAAACCGAAAGGGCGAGTGTTAGCGCCGCCAGTTCAGGAATCAGCACCAGACCGCCGCGAAAGTTAAACCCGCGCAGCTCCGGGAGTTCCCAGTGGATTGCGGCGCCAAAGACCGCATGTGTCAGCAGAGGAAGCCCGACGAGAAGCGCAATCGCGATGGGCCAGGTGCGGCGTAACTGCCCGGTCGCCATCTGGTGTGCTTTATGACGGCGCCAGAGCCACCAGGTGATGGCAATGGCTAAAACGACAGCGCCAACAAACGCCAGCAGCCCTTCACCAAACTGTGGCGAGGGAATATACAATCCGCGGTTGCTGAGAAAGATCAGATCGAATGCGCTGACCGCCTGGCGAGGGCCGGGCAAATTGCGCAGCACGGCAAAATACCAGAAGAAGATCTGCAGCAGCGGTGGAATGTTACGGAAAATTTCGATGTAAATCGTCGAAAGCTTGCGCAGCAGCCAGTTTTCGGAAAGACGGGCCAGCCCCAGAAAGAAACCGATGAACGACGCAAACACAATACATAACGCGGACACTAACAGCGTATTCAACAGCCCGACGATAAAGACCAGACCATAAGTATCGCCCTGCTCATAATCAATCAGATGCTGCACAATACCAAACCCGGCGCTGCGATCGAGAAACGCAAAGCCAGAGGTGATGCCACGATGATTCAGGTTGGTGATGGTGTTGTGAATTAACCAGACAGCAATAGCGACAATCGTCGCCACCGCGATGATTTGAAAAAGCCAGGCGCGAACTGTGGGATTAGAAAACGACAGCGCGCCTTTTACGGTTGGGCGGCGATGGAACATAACAAAACCTCTGCGGCCGAAACTCCAGAAAAGGGCACCGCTAACGCGATGCCCATTACAGCGTAAGATTTACCGTACCGGTGGTGCGTACTGGATACCGCCGTTATTCCAGAGATTGTTCTGGCCGCGTTTGATTTTCAGCGGGCTGTTCAGGCCCACGTTACGTTCGAAAACCTCACTGTAATTGCCGACCTGTTTGACGATGTTGTAAGCCCATTTATTATCCAGCTTGAGATCCTTGCCGTAGTCGCCTTCTTTACCCAGGAAATGGGCCATGTCCGGCGTCGCAGGATTCGCGGCTTTTTCATCGACGTTTTTCGAGGTAATACCCATTTCTTCCGCATTGAGCATGGCAAACAGCGTCCAGCGGGCAATAGCGAACCACTCGTCATCCCCACGACGAACCACCGGTCCCAGCGGCTCTTTCGAAATGACTTCAGGCAACACAATCCATTCAGCAGGATTGCTCAGCTTGATGCGCAGTGCATACAGCTGAGACTGATCCGAGGCGAGCGTATCGCAACGGCCAGACTCCAGCGCTTTCGCAGACTCGTCTGAGCGGTCAAATGTTACCGGCGTATACTTCATATTGTTAGCTTTGAAATAGTCCGCCACGTTAAGCTCGGTGTCGGTGCCAGCCTGAATACAAACTGTTGCTCCATCCAGTTCTTTCGCACTTTTGAGTCCGGCTTTGTTGTGCGTCAGGAAGCCGATACCGTCGTAATAGGTCACGCCGGTAAATGACATCCCCATTCCCGCATCGCGGGAGGAGGTCCAGGTGGTATTACGTGAAAGCAGATCGACTTCACCCGATTGCAGCGCTGTAAAACGCTCTTTCGCTGTCAGCGGGGTATATTTCACTTTGCTGTCATCGCCAAACACGGCGGCGGCGATCCCACGGCAAACATCCACATCAATACCTGTGAATTTCCCATTCGCATCGGCATAGGAGAAGCCCGGTAATCCGTCGCTAATACCGCATTGTACGAATCCTTTCTTTTTAACCGCATCCAGAGTTGCACCAGCATGGGCCTGACTGGCAATAGCAAGCAGCGTGGTACCTGCGATCGCCAGGCTGGCAATCATCATCTTTTTCATAATGCATCCTGTGTGACGAGATTTATCGTTATTTATTAAGGCGTCCGGAACGCCTGATACCTGTCTGTGGTGACAGCCATACTTTGTTAAGCAAAGCGGATGCCATAATTGCAAGCGCCTGATTTTCGGGCGGCGGCGTGCAATAAAGTGAGTGTAGACATGAAATGAAAATGTCATCGCCCTGAAATGGTGCAAAATTACAACCTGTGCCACAAATTAGCGCAAAAAAGTTTCTCGTAAGACGGAAGGGGAAATAATAATTTCGGGCGGTAATATTGGCGAGAGAATGAATCAAAACTATTTTGTGTGATATGACAAAGCGCGGAATTCCGCGCTTTGCTGTGATTATTTGGTCAGTGCGACGATGCCGAGCGTCAGGCCCGCCAGCGCGGCTGCGCCGCCAGCGATGGCGCCTGCGGTTTCCCAGTTGTCCTGCGTCGTCCCTTTCATACAGGTATTGGTGTGAACCAGTCGCCCCTGATCGTCATAGACCGGTACACAGGGAGACTCGTGTGCACAGCCAGCGAGAAACGTAGTCAGTAATGCGACAGAAATGAATCTTTTCATAAGGTTACCTCTTAATAAGCCACGGTAAATGTCATTACGTAAAACATCCCATGGACGTCAGAGGGTATTTTATCATTGGTATTTAACGGACCGTCTGCGCAAAACAATCTCAAAGTATGAGTGATGTAAATATCGTGGAGAGAATACAAGGGGAAGCATAAAATTGTGCAGGAAAAATGAAGCTGAATATAAAAACTTATCTGCGAAAAATAATAATATTCATCTGGTTAAAGGAGTATATGCCAAATATCTTCATGCATTAAAGCCTTACATTATTAAAAAATTAAGGCGCACGATGGCGCCTTAAGAAGACATTTATTCTTTATGCTGGCTGAATCGCCGTCTGACTACCACAAAGAAGACCGGAACAAAGAAAATCGCCAGCAGCGTGGCGGATAACATCCCGCCCATGACACCTGTCCCTACTGCATTCTGCGCGCCGCTCCCTGCACCATGGCTTATCACCAGCGGCAACACGCCAAGGACGAAAGCCAGTGAAGTCATCAGAATCGGTCGCAGACGCATCCGCGAAGCCTCCAGCGTCGCTTCGATAACCCCTTTGTGCTCTTTTTCCATTAAATCTTTAGCGAATTCGACGATCAGAATCGCGTTTTTTGCCGACAGACCAATGGTGGTGAGCAACCCTACCTGAAAATAAACATCATTGTTCAACCCGCGCAGCGAGGCGGCCAGCAGTGCGCCGATAACCCCGAGCGGCACCACCAGCATCACGGAAAACGGCACGGACCAGCTTTCATAAAGTGCTGCGAGACACAAGAACACCACAATCAGCGAAATGGCGTACAACGCCGGAGCCTGATTCCCCGAAAGCCTTTCCTGATAAGACATGCCAGTCCAGTCATAGCCAACGCCGGAAGGCAGTTTGCTGGCCAGTTGCTCCATTAAAATCATCGCCTCGCCGGTACTTTTCCCAGCCACTGCTTCACCGAAGATTTCCATCGACGGCATCCCGTTGTAGCGTTCCAGACGCGGCGAGCCGTAAGCCCAGTGTGATGTCGCAAAGGCGGAGAAAGGGACCATTTCACCGTTAGCACTGTGCACAAACAAATTGTTGATGTCTGTGGGTAGCATGCGGTATGGCGCATCGGCCTGCACGTAAACTTTCTTTACGCGTCCGCGATCGACAAAGTCATTCACATAAGTGCCGCCGAGCAATGAGGAGATGGTCTGGTTGATGTCAGAAATCGACACGCCCAGCGCCTGTGCCTTTTCCTGATCGACATCCAGCTTAAATTGCGGCGTATCCTCCAGTCCGTTCGGGCGAACGTTGGTCAGGATATCCGGATGCGCTCTCGCCATCCCCAACAATTGATTGCGTGCCTGGGTTAGCGCGTTGTGACCGAGATCCGCCTGATCAATCAGTTCAAAATCGAAACCTTTCGCCGTACCAAGTTCCATAATGGCGGGCAAGTTAAAGGGGAAGACCATGGCATCGCGGATCTGGCTGAAAGCATGGCGAGCGCGTTCGACAATAGCCTCGACGCCATTCTCGCTGCCGGATCGTTCTTCCCAGGGCTTCAGGCTGATAAACGCAATCCCTGAGTTTTGCCCCTGGCCGCTAAAGCTAAAGCCGTTGACGGTAAATACCGATTCGACATTCGCTTTCTCTTCCGTCAGGTAATACTGCTGGATGTGATCCAGCACCTGTTGCGTACGAGCCTGCGTGGCGCCCGCCGGGAGCTGTACCATGGTCATAAAGACACCCTGATCTTCGTCCGGCAGGAACGAGGTTGGCAGGCGTAAAAACAGCACCGTCATGCCTGCGACAATCAACACGTAAATCACCAGATAGCGGCCCGTGCTGCGCAGGATCCCGCTGATGCTGTTGGTATAGTGCTCAACGCTGCGATCAAACGTGTTGTTAAACCAGCCGAAAAATCCTCGCTTCTGTTCATGATGATCGGGATCGACCGGTTTCAGCAGGGTGGCGCACAGCGCCGGGGTAAGAATTAACGCGACCAGCACCGAAAGCGCCATGGCAGAAACAATGGTGATTGAGAACTGGCGGTAAATGGCGCCCGTTGAACCGCCGAAAAAGGCCATCGGAATAAATACCGCCGACAGTACCATTGCAATACCGACCAGCGCGCCCTGGATCTGCGACATAGATTTCTCCGTCGCCGCCTTCGGTGGCAACCGGTCTTCCATCATCACGCGTTCGACGTTTTCCACCACCACGATGGCGTCATCAACCAGCAGGCCAATAGCCAGCACCATGCCAAACATGGTGAGGGTGTTGATGGAGTAACCACATGCTGCCAGCACGGCGAAGGTTCCCAGCAGAACTACCGGTACGGCAATGGTCGGGATCAGCGTGGCGCGAAAATTCTGCAGAAACAGATACATCACCAGAAAAACCAGCACGATGGCTTCGAGCAGCGTTTTCACCACCTCGTGAATTGAGATGGTGACAAACGGCGTGGTGTCGTACGGATAAACGACCTTCAGCCCTTGCGGAAAGAAGTTCTGCAGTTCAGCCAGTTTTCCCTTCACGGCTTTTGCCGTATCCAGTGCATTGGCGCCGGTCGCCAGCTTGATCCCAATACCCGTTGCGGTTTGACCATTAATTTTGGTCACCATATTGTAGTTTTCGCCGCCGAGAGTAATGCGGGCCACGTCCTTGAGACGTACCACGGAGCCATCCTGATTCACCTTCAGCGTGACACGGCCAAATTCATCCACATCTTTCAGTCGGGTCTGGGCGATGATCGATGCGTTCAACTGCTGCCCCGGGACGGCAGGCGTGCCGCCGAGTTGACCCGCCGCTATCTGGTCGTTCTGCGTCTTGAGCTGGTTAATAACATCAACCGGCGTCAACTGATACTTATTGAGTGCATTTGGATCGAGCCAGATCCGCATCGCGTACTGGGCGCCAAACATTTGCACGTTGCCCACGCCACTGGTGCGGCTAATCGCGTCCTTCACATTCGACGCCACGTAGTCGGAGATATCCTCCTGGGAAAGGTTTTTATTGCCCGACACAAAACCGGCGACCAGCAGAAAACTGCTGCTGGATTTTTCTACGCCAATGCCTTGCTGTTGCACTTCCTGCGGCAGCAGGGGCATCGCCAGTTGGAGTTTGTTCTGCACCTGCACTTGTGCAATGTCTGGGTCGGTACCGGAACCGAACGTCAGCGTAAGGGTAACGTTGCCCGCAGAATCGCTGGTGGAAGACATATACATCAGATTATCGACGCCGTTCATGTTCTGTTCGATAACCTGCGTGACGGTATCCTGCACCGTTTGCGCGTCAGCGCCAGGATAGGTGGCGGTCACCGAGACCGCAGGTGGCGCAATGGTTGGATACTGGGCGATGGGAAGTTGCACAATCGCCAGACCACCGGCAATCATCAAAATAATGGCCAGCACCCAAGCGAAAACCGGGCGTTGAATAAAAAACTTAGACATTGTGTTTCATACCTTACTTCGCGGTAGCCGCTACCGTGTCTTCTTCCGCGTCCACGGTCACACCCGGATGCACTTTTTGTAACCCGCTGACGATGACCTTATCGCCGGGCTGTAATCCGTCTGTCACCAGCCAGCGATCGCCAATCGCCTGCGAGGCGGTAATATCACGCAATTCCACCTGGTTTTTGGCATTGACCAGCAGGACGGTGGCCTGGCCCAGCGGTGTGCGCGTCACGCCTTGCTGCGGGATCAGAATGGCATTAGGTTGTACGCCTTCATCAATGCGCGCCCGAACAAACATGCCGGGCAGCAGGGCGTGTTGTGGGTTCGGGAAGATAGCGCGAAGGGTAATCGAACCGGTGTTTTCATCCACGGTGACGTCAGAGAATTGCAGCGAGCCTTTTTGTGCGTACGGCTGACCGTTTTCCATGACTAGCTGCACACGTTTGGTTTCGCCGCCGCCCTGCAGGCTTTCCTGTTTCAGGCGCATAAAATCGTTACTGGACTGCGTCACATCGACGTAAATAGGATCAAGCTGCTGCACAGTGGCCAGCGCCTCTCCCTGGCTGCTGGTGACCAGCGCGCCTTCGGTCACCGTGGACTTACCAATACGGCCGCTGATGGGGGAGGTGACTTTCGTCCAGGCGAGATTAATGCGTGCATTCTCCACGGCAGCCTTTGCCGCCAGCACGCTGGCATCCGCCTGACGCGCAGTGGCAATGGCCTGATCGTAATCCTGCTGGCTGATGTACTGCGTGCCGAGCAGCGGGGCGTAGCGTTTTACCGTCAGATGTGCGAGGGCAGCTGCCGCTGCGGCTTTGGCTTCATCTGCTTTTGCGCTGGCATACGCGGCCTGGTAAGTCGCGGGATCGATCTGGTAAAGCGACTGACCGGCTTCTACGTCGCTGCCTTCCACAAAATGACGTTTAAGGATGATGCCGCTAACCTGCGGGCGAACTTCCGCGATGCGAAACGCTGCTGTGCGCCCCGGAAGTTCAGTGGTCACCTTCAACGGCGCGCGCATGGCAACATGAAAGGTCACCTTTGGCGTGGGTGCCTGCGGTTGTTGATTGTCCGAATCATTGCAGCCTGCCAGTAATGCAGTCGTCATGATGAGGCTGGAGAAAAGCGTCGCCCTGGCGTGAATCATTATTACCGTTCCTTATTAACCGAATCATCGGTGCACCGAAAACCGGAGAAAGAATAGAGATAAAACAGCTCGCCATCCTACAAATAAATAAATGCAGATGTAAGTCATCGTGAATTAAGAATCGGTACTGAACGCACTAAAACACAAAAAAGAGATGAATGGTGTCAGGTTTATTTACGATGTGAATGCGTTGTGTTTATTTATTGATATTAACTATTCAATAAAAAGTTGTGTGTGTCTATGCGCCATCGTTTTTTTCGACAATAATGGCTGCCGATTTATTCGTGATTTTTACTTTTCGGTAGTGACTTTTCTCTGGCGGGTACGCATTTTATGGCAAGAAAAACGAAAGCAGACGCATTAAAGACACGGCAACTTTTAATCGATGCCGCCATTGAACAGTTCGCTAAGCACGGCGTGACCAATACCACGCTTTCTGACATCGCCGATGCTGCTGGCGTCACGCGCGGCGCGGTGTACTGGCACTTTAGCAGTAAAACGGAATTATTCAATGAAATGTGGGAACAGCAGGTACCGTTAAACCATATCATAAAATATATACGAACGGAGAATGAAAACCCGCTAATTGATTTGCAGGAGAAATTTATTGCCGCGCTGCAATATATTGCCGAAACGCCAAAGCAACGTGCATTAATGCAAATACTTTATCATAAATGTGAATTCACAACGGGAATGATGACGGAGAGCGAAATCCGTAACAAGATGTGCGTTAACCGTAACGAATTGCGTGAAGCATTATTAAAATGTATCCATTACGGGATTTTACCTGTCGATACCAACGTAGACGTGATGGTCATTATGTTACGCGGTTTTTTTAGCGGCATTATTAAAAACTGGCTCATGGAACCCGGGCAATTCAATTTATATCAACAGGCACCGGTTCTGGCGGATAATATTATGAGCACACTTACTCGGGCGTCGTGCACTCCACCAACTTCAGCGGATTCACCGAATCCATGTTGCGGCATCTTGCAGACTCAAGGGTGACGAACTCCAGCAACTGAATAATCAGCACGTCGAGGAGAAAGACGAGGAGAACAAAAATGACTAACCAACCGTATTTGCGCAACATACCCTGTCCCCTGATTCTTCCAGGATGAATGGCTAGAATATATCCGAAATGGCGGGGCTAAAAAGTGAGGTAAAACGAAGATTCCGGCAATAAAAAAGGCGCTTCCCCATGCCGAAGAGCGCCTTTTTAAACGTCAGGAACAAAAATCAGTTCATGCCGTATTTTCAAAACCTATGTTTTTTATAGTTCAGTGTCGTTCGCTATTGTTTACATATATATTTGAATAAAAAGAGCAATATTCATTTTATTGTTCGCCTTTGCTCGCCCCGGTTTGGGGAGTAACATCGCGATGTGTAGTCAGTGGTGTAGTCAGTCTGAAATATGAACTGAGGTTTTCTATGGCAGGTGGAACGAACAAGTTAAGCGACAGCTCGTTGCGTAAAATGGTCGGAAGGGAAAGCCCTGGTGACAGCTTTTATGCTGACGGCGACGGGCTGAGCGTCAAGGTGTCCCGGGTGGGGATATTGACCTGGTACTTCACGTTCCGGATCGGCGGTCGTAATACGGCGCCGCAGCGCATCAAGCTGGGTAACTACCCTGATTTGTCACTCAAGTCGGCCAGAGAGAAGCGCGATCAGTGCCGCGCCTGGCTGGCTGAGGGCAAGAATCCACAATATCAGCTGAATATCTCGACGCAGGAGACCCTGAAGCCGGTCACGGTTAAGGAGGCTCTGGAATACTGGCTGAACGAATACGCAGCCCACAAACGCGCCAATTTCGTTAAGCACCGCGAACAACTGAAAAAGCACATCTACCCCTATATCGGAAATTACCCTCTCTCGATGTGCGAAACCCGCCACTGGCTCGAGTGCTTTGCCCGGGTGCGCGCTGTCGCGCCGGTGGCTGCAGGATATCTGTTACAGATGTGCAAACAGGCGCTCAAATTTTGCCGGGTGCACCGGTACGCGGTGAGCAACGCTCTGGACGATTTAACGATCGACGATGTTGGCCGCAAGCAGAATAAACTCGACAGAGAGCACAACAGGCCGGAACTGGCCGATATCTGGCGCGAGTGTACCGGCATCAAATTTAAACCCTACTATGCCGCGCTGCTGCGCCTGCTGGTGGTATTTGGCTGCCGGTCGCAGGAGCTGAGGCTCTCCCGGCTCGATGAGTGGGATATGCAGGAATGGGTCTGGACGGTGCCAAAGGAGCACAGTAAAGGCGGGGAGAGGATCGTGCGCCCGGTTCCTGTTGCGGTGAGACCGTTTATCCTGGAGCTTTACGAGAGGCATAAGGATTCAGGCCTGCTGCTGGGCGAGATCAAAAAACCGGAGGCAGTCAGTCAGTGGGGGCGCGGGGTTTATAGACGCCTCGGTCACTCCGCGCCGTGGACGCTTCACGATCTGCGTCGAACGTTCGCCACGACGCTGAATAACATGGGTATAGCTCCGCATGTTGTAGAGCAACTGCTGGGGCATACGCTGGGCGGGGTTATGGCGGTATATAACCGCAGCCAGTACCTGCCGGAAAAGCTGGAGGCGTTGAATAAGTGGATGGAGCGTCTCGATCTGATTGCCGGGGAATATCCGAACGTGACCATTTTGAAGGTGGCAAAATGAGCGAAGAAATAAAACTCCCTGATCGTCTCTATTACCCGCTGCCGGAAGCCGCCGCAAAACTCGGTTGCACTATCCGGGACCTGTATCACTACGCAGCTATTGGCGCACTTAAAATCGCCGCTTACTTTCCCCTGACCGGTGATCATGATTTTGTCGTTGATGTACCAGAAGCTCTGGATGAAGAAATCGATGAGGAGGTGGGGGGTGACCTGTGGGGCTCATATTGGGCGATAGGTGGCCTGACGTTAAAACAGGATGCTGATGCCATCGGCTATCGTGCGTATTCGATAAACGGTTTTTTCCACGTTCATCGCGGATGTTTTATGTCTCTCGAGTTCATGGGAACTGATGAAAAATTGCGACGACCAGTTCTCACAACCCTGCCGGAAGCCGGGGAATTCATTGAATCATGCCAAATTATTGACGTTTCCGGAACGCTCGAGATAGACCCGCGATTCCTTTGCGTTATGGCTGAAGACATCAACGAGATAAAAGCCGTTGGTACTTCTCCAGTAGGGCAGCCGGAAACGATAAAAATAGTGAGCAGTAAACAGGCTGCGTTTATTTCCGGGTTGCTCCGCATGATCCCTGACACTGCTGATATGGATATTGAAAAGACACCCGCCTCGAAACTGCTGGAAATTGTGGAGGCGGCGGCAGCTCAGAAGGGGATAGAACTCCCTCAGATCGATAAAAACACCTGGTCCCGTTATTTAGGTCGTAGGTGAACTCCCCTAGAAGGTAGGGGGAATTCCCCCAAAAGCCGCAAAAAGCTCCTCAATATGCCCTTGTACCGTAACAAACAAGGGCGTTTATTTATGAACAAATCCAATCAAACTACAGACCGTGTGATCCGTGAGGCGGAGTGTCGCCAAATCACCGGTCTTTGCCGCACTACCCGTTACACGATGGAGAAGGAGGGTGCATTCCCGGCTCGCCGTAAGCTCGGCGGTCGTGCGGTTGGCTGGTTGCTTTCCGAGGTTGCTGCTTGGCAGCAGAATTGCAACAAAGCGGCATGAGGGGAATGTATGGCGCATAAAACAAAGGCGACCATGCCGGGCCGCCAATGGGATCACTCAAAACAGAATCAGCTTACCAGGGTTAATGCTGGTGGTCAAAAAGGGAGTATCGCCGTTTGTGGATATACCCCCAGCGGTAGATACGACAATGGCGTTCTGCTCAACCGGCGCAAAATTGCGCCCGTCGATTTGCCTCAACTTTCCGGATCAGATATGAGCAGATTCGCGCGCATCTCTGGTCAGCCTTTTGGCTCGATGCCGTGCTTTCTTAGCTCAGCTCGTCCTAGTTCTTTTAGCCAGTTACTGGTGCTGGTGTTTTCTACCTGTGCCAACTCATCGAATTGTCTGCGTAACTCAGTAGGTATGCGGATTGGAAGCATGGGGGACTTTCCACCGCCTTTAGGTTGTTTGTCTCTGGATATTGACATGCATATGCCTATAGGTTTATCGTTCATGCGAATAGGCATATACACTAACATGTATAAGTCTATAAAAACAACGCCCCGGAGTGCGGGAACACTGCCGGGGCGTCTGACCACCGCGTTAAACCAGTAACGAGGCAGCTATGAAAGATCATATCACACACCCGCAAGGGCGGAACAACTACACCTGGCGTTTCATATCAATGATTGCCGGTTGTCAGTCTCAGCGCTACATCATTGTCTACACCAACGCAGCCAGCGAAGAAGAGGCTCGCGCTAACTGTCCTGGAATACATCTGGTATTTGCTGCACGCCTTCCGTTTCAGGAGGTACAGCTATGATCCGGAGAATTGAAGACCTCGACTTTGAAGATGAATTTCGCCGTATGAATTGCCTGCTTTCAGCAAGCGCTGAATTACATGGGAGTGATCAGGCAGAAAACGATCTCTCTTTTGAACTTCTCGATAAGGTCCTGTACCGGGTTCGTGAAATCAACCAGACCTTTGAAAAAGAGAGGGGTGAGGAAAATGTCTGATATCTATCATGAAATTATTAAACACCCGGTCGATTTCAGGGTACATGGCGATGATGATTTGGTTAATGCCGTTGATACCTATGCATCAGCTGCACGCAGCATCTTTTCCGCGCTTACCCTGATCGGCAACCTCGCTCTTGATGCCGTTGAAAGCGAAGGCTATGACAACGAGGACGCCATGCGCGATTTAATGCTGATTGGCGACACCCTCAGACATTTGCCGAGAATCGCAGAAGCTCTGGAGCAATGCTCTGACACTGCGCAATTCGCACTGCAGCAACGCCGCGGGGAGACAAAACAATGATCAGCAACGTCAAATTTAACGAGCTGGAAAAACGCGTAGATCTGCTGGTGGAAAAGGTCGTGAGCCTCGAGCTGCAGGTCAAATCACTCACCGACAGTCAGGGGGGAGAAATCCCTCCCGGCATGAGTCCGATCACTACGCTGGCGGCAGAGTTTGGTATTTCCACCAAAAAGGCTGAAGAGCTGGCGAAAAACTCAGGTGTGATGCTGCTCAGGATGAAGTCAGGGACTTACGTTGTGCCGGATGAGAAGTTCAGGGAAGCGGCGCGGCTGGTGCTGCGTGCTGCAAAACGTAAGTATGGATCGGCGTACTGGTATCACCCGCTGATTGGCAAATTCCAGATGAGCGGAGGGATCCCAAGATGACGGATGCAGTCATGTCAGTAGAAACGGTATCTGACGCCCTGTTCACCTGCGTCTATCGCTGGGCACACGGTAAGCCTATGAAAGCCAGTGAGGTTACAGAGGCCATCCACCAGCACAGGGAACCGGCAACCCGCTATGGTGCTCTGGCCTCCCGGTTAGGCCAGCTGCAGGCGATGACCTATGAAGCGTTATGTGAGGCCGGCTTTCTTGATACCGATCACGTCCGCGAGATTATGGCGCGCCGGCTGGTGGTGTCAGAGTTAATCGGAGAGGCAGAGCTTAACGACTGGCTACGGGATATTGAGAGAGTCCGGCGCCTGTTTTCAGAGGAGCAAAAGCCTGAGAGGAAAACCCGCCTCCCGCTTTCGTGGGGCTCTCAGGGTTACGATGTTCAGCAGGATTTCATCATTAAGCATTACCTGCCGTCTAAGTCGTTATGCGCAATCTACGGCCCCAGCGGCTCCTACAAAAGTTTTCTGGCCATTTCCTGGGCCTGTCATATTGCTGCCGGGAAAACGTGGAGTGGTAACACGGTGGCGCGTGGTTCGGTGCTGTATGTGGTCGGCGAGGGTGGTGTGGGTGTGCCGCGGCGAGTTAAGGCATGGGAGACCGTCAACGGTACGCTGCCAAAAAGCATATGTCTGGTTAATCGCCCTGTGTTTCCTGTCCGTCAGTCAGAGGTTCAGGAAGTGCTGAGTGCGGCGAAACAGGTTGAACGTGAGACGGGTATGCCTGTCCGGCTGGTGGTGATCGACACGTTGGCCAGATGCTTTGGCGGCAATGATGAAAACGACGCCCGGGATATGGGGGCATTCATCGAGGGCTGTGACACCATCAAACAGAAAACTGGCGCCACAGTGCTGGTGGTCCATCATTCAGGCAAGGATGAGGCGAAGGGCGCGCGTGGTTCCAGTTCGTTCCGTGCTGCCCTTGATGCGGAGTTTCACGTCAAGCGTGAGGGAGAAGCAAGGGCCCTGATTCTGTCCTGTACCAAGATGAAAGACTCCGAGGAGCCGGAACGTAAGGCATATGATTTGCGACAGGTAGAACTGTATACCGATTCGGACGGGGAGAATGTGGCATCACTGGTAGTCCATGATACCCCGCGTAAAGCCAAAGACATTGATCCGGATTTAGTCGGTGTGTCTAGATTAAGCGATAACCATATGGCTGTATGGCAGGCTATACGTAGCAGAACGTCTAAAGGCGAGTCATGTACTTATGCAGTCATTCGTGACGACCTCAAAGCAACTGGTATTGATATTAAACATTATCCCCGTTGGATAGATAAGTTGGTTAAAGATGGATCGATAATACAGAATGGTGAAATTCTTAAACCAGTTTCATTGCGGGAGGTGGGTGAGTAAGTGGGGAGTATGTGGGTATGGTGGGCAATACTATTCGATATTGCCCACATTTGCCCCATATACACAGGATAAGTGGGCAATCCTCTCGAAACCCTTGTCATTACTGGTTTGCAGTGGTTTTTATAAAAAAGTGGTGGGCAGTAAGTGGGGTGGTTGCAATGTGGGGAGAAAGTGGGTATTTGATAGACTTCGTTCTGTGTAAGGAAAGCGAGATAAGAAATGATCAGAACTGATACTTTGCGCGAGCTTATCAAGGAAATTGATGATGAATTTTCTAGTGCTGGCGTTCCTATCCCCCATAGGACAATAAATTGTATCGCATTGATTAGTCAAAAGTTGAATGTGAACTTACCAATATCTGCCCGGCAAGAACAATGTTATATGTCGGAAGGCCATAAAATTACTTTTATTATTTCCGAATGGTATAAAGAAATGTATGGCAAGAGATTAAATGTTAATGTTGATATTGGGTTTGTTTTGCTGCTGATTCGAGGGGATTTACTAATATGCAGAGTCCCAAATTTTGTAGGCACATGCAACTTTCTAATCGAGGAAGATTTGAGCGTTCAGATGTCTAACCACGAAACTAATATACTTTTGATGATAAATGGTATGACGCAAACTTTTGCAAATAGCCTGTCTGACCATGAAAAAGAGCAGATTTTTAATAATTTCATCAAAGGTCTACATGCTTCAGTTGTTTTATCTGGTTGGACTGGTCGTGGTCTGGATATGATAAATGCTGCCCTCAATGATTTAAAGGCAATTGAGAGTAATATGAGATCGCATAACCGTCATTTGGGTAATGCAAAATGGTCTTATAACCAATTCATTGAAAAAGTGATTAAATCGTGGTTGTTAAAAACAGGTATGCAAAGAAATGAAATTTCGGCGCTTAGCCATAATCTTGAAAAGGCAGCGTCAAAATATAATGAAATTTTTAGTGAGAAGATTGATATCAATGCTGTCAGGCAAATCAAAGGAGGCGCTGGATTGCGCTATGATGAAGTTGAACTAACTCAGGAAGATCTGATCTCAGTACAAGACAAAGTTTTTGATATTATAAATTCAATTGGCCATGAACCAATTGTGAGCGATAAAATTTTTTGAGTTTCTATCCGAAAAAAAAGCGGGTCATATTTTACCCGCTTTTTGAGCTACCACGAAGAGTTTAAAACAAGTTGTTACTTTCGGAGGAAACAACACGGAAACAATAACAGATGTTTTGCTGGTGGTATCACCCAAAGAGAAGTTTATACAATATTGCACATCATTTTACATGGTTGCATCCGTTCAGACCTCGTTATGCAGTGATAGCATTATCTCTGTACCCATTCTGTATAAATTTTTTTTTGAGGTGGAGCTATGCCAGATTTATATTCACCCGCACAGCTTGTACGGGTTGTAAACGCAGAAGATATCCAGAAACAGCTAAAGACGCTTTTTACGGATCTGTTTTTTACTCGAGCTGTAACCTTTGAAACACGCGATATCATTCTGGACACGATTGATGATCCCAACATCCCTATCGCGGCTTTTTGTTCACCGATGGTAGGCAGTAAGGTGGCTCGTGATGAAGGTTACGAATCCAAATCTATCCGTCCAGGTTATATGAAGCCCAAAAGCAGTATCGACCCTAACAAGCTGGCCGTTCGCCCGGCTGGTGTAACTCCTGAACAATATAACTCTCTCGATTCCCGCAATATCAAAGTCAAGCAGGCCATGCTTAAACAGTCGATTGCCATCCGCGCCCGCATTGAATGGCTGGCGGTACAGGCTGTAACCACGGGTAAAAACATCATCGAAGGTGAAGGTATTCAGCGCTATGAGCTGGACTGGAACATCAAGTCACAGAACATAATTACCCAGGCTGGTGGGGCGGCATGGTCGGGGAAAGATAAAGCCACCTTTGACCCAAACGATGACATCGAAACCTACGCAGAACTGAGCGAGGGGGTGACGAACATCATCATCTTTGGCGGGAATGTCTGGAAGAAGTATCGCTCATTTAAGGCGATTAAAGACGTTCTCGATACCCGCCGGGGCTCAAACGCACAGCTTGAAACAGCGCTTAAAGACCTGGGGGATTCAGTCAGTTTTAAAGGCTACATGGGCGACGTGGCGATCGTGGTTTACAGCGGGCGCTATACGGATGAAGACGGAACAGAAAAACATTTCCTCGACCCTGATTTGATGGTGCTGGGTAACACGTCCCTGCAGGGCGTTGTGGCTTATGGTGGCATTCAGGACCCGGAGCTGATTCGCCAGGGCATTACTAAAGCTGAGCTGGCACCGAAAAATTATATCGTTCCCGGTGATCCGGCGATTGAATATGTCCAGACTCATTCTGCGCCGCAGCCTATCCCGGCCCGTATTAACCGCTTTGTCACCGTTCGTGTGGCTTAAGGAGTAAACATGTCGACACAATACACTGAGCTGGTGGCCGGTACTGAGCCACTGGTGACAACGCTGGGGATATTCGCTGGTGGTAAGGGCGTTATTCCAGCACTGACCCCACTGATGCAGGACGCCGCCAGTGGGGCTCTGGTTGTATGGAATGGTGAGCAGGCCAATAAAGCGGTTTATGTTTCTGCTTTCCATCTCGATACGACAGGGCAGACACAGGCGCAGGTCTACAAGGCTGGCGTACTGAATGTGGATGCACTCAACTGGCCGGAATCCGTCACGACATTATCCGCAAAGGTGGCCGCATTTGTTGGCTCGGGTATTTCTGTTCAGCCGCTGGCGCTGGTGTAAGGGGAAAGTAATGCAGCATAACGATAACAGCCTGATGGCGACCGCTAACCTTCTCTGGCCGGATGCTGAGGTTAAAGAGCTGCTGGAGCTGGCTGACAGAATGAATGTCAGTGAGCGTCTGGTTGATATGAACCAGGTGATGGAAATCACCACACTGAGCCGTCGCACGCTGCTGAACCTTGAAGCCCGTGGTGAGTTCCCTGTCCGCGTGCAGGTTACTGAGGGCCGCAAGGCCTGGTATCTGAGCGAGGTTGTGGCGTGGATCAACAACATCCCGCGCAGTTCGGAAGCATGTCAGGTACCCGTACCAAAAAAGCCTGATGCGGCGTTGTGCCTGAAGATGGAGCGCGTGCGCCGCCAGGCGAAGAGTGGCAAGAAACCGTTTATCGGTTGACCAGACAGCCCGACTGGCCCACGGGTCCTTTCGGGCGTTCTGCGTTGCTACGGGGCGGCGGCCTCGCAGAATTCCGCTACATATGAGAATTTCCAGCAAACACACCCCACCACCACCAGGTTAAAAAATGAACAAAAAAAGCCAACAACTTGATTATATAAATCAGGCCGAGCTGGCAGATGCGCTCGGTGTAGACAGGACAACTATCGGTACATGGACAAAAAAAGGACTGCCTTTTATCAGGGGAGATCAGGGGAAGCCTCATTCATTCCATTTTGGTTGCAGTATGTGGTGGATGCTTGGGAAAGAGTTTGCAGAAAGACGTTGTATTCCTGGCCTGAATGCAGTGCAGCAAATTATTCTTGCCAGGATTATCTCTGAAGGTCTTTCCCCTGACGAGTGCATGGCAGACGAAGAGTGTGTGATCTCCTTACTGGCAAAGATTGGCATCCCGGAATCGACTGTAATCATAGAATCGGCCTATGTCAGAGGGCTACTGGCGGGAGATCGAATAGCTGTGGAACGTCGAAATAAAAAAAAGTCTACGCTCAGTAACTAACCTTGATGTGGCCGCTGCTCAAGGTCTGGATAGTTAGTTTTTTTGCTTCAACTGACTGGTTTTTCCGTGATCTTACGGACTATAAAACGGACTAGAGACAAAGTGTTGGTTCGTTTTTTCCCTTTCTAATCATGTTATTAACTTTGTTGACTCTTTTCATATCTGACATTGCTACTGCACAGGGCTATATCTAATCTGACAGGTATCTCTGTGCCGGAAGCGGACGTTGCGTTCATCACGGTATGTTAGTTTACGAGCAGAATGTTGGCTATATTTGGGGAACCAAAATTCGTGACATGTATTTCATCATTTGCTTCGCCTTGTTAAGAGTTTTATTTCTTGTGCTTATCCCAAAAATGGGCAAAGTTTTTTTCATTAATTGACTTCATCTTTGCTTTTCTATTTTTAATTTTTTTGATTTTTTCCTCCACTTCTTCAGGGGAAAGTTTTCTATTACCTTTAATCTCCATAATTTCTGTAAATCCATACATATAGTTATCAACTCGTTCTTCTTCTTTAATTCCCCGCAGTACTTCAGGATGAATTTTCTCAGGAGAGTTGATGTATTCATTAATTTGAATTATTAATATTTCAATTTTTTTATCTGAATCATATTTGTCTGCGATTTCATTGGCACCTTCGCTTTTTGCTGTCTCGATAATCTTCTTGATTACACTTTTTACCAAGTCATATGTAGCGTTTCCAATAACACCGCTCAAAGCGGCAACGCCAATAAATATTAGCCATTGTTCTGGAGGTAATAATGAAGCATAACAGTTAATCTTGCCATGTGATTTAACTTGCTTTTCGAAAAATTGCCTATACCAAACTCCCATTTCATACGCTTGCGCTGAGCGTTCAAGTATAGCTTCATAATCATCAGGATACGCTTCCCCGCAACAATGACACTCATCGCCTTCGTACAACTCTGCACACTTGAAACATAATCTTATCGGGCTGTTCAATCTAAAACTCCTAACAGTGTCGTCTCAACGGATTGTGTACGCATTTGCCAAACCTAAAAAAAAGCCATAGTTAATGTAACTTTATGATTTATCATTCAAATCGAAAAATACCAATAACACATGGGGCGTATCAGCCTAATATGATAATCATGACATGTGAAGTAAAATAGTCAACATATCGCATCCATAACATGAGGATATTACGACAAGGGAAACACTAGACTGTTAAGCCGCAGTTAAGCTTTCGCTCCTCGCTTAAAACAGACCGTCAAATTTAATAGTTTACTGCCCGGGAAAACTGTAAGATTAAGTGCTAGCTGATACATTTTACTGGACTATTTGCTGTCAAGCTTCATTATCAGATGAAACTGAGCCAATCATTATGTGGCTTTCTTCCCACCAAAGAAAAGGTCATCTTCAACGTTAGTTGCCCATTGAAAAATTATGGTTTGTATGGCGCTTTGAAAAAGCGAAGGGACTAGCACGCGTAAGAGTCCTCTATTTACGAGATTTCTTGAGAAAAGCCGGATTCGTTCCTGAGCACCTGAAGAAGTGACGCATTTTTTTGCATCGCTCAGCGTACTGACAAAGTAACCCTCGTGCCAGTGGCGTAATTGTCATGGGGGGAGCGGAAACTTCGTACGCACATGTATTGTTCGTGTTTGTTCGCGTCGATGTGTAGTCAGCAGTGTAGTCAGTTTAATAAAAAAGGCGCTTCCCCATGCCGAAGAGCGCCTTTTTAATCAACAGGTTAACTGGTTTTAATCAGTTCATGCCGTATTTTTTCAGTTTTTTACGCAGCGTGCCGCGGTTGATACCCATCATCAGGGCAGCGCGGGTCTGGTTACCACGGGTGTATTGCATCACCATGTCCAACAGGGGCTGTTCTACTTCAGCCAGTACCAGCTCATAGAGGTCATTAACATCCTGACCGTTCAGTTGAGCAAAATAGTTCTTCAGTGCCTGCTTAACCGAATCACGCAGGGGTTTTTGGGTTACCTGATCCTGAGAGTTAACGGTAGAAACGGTCAGTACGTCAGAATTTACGCGTTGTTCGAACATAGTTCTGTCAGCTCTTTATTTCTGTTTACGCAAAATTTTCGAAGTATGCCTCCAACGCCTCCAGCTGTTCGCTGGCATCCTCAATGGCGTTGAATGTGCGCCGAAACTGGTCATCTGGAGCGTGCTCCTGGAGATACCAGGAGACGTGTTTGCGTGCGATTCGGTACCCTTTTGCGTGGCCGTAAAAGTCATGCAGTTCCCGAACGTGCGCGCAAAGCAAGCGCTTAACCTCTGCCAGAGGCAGCGGGGGCAGCAGCTCCCCAGTGTCCAGATAGTGCTGGATTTCCCGAAAGATCCAGGGTCTTCCCTGAGCTGCACGTCCTATCATCAGGGCATCCGCCCCCGTATAGTCGAGCACAGCTCTGGCTTTAAGCGGGTCAGTAATGTCACCATTCGCGATTACCGGAATGGAAACCTTCTGCTTAACTGCCCGAATGCTGTCGTACTCAGCGTCTCCGTTAAACAAGCAGGCGCGGGTGCGTCCGTGAATAGTCAGAGCCTGAATGCCACAGTCTTCAGCCAGTTGGGCAATCTCTTCACAGTTACGGTGTTCTGGTGCCCAGCCGGTGCGAATCTTGAGTGTGACAGGAACATCCACTGCAGTGACAACCGCGGTCAGGATCGATTTTACCTGCTCCGGGTACTGCAAGAGGGCTGAACCTGCGAGCTTACGATTCACTTTCTTAGCCGGACAGCCCATATTGATATCAATAATTTGGGCACCGCTCTCGACGTTAATACGCGCGGCCTCTGCCATCTCTTCAGGTACGCTACCGGCGATTTGCACGGTACGAATGCCTGGTTCATCAATGTGCACCATCCGCAAACGGGACTTGTCGCTCTCCCAGACCTGCGGGTTGGAGGACATCATCTCGGAAACGGTTAATCCTGCTCCCATCTCGTAGCACAGCGTCCGGAATGGTCTGTCAGTAATGCCAGCCATTGGTGCTGCGATCAGGCGATTTCTGAGCTGGTGGTGTCCGATGCGCATGAGTTAAGAAATGACCATACTGTGACTGCAAGGCGGCGTATATTACGCATTTTTCGCGCGAGATGAAAGGCCAAACTTTGAGCAATCCACTGTCATAGATCAATGAATCGCCGTCAAGCAAATACAACAAAAATAAATAATTATAATTATCATCGATTTAATGCGAGGTGGCGAAATTCTGTTCTTTTAGAAAATCGTAAAACTTCTCACTTTTTCTTGGCTGAATCGCTGCGATCGCAAGATTTAACGCTGTTTATGTGAACAAAAAAGCGCATCGTAATGAGATCAGGCTCTCATTTCTGTCATTCATTCGGCACGGGTTGTAAACAAAACGCGGCCCGGAGACCGCGTTGTGCTGTTTACTTTTTGAGCCCGGTGATCCGACACCACTCTTCTTTCTCAACCACCGGATCGAGGGTAAAGAGATCGGCGTAGGCGTCGCATACGCTGTCCGCCTGGCTGGCGAGGATACCTGAAAGCCCCAGTAAACCGCCCTCAACGGGCAGCACGCTGATTAACGGCGCCAGTTCACGTAACGGGCCTGCCAGGATGTTTGCGACCACCACATCGGCTTTCATGGCCTCTGGCTGGTCTTTCGGCAAATAGAGCTCCAGACGCTCAGAAACGCCGTTACGCTCCGCGTTGTCGCGGCTGGCCTGAATCGCCTGTGGATCGATATCAATGCCGATCGCTTTGGCGGCACCCAGTTTCAGCGCGGCGATGGCGAGGATCCCGGAGCCGCAACCGAAGTCGATCACCGTTTTGCCGTTTAGATCGAGGCCGTCAAGCCATTGCAGACACAGCGAGGTCGTTGGATGCGTACCGGTGCCGAAGGCCAGACCCGGGTCGAGCATCACGTTGACCGCATTTGCATCGGGAATTTCGCGCCAGCTCGGGCAAATCCACAGTCGTTCGCCGAAGCGCATCGGGTGGAAGTTATCCATCCATTCGCGCTCCCAGTCTTTATCTTCCAGTTGTTCGATTTTGTGCGCAAAACCCGCGCCCAACAACGGATGATGTTCGAGGATCGCCACCACTGCTTTCATATCGCTTTCGGCATCAAAAAGGCCGATGACGTCGGTGTCGCCCCACAGGCGCGTTTCACCCGGCAACGGCTCGAACACTGGCGTGTCGTGGGTATCCTGAAAAGTAATCGACACCGCACCCGCTTCCATCAGCGCATCGCTCAGCTCCTCAGCATTCGCGCCTGTGGTGTTCAGTTTCATTTGGATCCATGGCATGGCAAAACTCTTTATTTATCAGTAGTCAAAACAGGGGCTTCCGCCAGCGGCTGACCGAAACGGTTACCGATGATGAAAGCCAGCAAACTCAGTAGTAATGAGGGCACAATCGGGTGGAAACCCAGGTACTGGATGTTGAAAGTCGCCAGCACAGCGTACAGCACGCCGCCGACGATCATCGCGCTGAGCGCACCCGCGGCGTTTGCGCGTTCCCAGTACAGACCCAGCACCAGCGGCCACAGAAACACCGCTTCCAGCCCGCCGAACGCCAGCAGGTTGAGCCAGATGATCATTTCTGGCGGACGCCATGCGGCGAGCAACAGTAAAACGCCCAGAATTAGCGTTATCCCGGAAGACATCCGCTTCAGTCGCGTTTCGTTATGGATCTGCTCCGGACGCAGATTCAGGTAGAGATCTTTAATGATCGTAGCGGAACTTTGCAGCAACTGGGCGTTGATCGTCGACATGATCGCCGCCATCGGTGCCGCCAGGAAAATCCCTGCGGCAAACGGCGGCAGGACTTTCACCATCAGGGTCGGGATCACCTGATCGGGAATCGTCAGATCCGGAAGTACCGCCCGGCCCAGCGCGCCCGCCAGATGCATTCCCAGCATCAGTACGGCGACAACAATGGTGCCCAGGATAATGCCCCGATGCACGGCTTTACTGTCTTTATAGGAGATGCACCGCACGGCGGTGTGCGGCAGACCAATCACGCCGAAACAGACCAGCACCCAGAATGAGGTCATAAAGGTCGGCGAAAGAATATTGTCGGCTCCCTGCGGCGTCACCAGCTTAGGATCGATATGCTCCAGCGTTTCTACCGCGCCAGACAACCCTCCAGCGGCATGAACAACCCCGATCAGCAGCACGATGGTGCCGATCAGCATCACCAGCCCCTGCATCGCATCATTGAGCACACTGGCGCGAAAACCACCGTACGCCGTGTACAACGCAATGCTGATGCCGAAAATCAACAGGCCGGTTTCATAAGGGATGCCCGCCGCCGTTTCCAGCAGGCGTGCGCCGCCAATGAACTGCACGGTCATCGCGCCGATAAAAGCGACCAGCAGGCTCAGACTGGCCAGCCAGACCAGCAGGTGGCTATGGTAGCGCGCGAAAAGCATATCGTTCAGCGTCACGGCATTGTAGCGGCGCGCCAGAATGGCGAATTTTTTCCCCAGCACGCCCAGCGACAGCCACACAGCGGGAAGTTGGATCATCGCCAGCAGCACCCAGCCAAGACCGTATTTATAGGCCGCACCTGGACCACCAATAAACGAACTGGCGCTGATGTAGGTCGCGGTCAGCGTCATCGCCAGCACAAATCCCCCCATTGAACGACTGCCGAGGAAGTACTCATTGAGGAAGGTGCCGGTGGCGCGCTTGCGCATCGCATAGAGTGACAGGCCAAAGACCACCAGCAGGTAGGCGATGAGTGGCACTATGATTTCAGCCTGCATGGTCATCCTCCAGCGGTATATCACGATAGATAAACCGTACCATTGCCCAGCAGAGCAGAATAAACACCAGCGGTATCAATAAACAGGCCATTTCAAACCAGTGCGGCAGACCGGTAAATCCCTGCGCAGAATCAGGTAAGTAAGCGGTCACCAACCAGGCGAAAAGATAGAGCAGGGTGAGCCACAGCGCCCAGCGTGCTTCCTTGTGAGCCTGAACAAATCGTTTGTCCACGGAAGAGGTCCTCTTCATGGTGTTACAACCAGAAACGGGCAATTCTACGGCAACTCACCGTTGAGGGAAAATCCTCTGACAGGAAAAAACGCGTCAGCGCTGGCGACGCAGGAAATCGTCGATCTCAGAAAGCGAAGCAATCCCTTCCATCGGCCCCTGTTGCGTGACCGCGATAGCGCCGCTGGCATTGGCGTAATGCAGGGCTTCTGTTGCCGGAAGGCCTGAGAGGAACAGCGTCACGAACGTGGCGCCGAAACAGTCGCCCGCACCGGTCGGATCAACCGTTTCTACCGTATAGCCCGGAAGATGCAACGTCTGCAGTTCGCCATCCTGCAGATGATAATAACTGGCACCGCGCTGAGCGCGTTTGACCACCACATGTTTCACGCCAGCCTGTAGCAGATCACTGATGATCTGCTCTTCACTGAGGTTTTTATGCCGGGCAAAGAAGGGGAGCTCGCTTTCACTCGGCAGAAAGATGTCGGTGTACTCAATCAGATAATCAAATGCCTGTTCCATTTCGGGAATGTTCAGCATTTCTTTACGGATATTGGGATCAAAAGAGACCGTGCCGCCCGCGGCTTTGATCGCCATCATCGCTTTGCGCGTGGCGTCGATCATGCGAAATGAAAACAGCGATGACCCCATGATGTGGATATGCTGGCATTGTTGCAGCAGTTGCTGGTCGATATCTTTTTCCGTAAACAGGCCACAGGCGCTGTCAGGGATATTAAAGATAAAATCGCGCTCCTGCGGGCTCTGGTAGCTGACGAACGCGGTGCCAGTGACGGCATTATTCATCACGCGGATACCATCAACGATCACGCCTTCATGGCGCAGTCGCTCAATATTGAGACGGCCAAAGTCATCATTGCCGACGCAGCCGAAAATCATTGCGCGATGGCCTAATCTGGCGACCTGAGCGGCGAAAATCGCGGGGGCTCCGCTGGGGAATGGGCCAACAAATTCGCCGGGATGGGTGAATTTCTGATGTGGATTGCGGGATAAAAATTCAACCAGTAATTCGCCTATTGTACAAAGGGTAAGTCCCACTGATGCCCTCTCATTCCTGGAGTCTTTCGCGATTCGACCAGGTGAAACATTCATTGTTGGTATACAGGGTGACAAAATCAGCATCATATAATTGTTGCTGATATTGCTCGTTAATACTGTGGCAGACGATCACATTTTCGGTCTGATTGAGATGGCCGATGGTGGCGGTTGCCGCGCCGGATGTCGCTGCCATCAGGATCGTTTTACTGCGTGCGTTATCAAAACAGAGCTGCCAGGCCATCGCCAGTTCGGGGAAATCGATCCCCAGCGTACCGTCAGCGTCGATGCTGTTCACTTCCATAATACTGTGCGTAATGGTGTGATGCTGAAGCGCCTGTTCGAGTGATTTTCCTGCCAGGATCCCGTCAGGTCGCAGCATTTCGCTGCCGGCCAGAATGATATCGCCTTCAATATACTGATTCGCCAGCAGCGCGCTTTCCGGATCGTTGGTGATCAGGCGGATTTTTTTCAATCCATTAAGTAAAGGAATGAGTCGGCGGCACAGAGCGCCATGACCGAGGAACAAGGTATCCCGGTCGCGAATCAGCCGCATACCGTGACGGGCGATTTCCATCTGTTGCGCCAGCGGAGGCATGGCCACCAGCGGCACGGGTTCATAGTCGGTTTGCAGAACAGGCGTGGCGATAGCGCCGCCAAATGAGCGCTTCAGGTAACCCTGTTGCTCCAGATAGCTCAGATCGCCGCGGATTGTTACACCAGAGACACCCAGCTGCGCTGAGAGCTCGTCGACTTTGATTTCTCCCTGAACGCTGACGATTTCAGCGATTTTTAGTCTGCGTTTCAGCAGATTAGATGATTTCCTGGGCACGACGACACTCATTATTTGCCTGCGATGTCAGACACTATAGCGTTATGGCTTTTTCTTTGAAACTTTCATTTAGTAAAAATACCTGTCAGTTAAGTTAAATTTCGTAAGTTATTTTTTGACGGCTTGAACCTGGTCACGCTTTTCTGCTTATTTTGTGTGCTACGTTTCTTTCAAAATGAAAGTTAAACGTTGATTTCTTCGTTTTGTAAGAGACGAGCGCATAACCAGGAGCTGAGATGTACATCATTTCGAGCAAAAACATGCTGAAGAAAGCCCAACACCAGGGGTTTGCGGTTCCGGCATTTAATATTCATAACCTTGAAACCTTACAAGTGGTGGTCGAAACGGCGGCGAGCCTTCGTTCGCCAGTGATGCTCGCGGGTACGCCGGGCACGTATCGTTATGGCGGGGTTGGCAGCCTGATCGCGCTGGTAAAAGCGCTGGCGCATGAGCACAACATCCCGCTGGTGCTGCATCTCGACCATCATGAGGAAGCCCCGGACATTTTCAATAAAGTCCGCGCCGGGATCCGCTCGGTAATGATTGATGGCTCACATCTGCCTTTTGAAGAAAACATTGCCCGGGTGAAAGAGGTGACCACGTTCTGCCACACGTATGACGTCAGCATCGAGGCGGAACTCGGACGACTCGGCGGTCAGGAAGACGATCTGATCGTTGATGACAAAGACTCCGCATATACCTCACCTGATGCGGCGGCCGAATTTGTCCGGCGCACGGAGATTGATTCGCTGGCGGTGGCGATAGGCACGGCGCATGGGCTCTATACGCACGAACCACGTCTGGATTTCACTCGTCTGGAACAAATCCGCAACCGGGTGGAGGTCCCCCTGGTATTGCATGGCGCGTCTGGCTTAACGGAAGCGGATATCCGCAAATGCATTCAACTGGGGATTTGCAAAGTGAACGTCGCAACGGAATTAAAAATCGCGTTTGCTGATGCGCTGAAGGGATATTTCCATGAAAACCCGACCGCTAACGATCCGCGGCACTATATGCAACCGGCAAAAGCGGCAATGAAGCAAGTGGTCACACGCATTATTGGCGTGTGTGGTAGTGAAGACAAACTCTGATAGCTATTAACCCTACAAAAAAGAACGAGGATTGTTTATGAGCAGATTTAAGTTACCCGGTTTGGCCATGCTGGTGGGTCTGGCACTGTTCTCACAAAGCTCCTTTGCGAAAGAGTATAATATTGGCGCCTCTTTGTTGACGCAGCAGCATCCGTTTTATATCGATCTCGCTAATGCGATGAAAGACGAAGCAAAAAAAGATGACGTTAATCTGAGCATTTCAATTGCTAACCAGGATTTAAATAAGCAGCTTTCCGACGTTGAAGATTTTATTACTAAAAAAGTCGATGCCATTATTCTTTCCCCGGTCGATTCCAAAGGGGTTCAGGCGGCCATTATTAAAGCCAACAAAGCCGGTATCCCGGTTATTACCGTTGACGTGGCAGCGGAAGGCGTGCCAGTGGTATCGCATGTTGCGACCGACAACTACGCGGGTGGTGTGCAGGCTGGTAAATTAATGGGCAAACTGCTGAACGGTAAAGGCACCGTCGCCATTATTAGCTATCCCGCGGTGCAGTCCGTAGTGGCTCGTATTGATGGCTTTAAGAAAGGACTGGCGGATACGCCGGACGTGAAAATCGTCGCTGAACAACCGGGGATCACCCGTGCTGAAGCGCTGACCACCGCGCAAAATATGATGCAGGCGAACCCGAACCTTAACGGCCTGTTTGGCTTCGGTGACGATGCCGCGCTGGCGGCAGTCATTGCGGCGAAATCCGCCCATAACGACAACATCAAAATCATCGGTTTCGATGGCATGAAAGAAGCGCGCGACGCCGTGGATACCGATAAAACCTTCGCGGCGGTTATTCGTCAGTATCCGGATCAAATGGGCGCGAAAGCCATCGATGCTGCCGTCGACCATCTGAACGGTAAACCGGTAGATAAAATCATTCCGATCCAGCCGGGGGTTTATACCGCGAAACAGTAATGTCAGGTCTTCAGGTTGCGAAGCGTTGTATTTGCTTCGCAACCTGAAATGAGAACAAAAAATACCAGACCACATCCTTTGCTTTAACGCAATAGTGAGAGGTAGAGCCGATGATGCTTTGCTAAGAAATTGAGGTGGTGATGACCGATATTATTCTTGAAATTTCTCATGTTGCTAAAAGCTTTGGCCCCGTCCAGGCGCTGAAAGATATTTCGCTGACGGTTCGAAAAGGCAGAGTGCATACGTTATTAGGCGAAAACGGCGCGGGAAAATCCACGCTGATGAAAATTCTCGCCGGTGTTTATCCGCCAACCCAGGGAACCATAACACTGCAGGGTAATGTGGTTACGATTAATAACCCGCAGCATTCACGCAAACTTGGCATCGCCATTATTTTTCAGGAGCTCAGCCTGAGTAATAACGTGACGGTGGCCGAAAATATTTATGCCAATAATGAGCCAGTTCGTTTTGGCATTATAGACGATAAAAAAATGGTCGCCGACTGCGAGACGTTATTAGCTGAACTGGGCATTCCACTGGATGCGCATGAGTTAGTCGGCAATATGTCGCTCGCCCAGCGCCAACTGGTGGAGATTGCTAAAGCGCTAAGCTATCCCGCTGATATTGTGATTATGGATGAGCCAACCTCGTCGCTCAGCGATAACGAAGCGGAAATTCTGTTTACGATTATTGCGAAACTGACGCAGCGCGGCAGTGCGGTGATTTATATCTCCCACCGTATGGATGAAATCATGCGGATCTCTGACGATATTTCGGTGATCCGTGATGGTGAATATATTGCCACGCACGACCGCCAGGAGACGCACATCCAGCAGTTGATCGCGCAAATGGTCGGCAGGGAGATGAAAAACATCTGGCCGCCGCGCATCGGAGAAAAACCGGATGCCAGCGTCACGCCACGGCTGGAGGTCAGAAACCTTTCGCATCCGCCCTTATTTCATCAGATCGACTTTGCTGTGCGTCCCGGTGAGGTGCTGGGCTTTTTCGGTCTGGTGGGCGCAGGGCGCACCGATGTGATGAGAGCCATATTTGGCATCATCCCGTGCGAGGGAGAGGTATTGATCGACGGTAATGTGGTAGCGATCCGTTCCGCAAAACAGGCCATCGAGCTCGGCTTTGCCTTTGTGACGGAAAACCGCAAAGAAGAAGGCCTGGTGCTGATGCACGATGTGAATATGAATACTCACCACGTGGCGTTTCAGTATAACGCGTCACGTTTTGGGCTGATTAATCCCCGGCTGGAGGAGCAACGCACGCGCAAATCCGTCGAACAGATGAATACCAAAATCAGTTCGATTCACCAGCCGGTGAGTGCATTAAGCGGGGGTAATCAGCAGAAAATCGTGCTGTCGAAATGGCTGGAAAAGACGCCGCGCATTTTATTGCTGGATGAACCCACCCGCGGTGTGGACGTGGGGGCGAAGTTTGAAATTTATAACGTGATTCGTCAGCTGGCGGCGGCAGGCACTGCCATTATTCTGGTCTCATCTGAATTACCGGAGGTCATGGCACTGAGTGATCGCTTAGTGGTTATGCGTAATAAAACCATCGCTGATATTTATTCGTGTGAAAACCTGACACAGACGCAGGTGATGACCGCTGCAACAGGAGTACAGTAAATGACTGAGAAAATTGTCTCTGCGCCCAAAGAACGGAGTTCATCATCGGGCAACGGATTGAAAAAAATCGTCAGGCAATACGGCGGGATCCTGAGCGGAATGATCGTCCTGATTATTCTCTTCAGCTTTATGAATGACAGTTTTTTCACCACCAATAACATCACCAACATTATTTTGCAGGTTTCGATTATCGCGATTACGGCGTACGGCATGACTTACGTGCTGTTGCTCGGTGATATTGATTTGTCGGTCGGTTCAACCATCGCCCTTATCGGCACTTTTGCCGCGCTTGGCGCTTCCTGGGGGATCCCCTTTATTTTGCTGGTGCCGCTGTCCATTATTGCGGCGCTGATCCTCGGGATGATTAATGGCGGCCTGACTGCGGTCGCGGGCATTCCGTCGTTTATTGTCACCGTGGCCACGATGGGGATATTCCGTGGCATCGCTTATATCATGACGGACGGGATGCCGGTCATGATCCGCAATGACGCTTTTCTGGCACTAGGCAATGGAGAATTTTTATATATTCCGCTGCCGATCTGGATCTTATTAGCGCTGCTGCTGATCAACCATTTCGTCCTCACGAAAACGACCTTTGGGCGCAAGATTTACATTACCGGTGGCAATAAAGAAGCAGCAGTCTATTCCGGTATTAACGTTATTCGCCTGAAAATTAAAGTTTTTATGATCACCGCCGTACTGGCGGGCGTGAGCGGCATGATCCTGGCCTCACGCCTCTATTCCGGGCAGCCAAATGCGGCGCTGAGTTATGAACTGGATGCGATTGCCGCGGCGGTGCTTGGCGGCACCAGCCTGAATGGCGGTTATGGCACGGTTGTCGGCACCATGATTGGCGCATTAACTATCGGCGTGATTAACAACGGGATGAACCTGATGAACGTTCCCTACTTTTATCAGATGGTGGTCAAAGGGATGGTTATTCTGGTGGCGGTATATGTCGATGTCAGAAATAAAAGAAAACGCGGCTAAATATCTCAAGGAATTAATTGTATGAGCAAAGTATTCACTATTGGAGAAATTCTGGTCGAAATTATGGCAAGCCAGACGGGTCAGTCGTTTGACCGGCCTGGCGTCTGGCATGGCCCTTATCCCAGCGGCGCCCCGGCGATTTTTATCGATCAGGTGACACGCTTCGGTGTGCCCTGCGGGATTATCAGTTGCGTCGGTAAGGATGGCTTTGGCGATATCAATGTCAATCGCCTGGCGGCGGATGGCGTCGATATTCGCGGTATTTCCGTACTGCCGCTGGAAACCACCGGTAGCGCCTTTGTGACTTACCATGAATCTGGCGACCGCGACTTTATCTTTAATATTAAAAACGCGGCCTGTGGGAAATTATCAGCCCGTCATGTGGACGAAAGGCTGCTGAAAGACTGTACCCATTTTCATATTATGGGATCATCGCTGTTCTCGTTCCATATGGTCGATGCGGTGAAAAAAGCGGTGACGCTGGTGAAACAGAACGGCGGTGTGATCTCGTTCGATCCGAATATTCGTAAAGAGATGCTCGATATCCCGGAAATGCGCGATGCCCTGCATTTTGTCCTTGAACTGACAGATATCTATATGCCCAGCGAAGGCGAAGTATTATTGCTTTCCTCGCATGCGACGTCTGAGCGCGCTATCGCCGGGTTCCTTGAGGATGGTGTGAAAGAGGTGATTGTAAAGTGTGGCAGCAAAGGGGCGAGTTTCTGGTCCGCCACCGAGCAGTTCCACATTGGTGGCTACCCGGTGCAGGAGATAGACCCGACCGGTGCGGGGGATTGTTTTGGCGGTGCTTATGTGGCCTGTCGCCAGTTGGGGTACAGCACCCGTCAGGCGTTACAGTACGCCAATGCCAGTGGTGCGATTGCGGTGACGCGGCGTGGGCCGATGGAGGGCACATCCATGCTGGCGGACATCCGGGCCTTTATCGAACATCACAAGGCCACTATTCGGGAAAGAGCCTGATAAAAAAAGGGAAGCGCATGCGCTTCCCTTTTCGCTTTATTACTTCTCTTGCATACCGAGTTTTTTCTCCAGATAGTGGATGTTGGTGCCACCATGCTGGAAGTTCTCGTCGCTCATAATGCGCGTCTGCAGATCAATGTTGGTTTTGATGCCGTCAATGATAAGTTCCTGCAGGGCGTTTCTCATACGGGCAATCGCCACGTCACGGCTTTCGCCGTAGCAGATAAGCTTACCGATCATTGAGTCATAGTACGGCGGAACAGTGTAGCCCGCGTAGATATGAGACTCCCAACGGACACCAAAGCCGCCCGGCGCGTGGAAACGCGTGATTTTTCCCGGGCTCGGCAGGAAGGTGTTCGGATCTTCGGCGTTGATACGGCATTCCACCGCATGACCGCGCACCTGAACTTCATCCTGTTTGATTGACAGCGGCTGACCCGCGGCAATACGCAGCTGCTCTTTGATCAGGTCAACACCGGTGATCATTTCAGTGACCGGGTGCTCAACCTGAATACGGGTGTTCATTTCGATGAAATAGAACTCGCCGTTTTCGAACAGGAATTCGAACGTACCTGCACCGCGATAGCCGATATCAACACACGCCTTAGAGCAGCGTTCGCCGATGTAACGACGCAGTTCCGGGGTAATGCCCGGTGCCGGTGCTTCTTCAACCACTTTCTGGTGACGACGCTGCATGGAGCAGTCACGTTCCGCCAGATAGATAGCGTTACCCTGACCGTCAGCCAGCACCTGAATTTCGATGTGGCGTGGGTTTTCCAGGTATTTCTCCATATAGACCATGTCGTTGCTGAAAGCCGCTTTCGCTTCCGCTTTGGTCATGGAGATAGATTGCGCCAGTTCAGCATCGCTGCGCACGACGCGCATACCGCGACCACCGCCGCCACCGGACGCTTTGATGATAACCGGATAGCCGATGCGTTTCGCATGCGCGCGGTTAACGTCCATATCGTCGCCCAGCGGGCCGTCAGAGCCAGGTACAGTTGGCACGCCTGCTTTCTTCATGGCAGTAATCGCCGACACTTTGTCGCCCATCAGGCGGATGGTGTCAGCTTTCGGGCCGATGAAGATAAAGCCAGAACGTTCAACCTGTTCTGCGAAGTTGGCGTTTTCAGACAGGAAGCCGTAACCCGGGTGAATCGCCACTGCGCCGGTGATTTCAGCTGCGCTGATGATCGCCGGAATGTTCAGATAGCTTTTGACTGATGGCGCCGGACCGATACACACGGTTTCGTCAGCCAGCAGCACATGTTTTAAATCGCGATCCGCTGTCGAGTGTACTGCGACGGTCTTGATGCCCAGTTCTTTACAGGCACGAAGAATACGCAGTGCAATCTCGCCACGGTTGGCGATGACAATTTTATCCAGCATGTTCGCCTCGTTACTCGATGACGACCAGCGGCTCGTCAAATTCTACCGGTTGCCCACTTTCCACCAGGATCGCTTTCACGGTCCCTGATTTGTCGGCTTCGATCTGGTTCATCATTTTCATCGCTTCTACGATGCACAGGGTATCGCCCACGTTAACTTTCTGGCCAATTTCCACAAACGCTTTCGCGTCCGGGCTCGGCGTACGGTAGAAAGTACCAACCATCGGGGAACGTACGATGTGACCACTGATTTCAGCTTTCGCCGGTGCTTCTGCAGCGGCGGCTGGCGCGGCAACGGCAGCCGGGGCTGGCTGTTGCATAACAGGCGCGGCATAAGCCTGTTGCATCATCGGGAAGGCTGACGCAGCCGGTGCGCGGCTAATGCGAACAGATTCTTCGCCTTCAGAAATTTCCAGTTCAGCGATGCCTGATTCTTCAACCAGCTCGATCAGTTTTTTAATCTTACGAATATCCATGAGTGGGTTCCGTACTCTTTGTTTAGTGTGATGGTGACAGGCGTTTTACCGCCGTCTGTAAAGCGTATGAATAACCGTCCGCACCGAGTCCACAGATAACGCCAGCGGCGATATCCGACAGATACGAATGATGGCGGAATGGTTCACGTGCGTGCACATTGCTCAGGTGAATCTCGATAAACGGGATACTGACAGCCAGAAGCGCATCACGAAGGGCCACGCTGGTATGTGTAAACGCGGCCGGATTAATCAGGATATAGTCAACGTTGTCTTTAGCCTGATGAATTCGGTCGATGAGTACATGCTCCGCGTTGGACTGCAGATGATCAAACGCCACATTCAGAGAGGCCGCTTCCGCCGCCAGACGGTTAATAATTTCCGTCAGACTCAGGGTTCCGTACTTCTCCGGCTCCCGGGTGCCGAGCATGTTAAGGTTCGGCCCGTTCAAAAGCAAAATGTGAAACTTTTCAGTCATCGTGCGGCTATCTCCTGCCATTTTCCGGTAAAAAACAAAATATACCTTCGATGTGCTCTTGTCACCCTTTCAGGGGCGTAAAATCCCTGTCAGGAAAACCAAGGTCGCACATTATAACGATTTCGTAGCATTTGGCAGCTAAATACTGGTCTTATCAGGGAAGATTATCAACCGCTATCGTGAAAAGATGGGCGGTTGATAAGAAATTTGCGGGTAACAGCACAGCCTGAAAAATTAGCGGAACCACAGACGGAACTTCTTGTAACGCCACACTAAAAGCGCGACAGCCAGCGCTGCGTAGATGATCGGCTGGGGCGACAGGATCTTCACCGACCACAGATAGTGAATGGGAGCGAGGATCGCGACAAGATAGACGAAGTTGTGCAGTTTTTGCCATCGTGGCCCCAGTTTCCGCTGCATCGCCTGCGGAGATGTTACCGCCAGCGCCAGCAAAATCAACCAGCTTGCCAGTCCGAGCGTTAAATAAGGTCGACTGACGACTTCCTGCCCCAACAGCGCCAGATTATTGATGCCAAGCTCCAGCAGCGCATAGCAACTGAGGTGCAACGTGGCCCACGCGAAACACCATAATCCCAGCAACCGGCGCGTGCGGATCAGTAATGGCTGTTTAGCGTAGCGCGCCAGCGGCGAAATCAGCAAGGTTGCCAGCAATAATTTCAGAGCCATCCGACCGGTAAAATGCTGGATATCTTTCGCCGGATCGGCGCTGAAATAACCTTGTGATCCGGCCCATAGCAGCCACAAAAAGGGTAAAAATGCCGCCAGATGAAGGAAAACTTTCAGCCACAGCACCTGTTTCGCCGTTAATCGCACTAAAAATTCTCCTTGAGATTAAGACCGCGGTAGAGCGACGCGACCTGATCGGCATAACCGTTAAACAGCAGCGTTGGCTGACGTTTGACATCCAGCACGCCGCCAGAGCCGATAAAACGCTCTGTAGCCTGCGACCAGCGGGGATGATCGACATGCGGATTAACGTTGGCATAGAAGCCATATTCATCTGACGCCGCCAGATTCCAGGTGGTGGGCGGTTGTTCACGGGTCAGAGTAATACTGACGATCGACTTGATCCCCTTAAACCCATACTTCCACGGCACGGTAAGACGCACCGGCGCACCGTTTTGTGGCGGTAGCGCTTTGCCATAAACACCGACGGTCAGCAGCGTCAGCGGGTGCATTGCTTCGTCCAGACGCAGCCCTTCAACGTAAGGGTATTTCAGTCCGCCGCCGATAAAGCGATCCTTCTGGCCCGGCATATCGTCGGGCGCATAGATAGTTTTGAACGCCACGTATTTCGCATTGCTGGTGGGTTCGACCAGCGCCAGTAGTTTGTGGAGCGGGAAACCAATCCACGGCACGACCATCGACCAGGCCTCAACGCAGCGCATCCGATAGATGCGTTCTTCCAGCGGGAAGCGCCGGGAGAGATCGTCATGATCGAGTTTCAGGGGTTTTGCCACTTCGCCGTCGATGGTCAATGTCCAGGGATCGCTTTTCAGCGAACCGGCATTGGCCGCTGGATCAGCTTTATCGAGACCGAATTCATAGAAATTATTGTAACCGGTGACTTTATCTTCCGGCGTCAGCGGCAGGGTGTTCTGCCATTCAGCTGGTTTATCAAACGTCAGCGGTTTCCCGGAAGGGGCGGGCGGGCGATCATTACCTTTAAACCAACTGAGCAAATCGGCGTGTGCTGCGGGAGATAATGTCAGCGCCGTCGCGCTGATCCCGAGCATTTTCAGGACCTGGCGGCGCTGCATCATAAAGACAGATTCCGCGGTGACATCGGCTTCCGTCAATGTTTTGGTTTTCATAGCTTCCTCCGTCATTCATTTTCTTAATCATGACGGAGGAAAAGCGTTAAAGCGAATACGAATATGTCACCAAATTTGATGATTACGCTAACTTCACCAGCGTACGGCCCTGCGTCTGGTTATTGATGATTTTGTCAGCATATTCCGGCGCCTGCGCCAGGGTGATTTCCGTGGCGCTTTGCACGAAAAAGGACTCAGGCAGATCCTGCGTCAGACGCTTCCACGCTTCGGCACGACGAGCCGCGGGTGTCATGACGGAATCGACACCCTGCAGGCGTACGTTACGCAGAATAAATGGCATAACCGTGGTCGGCAGCGCAAAGCCACCCGCCAGACCGCAGGCCGCGACGCAGCCGCCATAGTTCATCTGCGCCAGCACTTTCGCCAGCACTTTATCGCCCACGGTATCTACTGCACCGGCCCACAGTTGTTTTTCCAGCGGACGGGATTCGGAAAATTCATCACGCCCCAAAATGCGGTTAGCACCCAACGAGCGCAGATAGTCATGGGTGCTTTCGCGACCAGATACCGCGGTCACCTGATAACCGAGCTTGTGCAGCAGCGCCACAGCCGTACTGCCCACGCCGCCGCTGGCGCCGGTCACGACAATCTCGCCATCCTGCGGACGAATACCGGCATCTTCCAGCGCCATCACGCACAACATTGCCGTAAAGCCCGCGGTGCCGATAATCATCGCTTTGCGTCCGTCCAGACCCTGCGGCATAGCAACCAGCCAGTCACCTTTTACCCGTGCACGCTGCGACAGGCCACCCCAGTGGTTTTCCCCCACGCCCCAGCCGGTAAGCAGCACCTGCTGGCCGACATGAAAACGCGGATCTTCGCTGCTGTGTACCACACCCGAGAAATCAATCCCCGGCACCATCGGGAAGTTGCGAATGATTTTGCCTTTGCCAGTGATCGCCAGCGCGTCTTTATAATTGAGGCTGGACCACTGGATATCGACACTCACATCGCCTTGCGGCAGCTGACTTTCGTCAAGGGGCTGAACGGACGCGACGGTTTTTCCGTCCTGCTGTTCTAAGATTAACGCCTGCATAACCTTTCCTCAGTTGCACGGTGATTGGAAAAAAATTTCTGAAGACTATACTCGCTAATTGCACATTGATGCCGATATAGCGCAATAAAGCGCAATAAATTGCCAGATCTACCAGGTCTGGTAGTATGCGTCTTCTTTTTTGCAAGTTAGTGCTTACTTAGTAGTATGGGCTAACCCGGGGGTCCGCCAATCAGACGGGCGATTTTTCATCTGCGGAGTTAATACAGGGATGCGATTAACGACGAAATTTTCGGCTTTTGTCACGCTGCTGGTCGGTCTGGCAATTTTCGTAACCCTGGTGGGTTGCTCGCTGAGCTTTTATAACGGGATCCAGATTAAGCTCCAGCACCGCGTGCAGGCGGTCGCGATCACGCTGGATAACCGCCTCATGACGACCCCGTTCGACAAACTGCGTCCGCAGCTGGATGAGCTGCTGGAGCCCGTCGACATCGTTCGTCTCGACTTTCTCGTCGGTGGAAAACCGATATTTAACCATGTCCGGCAAGTCAGCTATCGTCCCGCCGGCAGCAGCTATCAGTATCGCGAGCTGGAAGTCAGTTCGCTGAAAAACCCGGGCATGACGATTCATGTGGTCTACCTGGATCCAATGGTGAATTATTTCAATTCATTATCGACGACAGTGCCGCTGACGCTGGCGATTGCCTTTATGGTGCTGGTGATTTTTTTCTCTGTGCGCTGGCTGCGACGACAACTGGCCGGGCAGGAGTTGCTGGATTCTCGTTCGGCAAGGATCTTAAACGGCGCGCGCGGTCAGCAGGCAAAAGGCTCGGTACACGAATGGCCCGCCCGCACCAGCAGCGCGCTGGATATGCTGCTCTCCGAGATTCAGTTTGCCAGCGATCAGCGCAGCCGCATGGATACGCTGATTCGCTCTTATGCCGCCCAGGATACGCGCACCGGGCTGAGCAATCGCCTGTTCTTCGACAATCAACTGGCGACACTGCTGGAAGATCAGGAAAAGGTCGGAGCGCACGGGATAGTGATGATGATCCGTCTGCCGGATTTCGACCTTTTGCGTGATAATTGGGGGCGAACAGCCGCAGAAGAGTATCTATTCACCGTAATTAACCTACTTTCTACCTTTATATTGCGCTATTCGGGTGCGCTTCTTGCGCGTTATCATCGTAGTGATTTTGCGGTGCTTTTGCCGCACCGGACGTTAAAAGAGGCAGACAGCATCGCCAGTCAGCTGTTGAAAGCCATGGAAGCGCTGCCGACGACGAAAATCCGTGAGCGTGATGACATGATGCATATCGGCATCTGCGCCTGGCGGAGCGGTCAGTCGACGAACCAGGTGATGGAACATGCCGAAGCGGCTACCCGTAACGCCGTGCTTCAGGGAAGTAACGGTTGGGCCGTGTATGACGATTCGCTACCGGAAAAAGGGCGCGGCAACGTGCGCTGGCGAACGATGATCGAACAGATGTTGACCCGTGGCGGTCCGCGCTTCTACCAGAAACCGGCAGTGACGCTTGAGGGTCGGGTTCATCATCGTGAACTGATGTGTCGTATTTATGATGGGCAAGAAGAAGTCATCTCGGCGGAATATATGCCGATGGTATTACAGTTCGGGTTGTCGGAAGAGTATGACCGGTTGCAGATCACGCGCCTGATTCCTTTTCTCTCGTTCTGGCCAGAAGAAAATCTGGCGTTGCAGGTAACGGTGGAGTCGTTGATCCGCCCGCGTTTCCAGCGCTGGCTGCGGGATACATTAATGCAATGCGAAAAATCGCAACGAAAACGCATTATTTTTGAACTTGCTGAGGCGGATGTTTGTCAACATATCAGCCGTTTACAGCCTGTTATGCGTTTAATTAGCGCTTTAGGTGTACGCGTCGCTGTGATACAAGCAGGTTTAACGCTGGTCAGTACGGACTGGATCCAGCTTCTGGACGTTGAAATTATTAAGCTTCATCCAGGACTGGTGCGTAATATTGAGAAGCGAAGTGAAAACCAGCTTCTGGTACAAAGTCTGGTGGAAGCCTGTAAAGGCACCTCGACCCGGGTTTTTGCCACCGGGCTACGCCGCCGGGGCGAGTGGCAGGTACTGACAGAGTGTGGCGTCACGGGGGGGCAGGGCGATTTTTTTGCGGGCTCACAGCCACTTGACACCAGTGTGAAAAAATATTCTCAAAGATACTCTGTTTGACCTGCCGTTTAGCGTGTTTTCACGTAGAATAACGCGCGCTGTTTCTGTGGGGGTGTGCTTGGCTACCTGACAGAGGATCACAGATTAAAATTGCACGTAAACGACCTTAGACAGGTTGCAAATGCAGGCGAGGAACGCAGCTGGTTGTTTCAGCGCTGAAGGAGTCAGGCAAAGAATTTGTCACTAAGGAACGAACTGCACAAATTTTCACCGTAGCAGATGATTTTTGCGCCTTGTCGCTGCTGCGTGTGGTTGGTAAAGTAAGCGGATTTTGTTTTCCGCCCCAGCTTTCAGGATTATCCCTTAGTATGTTGAAAAAATTTCGTGGCATGTTTTCCAATGACCTGTCCATTGACCTGGGTACCGCGAATACCCTCATTTACGTAAAAGGACAAGGCATCGTACTGAATGAGCCTTCCGTTGTGGCCATTCGCCAGGATCGTGCCGGTTCACCGAAAAGCGTGGCTGCCGTCGGTCATGAAGCTAAGCAGATGCTGGGCCGTACGCCTGGCAACATCGCAGCAATTCGTCCGATGAAAGACGGCGTGATCGCCGACTTCTTCGTGACGGAAAAAATGCTGCAGCACTTCATTAAACAAGTGCACAGCAACAGCTTCATGCGCCCGAGTCCGCGCGTTCTGGTCTGTGTACCGGTTGGCGCAACGCAGGTTGAACGCCGTGCGATCCGCGAATCCGCTCAGGGCGCTGGCGCTCGTGAGGTCTTTCTGATTGAAGAACCGATGGCGGCGGCGATCGGCGCAGGCCTGCCGGTTTCCGAAGCGACAGGCTCTATGGTCGTGGATATCGGTGGTGGTACCACTGAAGTTGCCGTTATCTCTCTGAACGGCGTGGTCTATTCCTCTTCTGTCCGTATCGGCGGTGATCGTTTCGATGAAGCTATCATTAATTATGTCCGTCGTAATTACGGCTCCCTGATTGGCGAAGCGACCGCTGAACGCATCAAGCATGAAATCGGTTCGGCTTATCCGGGTGATGAAGTCCGCGAAATCGAAGTCCGTGGCCGTAACCTGGCAGAAGGCGTGCCGCGCGGTTTCACGCTGAACTCCAACGAAATCCTGGAAGCGTTGCAGGAGCCGTTGACCGGTATCGTGAGTGCGGTCATGGTGGCGCTGGAACAGTGCCCGCCGGAACTGGCTTCTGATATCTCCGAACGTGGGATGGTGTTGACCGGTGGTGGTGCGCTGTTGCGTAACCTCGACCGCCTGTTAATGGAAGAGACAGGTATTCCTGTCGTAGTTGCAGAAGATCCACTGACTTGTGTCGCGCGTGGCGGCGGCAAAGCGCTGGAAATGATCGACATGCACGGCGGCGACTTGTTCAGCGAAGAGTAGTCGGTTTGAGGCCAGGGGGAGCAAGCCGCTGCCCCTGACTTCACTGACACGAGAAGACGCATAGCCTATGAAGCCAATTTTTAGCCGTGGCCCGTCGCTACAGTTTCGCCTTATTCTGGCGGTGCTGGTGGCGCTTGGTGTCATTATCGCCGACAGTCGCCTCGGTACGTTCAGCCAGATCCGAACGTACATGGATACCGCCGTCAGCCCTTTCTATTTTATCTCAAACGGTCCTCGTGAAATGCTCGACAGCGTTTCGCAGACATTGGCCTCACGCGATCAACTCGAACTGGAAAACCGGGCGTTACGCCAGGAACTGTTGCTGAAAAACAGCGACTTACTGATGCTGGGTCAGTACAAGCAGGAAAACGCGCGCCTGCGCGAACTGCTCGGTTCCCCGCTGCGTCAGGATGAGCAAAAGATGGTCACCCAGGTCATCTCCACCGTTAACGATCCTTACAGCGATCAGGTGGTGATCGACAAAGGCAGCGTCAATGGCGTGTATGAAGGGCAGCCAGTAATCAGCGACAAAGGCGTCGTGGGTCAGGTGGTCGCCGTGGCGAAACTGACCAGCCGCGTATTGCTGATTTGTGATGCAACCCATGCGTTGCCGATTCAGGTATTACGTAACGATATTCGCGTGATTGCGGCGGGTAACGGCTGCACCGATGATTTGCAGCTTGAACATCTGCCTGCCAACACCGATATCCGCGTTGGCGACGTGCTGGTGACCTCCGGTCTTGGCGGTCGTTTCCCGGAAGGGTATCCGGTTGCGGTGGTTTCCTCCGTGAAACTGGATACGCAGCGTGCGTACACTGTCATTCAGGCGCGTCCAACCGCCGGGCTGCAGCGTTTGCGTTATCTGCTGTTGTTGTGGGGCGCTGACCGTGAAGGCACAAACCCGATGACCCCGGAAGACGTCCATCGCGTGGCTAACGAACGCCTGATGCAGATGATGCCGCAGGTATTGCCGCCGCCGGACGCCATGGGCCCGCCTGCGCCGATCCCGGCACCAGCGACCGGTCTGGCGCAACCGCCGACCGCGCAGCCGCAGCCAGCGCAACCGCTCCCGACGGGAGGGCAGTAGTGGCAAATTACCGTAGCCAGGGACGCTGGGTTATCTGGCTCTCGTTTTTTATCGCACTGTTGCTGCAAATTATGCCCTGGCCGGATGAGATCAGTGTCTTCCGGCCAAACTGGGTACTTTTAATTCTGCTCTATTGGATCCTGGCGTTACCGCATCGCGTCAATGTTGGCACCGGTTTTATTGTCGGTGCCATACTGGATCTCATTAGCGGCTCTACACTGGGCGTTCGCGCACTCTCTTTAAGTATTGTTGCTTATCTCGTTGCGCTGAAATATCAGCTCTTCCGTAACCTTGCGCTCTGGCAGCAGGCGTTGGTGGTGATACTCCTGTCGCTGGCTGTGGATATCATTGTTTTCTGGGCTGAGTTTTTAGTGATCGACGTCTCTTTCCGACCGGAAGTGTTCTGGAGTAGTGTAGTGAACGGAGTGCTCTGGCCGTGGATTTTCCTGCTGATGCGGAAAATCCGCCAGCAATACGCAGTGCAATAAGGTTCTTATGACAGCTCTTTATCTTGCATCCGGCTCCCCGCGTCGTCAGGAGTTACTCACCCAACTCGGCATCACTTTTGAGAAAGTCGTTCCCGGGATTGAAGAACAGCGTCGTCCGCAGGAGAGCGCACCGCAGTATGTGTCGCGGCTGGCGCGTGAAAAAGCGCAGGCGGGCGTGGCGCTGACGGCGGAGAATTTGCCGGTACTGGGGGCGGATACTATTGTTATTCTCAATGGTGAAGTGCTTGAAAAACCTCGCGATGGCGAACACGCCGCCGCGATGCTGCGTCTGCTTTCTGGTAAGACGCATCAGGTAATGACGGCGGTGGCGCTGGCGGACAGCGAGCACATGCTGGATTGTCTGGTGGTGACGGACGTGACGTTCAGGGTTCTTTCTGAGCAGGACATCGCTGACTACGTGGCCAGCGGTGAACCTTTAGATAAAGCAGGTGCATACGGTATTCAGGGGCTGGGTGGCTGTTTCGTCAGGAGGATAAATGGCAGCTATCATGCCGTGGTCGGCTTACCGCTGGTGGAAACGTATGAGTTGCTGAGTAATTTTAACTCACTACGTGAGAAAAAGGATCATCATGACGGCTGAATTATTAGTGAACGTAACCCCATCGGAAACGCGCGTGGCGTACATCGATGGCGGTATCCTGCAGGAAATTCATATTGAGCGCGAAGCACGGCGCGGGATCGTAGGCAATATCTACAAAGGTCGGGTCAGTCGCGTACTACCCGGTATGCAGGCGGCTTTTGTAGATATTGGTCTGGACAAGGCGGCGTTTCTGCACGCCTCGGATATCATGCCCCATACCGAATGTGTGGCGGGCGAAGAGCAAAAGCAATTCACCGTCCGCGACATCTCCGAACTGGTGCGCCAGGGGCAGGATCTCATGGTGCAAGTGGTGAAAGACCCGCTCGGCACCAAAGGCGCACGCCTGACAACCGACATTACCTTACCGTCCCGCTATCTGGTGTTTATGCCCGGCGCCGCGCATGTCGGCGTATCGCAACGCATTGAAAGCGAAGCCGAACGTGAACGCCTGAAAAAAATCGTCACCGCCTATTGCGATGAAGAAGGCGGGTTTATCATCCGCACCGCTGCCGAAGGCATCCCGGAAGAGGATCTTTCCTCTGATGCGGCGTACCTGAAGCGTGTGTGGACGAAAGTCATGGAGCGCAGAAAACGCCAGCAGACTCGCTATCAGTTGTACGGTGAGCTGGCGCTGGCGCAGCGCGTGTTGCGCGATTTCGCCGATGCGCAGCTTGACCGCATTCGTGTGGACTCCCGCCTGACGTTTGAAGCGCTGCTGGAATTTACCGCCGAATATATCCCGGAAATGACCAGCAAGCTGGAGCACTACAGCGGTCGGCAGCCGATTTTCGATCTCTTTGATGTCGAAAATGAAATCCAGCGCGCGCTGGAGCGCAAAGTGGAGCTGAAATCCGGCGGCTATCTGATCATTGATCAGACGGAAGCGATGACCACCATCGACATCAACACCGGCGCGTTCGTCGGGCATCGTAATCTCGACGACACTATTTTCAACACCAATATTGAAGCGACTCAGGCCATAGCGCGCCAGCTGCGTCTGCGCAATCTCGGCGGCATTATTATCATCGATTTTATCGACATGAGTAATGACGATCATCGCCGCCGCGTGCTGCACTCTCTGGAACAGGCATTAAGCAAAGATCGGGTGAAAACCAGCATTAATGGTTTCTCTCAGCTTGGCCTGGTGGAGATGACCCGAAAACGGACGCGAGAAAGTGTGGAACATGTGCTGTGTAATGAGTGTCCTACCTGTCATGGCCGTGGCACGGTAAAGACGGTCGAGACGGTGTGCTACGAAATTATGCGCGAGATTGTGCGTGTTCATCACGCCTACGAATCCGATCGTTTCCTGGTCTACGCGTCGCCTGCGGTGGCGGAAGCCCTGAAAGGGGAAGAGTCGCACGCGCTGGCGGAAGTGGAAATCTTCGTCGGTAAGCAGGTCAAAGTTCAGATTGAACCGCTCTATAATCAGGAGCAGTTTGATGTGGTCATGATGTAATACGAACACTGCTTTACACGAATCATTTGAAGAGGCGGGTGAATGGATGAAGTGTAAGGCGCTGACAAGGAGAGAGGCGTGAGGCGTTTGCCGGGGATTTTACTGCTCACCGTGGCAGCACTGATTGTCATCGTCGCGCTGCTGGTGAGTGGCCTGCGTCTCGTCTTGCCACAGCTGAACACATGGCGTCCTCAGCTACTGGAAAAAATCACTGCCTCGACTGGTATCCCTGTTGATGCTTCTTCCGTCACCGCCAGTTGGGAGAATTTTGGCCCGACGCTCGATGTTCGCGATATTAACGCGGGCCTGAACGACGGCGGCGAGCTTTCCGTAAAACGCGTCACGCTGGCGCTGGATGTATGGCAAAGTTTGCTGCACATGCGCTGGCAGTTTCGTGATCTCACCTTCTGGCAACTGCGCGTTCATACCAACACGCCACTGCAAAGTAACGACAGCGACAGCATTAAAAGCGATCGTATCAACGATCTTTTCCTTCGTCAGTTTGACCATTTTACCCTACGCGACAGCCAGCTCAGCTTCCTGACGTTATCCGGTCAGCGGGCGGAACTGTCAGTACCGCAACTGACCTGGCTTAACAGCGACAATCGCCACCGCGCGGAAGGCGAGCTGAGCCTCTCCAGCCTGACGGGGCAGCACGGCGTTATGCAGGTTCGTATGGATCTGCGTGATGAAAACGGCATTCTGAATAAAGGCCGCGTGTGGCTTCAGGCTGATGACATCGACGTGAAGCCCTGGCTGGGTCGCTGGATGCAGGACAACATTGCGCTGGAGTCCGCACGGTTCAGTCTCGAAGGCTGGATGACGCTGAATAAAGGCGAAGTGGAGAGCGGCGATCTGTGGCTGAAACAGGGCGGTGCGAGCTGGCTGGGCGCGCAGCAAACACACCGTCTTGATGTCGACAATCTCACCGCGCACCTGACCCGAGAGCGTGAAGGCTGGACGATGCGCATTCCGGATACCCGTATTGCCATCGACGGTACCCGCTGGCCGACCGGGGCGCTGGCGATGGCCTGGGTGCCCGCACAGGAAGTGGGCGGCCCCACCGGTATGCGCAGTGATGAATTGCGTCTGCGCGCCACCAACCTTGATCTCGGCAGCCTGAAAGGTCTGTTGCCGATTGCCGAAAAACTCTCGCCATCGCTGGGTGAGATCTGGCAGACCACCCAGCCCACCGGCACGGTGGATGCGCTGGCAGTTGATATCCCGCTGCAACAAACCGAAAAAACGCGTTTTCAGGCGACATGGAATAACCTCGCCTGGAAACAGTGGCAACTGCTGCCGGGGGCAGAACATTTTTCCGGTAAAATCGAAGGCGGCGTTGAAAACGGCGCGCTGACGGTCACGATGAATCAGGCAGTCATGCCCTACGAAACGGTTTTCCGCGCACCGCTGGAAATCGAAAAAGGGGTGGCTAACCTCCGCTGGGTAAAGAATGAAAAGGGCTTTATGCTCGATGGCCGGGACATCGACGTACAGGCGAAAGCGGTTCATGCCCGCGGTGGGTTCCGTTATCTTCAGCCGAAAGACGATGCCCCGTGGCTGGGTATTCTCGCCGGGATCAGCACCGACGATGGTGGTCAGGCGTGGCGATATTTCCCGGAAAACCTGATGGGCAAAGCGCTGGTGGACTACCTCAGCGGAGCCATCAAAGGCGGTCATGCTGATGATGCGACGCTGGTCTACAGCGGCAACCCGCATCTGTTTCCCTATAAGCATAATGAAGGCCAGTTCCAGGTCTGGGTACCGCTGCGTGATGCGACTTTCGCATTCCAGCCTGACTGGCCCGCGCTGACGAATCTGGATATCGACCTCAACTTCCTCAATGACGGGTTGTGGATGAAGGCCGATGGCGTGAAGCTTGGCGGCGTGACGGCAAACAACCTCAATGCGGCGATCCCGGACTACTCGAAAGAAAAACTGCTGATTGATGCCGATATTCATGGGCCGGGGAAAGCGGTCGGGCCATATTTTAAAGAGACGCCGCTGGACGATTCACTCGGCGCGACGCTGGACGAGTTGCAACTGGATGGCGATGTTAACGCCCGCCTGAACCTCGACATCCCGCTGGACGGGGAAATGACTACCGCCAAAGGCGAGGTACAGCTGCAAAACAACAGCCTGTATATCAAGCCGCTGAACAGCACGCTGAAAAACCTCAGCGGCCGGTTCAGCTTTGTGAACGGTAATCTGCAAAGCGACCCGCTGACCGCTAACTGGTTCAATCAGCCACTGAATCTGAATTTCTCTACCGCCGAAGGGCCAACGTCTTACAACGTCAACGTTAACCTCGATGCCAACTGGCAGCCGACGCGCACCGGTTTGTTGCCGAAAGCCGTCGAAGACGCGCTGAGCGGCAGTGTGCCCTGGGAAGGGAAAGTCGGCATTGAGATCCCCTACAAGGGCGGCTCGAAGTACACCGTTGACCTCACCGGCGATCTGAAAAACGTAAGCAGTCACTTACCTCCGCCAGTGGACAAGCAGGCGGGTAAGCCAATGCCAGTGAAAATCAATGTCACAGGCGGGATGGACAGCTTTAACCTGACCGGGAAGCTGGGCGGCGGCGAATTTTTCAACAGCCGCTGGCTGCTCGACAACAAGCTGACGCTGGATCGCGCCATCTGGGCATCAGACAGTCGTAGCGTGCCGCCGTTGCCGGATCAGCCCGGTGTTGAGCTGAACCTGCCGGCGATGGACGGCGCGCAATGGCTGGCGCTTTTCCGTCAGGGTGCGGCAGATAATGTCAGCAATGCGGCCCGCTTCCCCGAACGCGTCACGCTACGCACGCCGGCGCTGGCGCTGGCGGGGCAGCAGTGGAACAACCTCAGTATTGTCTCGCAACCGACATCCGATGGTGCCACGATCGACGCGCAGGGGCGCGAAATCAATGCCAGTCTGACGATGCACAAGAACGCGCCCTGGCTGGCGGCGATTCGCTACCTCTACTACAACCCGGCGGCTGCGCAAGGGGCATCTCCTGAGACCACGCTGTTGGGCGATCAGCGAATTAACTTCCAGAACTGGCCCGCGTTGCAACTGCGCTGCAAAGAATGCTGGCTGTGGGGGCAAAAATATGGCCGCATTGATGGCGACTTCAGCGTCAACGGCGACACCCTGAGCCTCACTGATGGCGTGCTGGATACCGGTTTTGGGCGTATCACGGCCAGCGGCGTATGGGTCAACGGCCAGACGGGTCAGCGCACCTCGCTGAAAGGCAAAGTGCGTGGCGACAAGGTCGACGCGGCGACGAACTTCTTTGGCATCGAGACGCCGATTCGCGGTTCCTCATTCACCACCGATTACGATCTCCACTGGCGCGCAGAGCCCTGGAAGCCGGACGTCGCCTCGCTTAATGGCATTATCAAAGCGCGTCTGGGGAAAGGCGAGTTCACCGATATCAGCAGCGGGCACGCCGGGCAACTGCTGCGCCTGCTTAGTGTCGATGCTCTGCTGCGTAAGCTGCGCTTCGACTTTAGCGATACGTTCAGCGAAGGTTTCTGGTTCGATTCGATTCGCAGTACCGCATGGATTAAAGACGGCATTCTGCATACCGACGACACGCTGGTGGATGGCCTTGAGGCGGATATTGCGATGAAAGGGTCGGTCAACCTGGTGCGCCGGGAACTGGACATGGAAGCCGTCGTCGCGCCTGAAATCTCCGCCACGGTAGGTGTCGCCGCCGCGTTTGCCGTTAACCCGATCATCGGCGCGGCGGTGTTTGCCGCCAGCAAAGTACTCGGCCCGCTGTGGAGCAAAGTCTCCATTCTGCGCTATCGCATCACTGGTCCGGTGGATAAACCGCAGATCAACGAAGTGCTGCGCCAGCCGCGCAGCGAGACAACGCAATGATTTGACGTGAGCTTTGAATTGCCTCACTCTCAATAGATAAAATCTTTCATACCGTCGCGCTGAGCGGCAACCGAAGAGTAGCATAACGATGAGTCTGAACCTGGTAAGTGAACAACTACTATCGGCAAATGGCCTGAATCATCAGGACCTGTTTGCCATTCTTGGTCAACTGACGGAGCGTCGTCTCGATTACGGCGATCTCTATTTCCAGTCGAGCTATCACGAGTCCTGGGTTTTAGAAGACAGCATCATTAAAGACGGTTCGTATAACATTGATCAGGGCGTTGGCGTCCGCGCGGTGAGCGGCGAAAAAACCGGTTTCGCCTATGCTGACCAAATCAGCAAACTGGCGCTGAAGAACAGTGCCGAAGCCGCGCGTACCATCGTGCGTGAAAGTGGCGACGGGAAAGTGAAAACCCTCGGCGCCGTGGAGCATACGTCACTCTATACCAGCCTTGATCCGCTGCAGAGCATGAGCCGTGAAGAGAAGCTGGATATTCTGCGTCGCGTGGATAAAACCGCGCGCGCGGCAGACAAGCGGGTGCAGGAAGTGTCTGCCAGCCTGACCGGCGTGTATGAGTTGATCCTGGTGGCGGCAACGGACGGCACGCTGGCCGCCGATGTGCGCCCGCTGGTACGTCTTTCCGTTAGCGTGCTGGTGGAAGAGGACGGCAAACGCGAGCGCGGCGCCAGCGGTGGTGGCGGTCGTTTTGGCTATGACTATTTCCTCGCTGATCTTAACGGCGACGTACGTGCCGACGCCTGGGCGAAAGAGGCTGTGCGGATGGCGCTGGTGAATCTGTCGGCGGTGGCGGCACCTGCCGGAACCATGCCGGTGGTACTGGGTGCGGGCTGGCCTGGTGTATTGCTGCACGAAGCGGTGGGGCATGGTCTGGAAGGTGATTTCAACCGCCGTGGCACCTCCGTATTTAGCGGTCAGATGGGGCAACTGGTGGCGTCTGAACTTTGCACCGTGGTGGATGACGGCACGATGGTTGATCGTCGTGGTTCTGTGGCCATTGATGACGAAGGCACGCCGGGGCAATACAACGTACTGATCGAAAACGGCGTGCTGAAAGGCTACATGCAGGACAAGCTCAACGCACGTCTGATGGGCGTCTCTCCTACCGGTAACGGCCGCCGCGAATCTTACGCGCATCTGCCGATGCCGCGAATGACCAACACTTACATGCTCGCCGGGAAATCAACGCCGCAGGAGATCATCGAATCCGTTGAGTACGGTATTTTCGCGCCGAACTTTGGCGGCGGTCAGGTGGATATCACCTCCGGCAAATTTGTTTTCTCTACCTCAGAAGCGTATCTGATTGAGAACGGGAAAGTGACTACGCCGGTGAAAGGCGCGACGCTGATTGGCTCCGGCATTGAAGCTATGCAGCAGATCTCAATGGTCGGTAACGATCTGAAGCTTGATAACGGTGTCGGCGTCTGTGGCAAAGAAGGGCAGAGTCTGCCGGTAGGCGTGGGTCAGCCGACGCTGAAGGTTGATAACCTGACCGTCGGCGGCACCGCATAACCCACGCCTCACTCCGCATGGCGCGGCGCTCAGTTTCCTGACGTCCGCGCCTGCTGCAGATTGCCTCGTCCGTGCATTCCCTGATACAACTGCGATACCCCAACGAAATAGTCGGTCAGCGCGTTAATGCAGACCTGCACTTTCAGCGGCAGCTTATCTTTTTCGGTATAAAGCGCATAGACCGGTCGCGGGTCGGACTGATAGCGCGGCAGCAGCGTCTCCAGCACGCCCTGATTGATCTCATTGATCACCCACATCAGCGGGACGTAGGCGATGCCTGCGCCCGCCGCCAGCCAACGGTTCAGGGTCATCGGATCGTTGGTGACAAAACGCCCCTGTGGAATTAAGCGAGTGGAAATCCCTTCCGGGGCGATCAGTTCGAACTCATTATCCGGACGCACGCTATACTCAAGCCATGAATGGCTGGCGAGGTCGGCGGGTTTTTCGGGCGTTCCGGCCTGTTGCAGATAGCTTTTCGCCGCACATAACACCATCGGCATCGAACCCAGACGGCGTGAAAACAGGCTGGAATCCTGCAGCGCACCGACGCGGATCACCACGTCGAGACCATCAGCGATCAGATCCGGCGCAGGAATGCCGGTCACCAGATTCACGGTCAGTCCTGGGTGCTCTTTCAGCATTTCAGCGGTGATATTGGCGAGCACATTTTGTGCCATCGTTGAAGAACAACCAATGCGCAATGTGCCGATGGGGGTGTTGTTAAAGGCGTAGAGCTGCTCGTGAACATCCTGCACTTCATGCAGCATCCGGCGGCAGCCCTGGTAGTAAATTTTACCCGCTTCCGTCAGACCAATGCTGCGTGTACTGCGGTTGAGCAACTTGACCTGCAACTCATCTTCCAGTTTCGATACTGTCTGGCTGATTGAGGAGACGCTCATTTGTAGCTGTCGTGCCGCCGCCGTGAAGGAGCCAAATTCGACCACTTTGGCAAATACCGTCATGCGTTTTAGTCTTTCCATTATTCACTCTGGCTTAAAAGTGATTTAGATCACATATCGTAGATAAGAGGATAACAGTTACGTTAATATACTGTTAGCTGAATAATAAAAAGCATCGCTTCTCACCTGCTCCCAAATCAAGGTCAACATGAGTCTGTTCCCCGTCATCGTGATTTTCGGTCTGTCATTTCCGCCGATCTTCTTTGAATTGCTTCTGTCGCTCGCCATCTTCTGGCTGGTTCGCCGGGTGCTTATCCCCTCCGGGATCTACGATTTTGTCTGGCACCCCGCGTTGTTTAATACGGCGCTGTACTGCTGTCTTTTCTATCTGATATCGCGTTTGTTCGTTTGAGGTCGCTGTGAAAACACTTACAAGAAAAATCTCCCGTACGGCCATCACACTGATACTGGTTATTCTGGCGTTTATGGCTGTTTTCCGTGCCTGGGTTTATTACACGGAATCGCCGTGGACGCGTGACGCGCGCTTCAGTGCTGACGTCGTTGCCATCGCTCCGGATGTCGCTGGTCTCATCACTGAGGTGAATGTAAAAGATAACCAACTGGTGAAGAAAGATCAGGTGCTGTTTGTCATCGACCAGCCGCGCTATAAAAAGGCGCTGGAAGAGGCCGAAGCCGATGTGGCTTATTACCAGGCGCTGGCCAGCGAAAAACGCCGGGAAGCGGGTCGCCGTAATCAGTTAGGCATTCAGGCGATGTCGCGTGAAGAGATTGACCAGGCGAATAACGTGCTGCAAACGGTCCAGCATCAGCTGGCGAAAGCGCAGGCCTCACGCGATCTGGCGCGTCTGGATCTGGAGCGCACCATCATCCGCGCACCCGCGGACGGCTGGGTCACCAACCTTAACGTCTATGCTGGTGAGTTTATTACCCGCGGCTCTACGGCGGTGGCGTTGGTGAAAGAAGGGTCGTTTTATGTCATGGCCTACATGGAAGAGACCAAGCTGGAAGGCGTGCGCCCGGGCTATCGCGCAGAAATTACGCCGTTAGGCGGCTCGGTTGTGCTGAAAGGCACAGTGAACAGCGTGGCGGCCGGGGTGACCAATGCCAGCAGCAGCAGCGATAGCAAAGGCATGGCTACCATCGACTCTAACCTTGAATGGGTGCGTCTGGCCCAGCGTGTGCCGGTGCGCATTCATCTCGATCAACAACACGGCAATCTGTGGCCGGCCGGTACCACCGCCACCGTCGTCATTACCGGCGCGAAAGATCGCGACGAGCGCCAGATGACATTTTTCCAGAAACTGGCGCTGCGCCTGCGTGAGTTCGGTTAATCGTGATGGGCATTTTTTCTATCGCCAGCCAGCATATTCGCTTTGCGCTTAAGCTTGCCTGCGCGATTGTGCTGGCGCTGTTTGTCGGCTTTCACTTTGAGCTGGAAACGCCGCGCTGGGCGGTGCTAACCGCCGCGATTGTCGCGGCAGGCCCGGCCTTTGCCGCCGGTGGCGAGCCTTATTCCGGCGCTATCCGCTATCGCGGCATGCTGCGAATCATTGGTACCTTCATCGGTTGTATCGCCGCGCTCACCATTATCATTCTGATGATCCGTGCGCCACTGCTGATGATCCTGGTGTGCTGTGTGTGGGCGGGTTTCTGTACCTGGATCTCTTCCCTGGTTCGCGTGGAAAACTCCTACGCCTGGGGGCTGGCGGGGTACACCGCGCTTATCATTGTGATCACCATTCAGACCGAGCCGCTACTGACGCCACAATTTGCGGTGGAGCGCTGTAGCGAGATCGTGATCGGCATTGTCTGTGCGATCGCCGCTGATCTGCTGTTTTCCCCGCGATCGATCAAGCAGGAGATCGACCGTGAGCTTGACGCACTGTTGGTGGCGCAATATCAACTGATGCAACTGTGCATTCGCCACGGTGACAGCGAAGAAGTGGACAAAGCCTGGAGTGCGCTGGTGCGCCGCGCCCAGGCGATGGAAGGGATGCGCAGCAACCTGCGTATGGAATCCTCGCGCTGGGCCAAAGCCAACCGTCGCCTGAAAGCGCTGAACACGCTTTCCCTGACGCTCATAACTCAGGCCTGTGAAACTTACCTGATTCAAAATACCCGCCCGGAACTTATTACAGACACCTGGCGGGAATTGTTCGACGCGCCGGTCGAGACGCCACAGGATGTGCATAAACAGCTCAAACGCATGCGTCGCGTACTGGTGTGGACCGGTGAACACGATACGCCAGTGACGATTTACAGCTGGATTGGCGCTGCCACGCGCTATCAACTACTCAAACGCGGCGTGATCAGCAATGCCAAAATCAGTGTTCGCGAAGAAGAGATCTTGCAGGGCGAAGTGGTCGTGCGCGCGGAATCCGCTGAACGCCATCACGCAATGATCAACTTCTGGCGCACCACAATTTCCTGCGTGCTTGGTACGCTGTTCTGGCTGTGGACGGGCTGGACGTCGGGCAGCGGCGCGATGGTCATGATCGCGGTAGTAACGTCACTGGCGATGCGTCTGCCAAACCCGCGCATGGTGGCGATCGACTTTATTTACGGTACGCTGGCCGCGCTGCCGTTGGGGGCGCTCTTTTTCCTGGTGATTATTCCCTCAACGCAACAAAGTATGCTGCTGTTGTGCATCAGCCTTGCTGTGCTGGCGTTCTTCATCGGTATTGAGGTGCAGAAACGGCGGCTGGGTTCGCTGGGGGCGCTGGCGAGCACCATCAACATCATCGTGCTTGATAACCCGATGACCTTCCATTTCAGCCAGTTCCTCGACAGCGCGCTGGGCCAGCTGGTGGGGTGTTTCCTGGCGTTTATGGTGATCCTGTTGATCCGCGATAACTCTCAGGCACGTACCGGTCGCGTGTTGCTGAACCAGTTTGTCTCGGCGGCGGTATCCGCGATGACCACCAACACGGCACGACGCAAAGAGAACCGTCTTCCGGCCTTGTATCAACAGCTGTTTTTGCTGCTGAATAAATTCCCCGGCGACCTGGCGAAATTCCGCCTCGCCCTGACGCTTATCATCGCCCATCAGCGCCTGCGCGACGCACCGGTGCCCATTAATGACGATCTCTCCGCCTTTCACCGTCAGTTGCGTCGCACCGCCGATCAGGTGATCGCCGCTAACAATGACGTCAAACGTCGTCGTTACTTTACGCAACTGCTGGCAGAGCTCGATGTGTATCAGGAAAAACTGCGAACCTGGGAAGCGCCGCCGCAGGTGACCGAACCGGTCAGGCGGCTGGTGGGTATGCTCAACAAATACCAGAATGCGCTGACCGATAACTAACCCTCCGAAAACCGACGCCAGAAGCGTCGGTTTTTTTGTGGCTATACTTATTTGTCAGGCAGAACACAATACACCAGGAGGACAAATGACAATGCAGGCGCTTCAGGATCACGAGCTGTTTCGGACCGGTTATTTCGTTGACGGAGTCTGGAAAAACCTCGACACCACCTTTGACGTGGTGAACCCGGCGACCGGAGAAACCCTGGCGAAGGTCGCGAAAGCCGGTAAGAAAGAGACCGAAGAGGCCATTGCGGCCGCCAGTAAAGCCTTTCCCGGCTGGCGGGCGAAAACCGCAAAAGAGCGTTCGGAAATACTCAACAAATGGTATCAGTTGATCATCGAGAACAAATCCTGGCTTGGCAGGCTGATGACCGCCGAGCAGGGAAAACCCATTAAAGAAGCCGAAGGGGAAGTGGATTACGCCGCCAGCTTTATCCAGTGGTTTGCCGAACAGGCGAAACGCGCTAATGGCGAAATTATCCCGGCGGTGAAACCCGGTTCGCGCATTCTGGCGACCCGCGAACCCGTTGGCGTGGTCGCGGCGATTACGCCGTGGAACTTCCCGATGGCGATGCTGACACGTAAGCTCGGCCCGGCGCTGGCCGCAGGCTGTACGGGGGTGATTAAACCCGCGAATAATACGCCGCTGAGCGCCTTTGCGCTGCTGCAACTGGCGAAAAAGGCCGGTGTCCCGGATGGGGTACTGAATGCCGTGGCGGGCAATACGCCAGAAATCAGCGATGCCATTATGGCGAGCCATGAGGTGCGCAAAATCTCCTTCACCGGGTCGACGGCAGTTGGTAAAACGCTGGTACGCAACGCCGCGGAAACCATGAAGAAAGTGTCGATGGAGCTGGGCGGCAATGCGCCTTACATCGTCTTTGAGGACGCTGACATCGATGCCGCCGTCAAAGGGGCGATCGCCAATAAATTCCGCAATGCCGGTCAGGTGTGCGTGAGCGTCAACCGCTTCTATATCCATGAAAACGTTTATGACGCGTTTACCCGTCAGCTTGCCGATGCGGTGAATGCGCTGAAGGTCGGTAACGGTGTGGAAGAGGGCGTGGTGGTTGGCCCGTTGATTGAACCATCGGCCGTTGAAAAAGTGAAAGAGCATGTTGCCGACGCGGTAGAAAAAGGCGCTCGCGTGCTGGCCGGGGGCAAACCGCACGCGCTGGGCGGTAATTTCTGGCAACCGACGGTACTCGGCGAGTGCAGCGACAACATGAAGCTGGCGCAAGAAGAGACCTTTGGGCCCGTCGCCGCCTGCTTCCGTTTCACCACCGAAGATGAAGTCATTCAGCGGGCGAATAACACGCCGTTTGGTCTGGCGGCCTACTTCTATACGCAGAATCTGCAACGCGTTTTCCGCGTCTCTCAGGCGCTGGAAAGCGGCATGATCGGCATCAATGAGTGTTCTGTTTCGACAGAGCTTGGTCCGTTCGGCGGCGTGAAGGAATCCGGCCTGGGTCGTGAAGGCTCTGTCCTGGGGCTGGAGGAGTTTCTGGAAGTGAAAACCCTGCACCTTGGGGGATTGTAAGCGAGTAAGGAAACGGGTGGCGCTCGCCACCCGTATGGGATGGGGCGCAGGCATGAAAATCTACACGTTTGATTTTGACGAAATCGAAACCATGGATGATTTTTACCAGCAATTTCGCCGCGTTTTCGCACTGGCGCGTGAACAGGTCAACGATCTGGATTCGCTGTGGGATGTGGTGACGGGAAACGTATTGCCGCTGCCGCTGGAGATCGAGTTTTCCCATCTCAGCGACGTTCAGCGCCGACGGTTTGGCGCATTGATCCTGCTGTTTGATGAAGCCGAAGAAGAGTCGGAAGGGCAGCTGCGCTTTAACGTTCAGCTATAAAAAAGCCCCCGGCGAGCGGGGGCAAGTCGTCGGACAAGACGACGAGGGTTTATTTGTACAGTTCTGCCGTGGCGTGCCAGCTGGCATCAGCACGGGCTTCAATAATGCGGTAGGCGGAAGCGCCTTCTTTTTCTGCCTTCGCATCCAGTGCCTGGCGCATATCCATCGGTGCGCTACCAATCTGAGAAACAGAAATGGTGCCCATCGGCTGCAGGTTACGGGCCTGGTCAGCACTGACCTGATGTACCGCGGCGCTGGCGCCGAAAGAAAGAACAGAAGCTAAACCAAGGGATGCGATGATCATTGCGCGTTTCATAATCTTTTTTACTCCATAAAATTGGGTCGTATCAGCGGCGAGAAGGGTTCAACTGCTTTTTTTATGCCTGGTAGCCGCTGACGAATAACAGATCGGAGATACTCAGCGTTTATTTGTACAGTTCTGCAGTAGCGTGCCACTGGTCGCCGTTATGGGCTTCAATCACACGGTAGGACGTTGCGCCTTGCTCATCGGCTTTTTTGCTCAGCATGGCGTTCATGTCCATCGGAGACGACGCGATGGCGCCAACGGAAACGGTACCGATAGGCTGACGGTTTTGTGCCTGCTCACTGGTGATGGAATCAGCAGCGAAAGCGCCAAAAGAGAGCGCGGACAGGAGACTCAGGACTGCTACAGTGTTAGTCGTTTTCATAATCTTTACCTCGTCGAATTTTTTCGTGGGGCCCTCATTTCGTGACCCTCATCACAAAATAAAGTATACACTCGTCACGGAAAAAATTAATACCCTGCTAATGGTTTACTGCCTTATTACTCGCTAAGAAAATGATTTTTTATAACATGGAGGAATTAAAAAAGCAGAGTGACGCTTATTTATCTTAACGAACGATAAGAAAATCATATAGATAACCGCATTTAACGATTTGTGCGTTAGTATTCGCTGGGTGAATGGTTTTGACTGGTGAATCGCACTATTTGTTAAAGTAAAAGCGAGATATGTTGCGTTTACGTTGCAACAGGAGAGCGTAACCCTCTGGCCGGATGCCAGAGGGCGTTATAGCGGTTCAGAGTTCCTGTTCGAACAGCTCCAGAATGGCTTCAAACAGCTCCTTCACGGAGAAACCGCGGGCCGGTGTGGTGAAGATAGTATCGTCGCCAGCGATGCTGCCGAGGATGCCTTCTGCTTTACCCAGCGAGTCCAGTAGGCGTGCGATCAACTGTGCCGCACCCGGGCTCGTGTGGATAACCACCACAGAATCGTTGTAATCAATATCCAGAACCAGATTTTTCAGCGGGCTGGAGGTCGTCGGGACACCCAGTTCGGCAGGCAGGCAGTAGACCATTTCCATTTTGGCGTTGCGTGTGCGCACTGCGCCAAACTTCGTCAGCATACGGGAGACTTTGGACTGATTGATATTATCGAATCCATCCTCCTGTAACGCCTGGACAATCTCACCCTGAGAACTGAATTTTTCTTCTTTTAGTAGCGATTTAAATGCTTTTACTAACTCTTCTTGTTTTGCCGAGCTTCGCATATGTCACCCGTATCATGGCGGAGAAAACAACATTATTATGCATTTGAATGAATTTTTATGCAAATGGTCTGCCACGGAAAAGGCTGAAATAATGTTATGAAAGGGAGGGATTTTATCAAAAAACGTTATCAAGAAACATGCCTGTGTCACGAGACGAAAATAAGGGTAAAAGTAAAATAAATGTTATAAAAATGATGTTGTTTTGCTAGTCTGGCAGGGTGTATTGTAACCAACAGTCAACCGTTTTCCGGCGGCGACGGTGAGTGATTCTTAAAAGATTGTTGAATCGGTATGTACCCCGCATTCTAAAAGTGATCTTATTGTAATTATTGAACTTGTGAATTAAGGTCGCCGCAGCGAGATAACGGTAGATTAAATTAACCATAATAAGGAGTTTAGGATGAAAGTCGCAGTCCTTGGCGCAGCTGGCGGTATTGGCCAGGCGCTTGCCCTACTACTTAAGACCCAACTGCCTTCAGGCTCAGAACTCTCCCTGTATGATATCGCGCCGGTAACCCCTGGCGTGGCCGTGGATCTTAGCCATATTCCTACCGATGTAAAAATCAAAGGTTTCTCCGGTGAAGATGCAACGCCGGCGCTGGGTGGTGCTGACGTGGTGCTTATCTCCGCGGGTGTGGCGCGTAAGCCGGGAATGGATCGTTCCGATCTGTTCAACGTCAACGCGGGCATCGTGAAAAACCTGGTGCAGCAGATTGCAAAAACCTGCCCGAAAGCCTGCATTGGTATCATTACTAACCCGGTTAACACCACGGTTGCTATCGCGGCCGAAGTGCTGAAAAAAGCCGGCGTTTATGACAAGAACAAGCTGTTTGGCGTCACCACGCTGGACATCATTCGTTCCAACACCTTTGTTGCCGAACTGAAAGGCAAAAAGCCGACTGACGTTGAAGTGCCGGTGATCGGCGGTCACTCAGGCGTGACCATTCTGCCGCTGCTGTCGCAGATCCCGGGCGTGAGCTTCTCCGATCAGGAAGTCGCTGATCTGACCAAACGTATCCAGAACGCGGGTACCGAAGTGGTTGAAGCAAAAGCCGGTGGCGGCTCCGCAACCCTGTCCATGGGTCAGGCGGCCGCGCGTTTCGGCCTCTCGCTGGTGCGTGCGTTGCAGGGCGAAAAAGGTGTTGTGGAATGTGCTTACGTTGAAGGCGACGGTCAGCATGCCCGTTTCTTCTCTCAACCGCTGCTGCTGGGTAAAAACGGCATTGAAGAGCGTAAGCCAATCGGCAAACTGAGTGCTTTCGAACAACAGGCGCTGGAAGGTATGCTGGACACGCTGAAGAAAGATATCGCGCTTGGCGAAGAGTTCGTGAACAAGTAAGTTTTCGCGGATGCAAAAACCGGAGCCTCAGGCTCCGGTTTTTTTATGGCTGTCAGTTGGTGGCGGGGTATTCCTGCACCGTCACAGACAGGGTGATTTTCTTATCATCACGCATCACGACCACCTCGATTTCAGAACCCGGGCGAATTTCTGCCACCTGATCCATCGTCTCCAGGGCGGAGATAGCCGGTTTACCGTTCACCGACGTGATGACGTCGTTAACCTGAATGCCTGCCAGCGCCGCCGGGCCGCCAGGCGCCACTTCGTTGACCACAATCCCCTGGAGCTGATCGATCCCGCCGCCACTTTGCGCATGCAGCGGGGTAATTTCGCGCCCGCCAATGCCAATATAGCCACGAATCACGCGACCATCGCGGATCAGCTTATCCATGATTTTGGTGGCGAGCTGGAAGGGAATGGCGAAACCGATCCCTTCCGGCGTTTCTCCGTCGTTACTCTTATCGAAAGAGAGGGTGTTGATACCCATCAGTTCACCCAGTGAGTTTACCAGTGCGCCGCCGGAGTTGCCGTGGTTGATGGAGGCGTCGGTTTGCAGGAAGTTTTGTCGCCCGGTGGGGTTCAGGCCGATACGACCGGTGGCGCTGATAATCCCCTGCGTAATGGTCTGTCCGAGGTTGTACGGGTTGCCGATCGCCAGTACCACGTCGCCAATATGCGGAATGCGTTTCGGGTTGATGGGGATAATCGGCAAACCGCCGGTGGCGTTGATTTTGAGCACCGCCAGGTCAGTCAGCGTGTCGGAACCAACCAGCAACGCTTCAAAGACCCGGCCATCCTGCAGGGCGACGATGATCTGGTCGGCATCGTTGATCACATGCTTGTTGGTAATGATATAGCCGCGGTCATCCATGATGACACCGGAGCCGAGCGTACGGATCTCCAGTTGATTATTGGTGGTGCTGTTGAGTCCACGGTTATAGACGTTAACGACCGCAGGCGCAGCGCGTCGCACCGCCTGATTGTAACTGGTGGGTGATTCATCCGCACTGTCGAAACTGGCGGTGGTTTGGGTACCAATCTGGCGCAAGGACGGCATGGCGGCTAATAAAATACCACCAACAATCAAACCGATCGCGGTCGAACGTATGAGCTTTACAAGCATGATGCTGATATCACTGGTGAGTAAACAGCCGAAGCATAACACGAGTTATCCGGACATCACACGCCATGTGATGTCCGGACGGGTTCGCTTAACGCAGCAGCAGATAGATGCTTTCGTTTCCTCGCACCACATTCAGCGCAATCACGGACGGCTTCGCTTCCAGTACTTTGCGCATTTCGGCAATCGAGCGCACGCGTTCGCGGTTAATGCTGATGATGACGTCATCTTTATGCAGACCGACCTGCGCGGCGGCGCTGCCTTTCTCGATGCTGTCGATAACAATCCCTTTGCTGCCGTCTTTTAGTTGCCCGTCGCTAAGCGATGCGCCCTGCAATGCTGGCGAAATCTGCTCCGCGCTGGCGGTTGAAGAGGTGCTCTTATCAAGCGTCACTTCGACGTCCAGCGCTTTGCCATCACGCAACAGGCCCAGCTTCACTTTGGTGCCCGGTTCGGTGGTGGCGATGCGCGAACGCAGTTCCGCGAAACTACTGAGCGGCTTGCCGTTGAGGCTGACAATCACATCGCCAGACTTAATGCCCGCTTTGGCCGAACCGGAATTGGGCAACACTTCACTGACGAAGGCCCCACGCTGCACGTCGAGCTTAAAGGCTTTCGCAATGTCGGCGCTCATTTCGGTGCCCTTGATCCCAAGCAGACCACGTTTGATTTCGCCAAACTGAATCAGTTGCTGAGAGAGCGTACGCGCCATATTACTGGGGATAGCGAAGCCGATGCCGACACTACCGCCAGCGGGGGCAAGGATTGCGGTGTTAATGCCGATCAGCTCGCCGTTCAGGTTGAGCAGCGCGCCGCCAGAGTTGCCGCGGTTAATGGAGGCATCGGTCTGGATAAAGTTTTCCAGCCCTTCGAGATTAAGCCCGCTGCGGCCCAGCGCAGAGACAATTCCCGACGTGGCGGTTTGCCCGAGCCCGAACGGGTTACCGACGGCGACGACAAAATCGCCGACGCGCAGCTTGTCGGAATCGGCAATGGCGATCTGGGTCAGGTTGCTGGGGTTTTGCAACTGCAACAGCGCAATGTCGCTCTGGTCGTCGCTGCCGATAAGCTTAGCCTCGAACTCGCGACCATCGTTAAGCTGGACGCTGATTTTCTGCGCCTGGCTGACGACGTGGTTGTTGGTCAGCACGTAACCTTTCGCCGCATTGATGATGACGCCGGAACCGAGGCCTTCAAACGGCTGGGCTTGTTCATCCGGCCCCTGCTCGCCAAAGAATTTTTTTAGCTCTTCAGGCACTTGCTGGCTCTGAACCGCTGTGCCTTCCACCTGGACACTGACCACGGCGGGCAGGACTTTTTCCAGCATCGGCGCGAGGCTGGGCAGCGTGCCCTGGCCTGGTACCGCAGTAGGTAGTGACGCCGCTGCGGGCTGGATCGCAGAAAGAGATAACCCGACGCTTAACGCTAACGCACTCAACAGCAAAGTAGATTTCTTCATTGATGCTGGCTCTCGTAACCTGATGGGTAAGAAAAAGATCCCGAAACAGACCGATGTTATTGAATTTTCAATCGGCTAACAATGCGGATAATGATTAAATAATAGCTGGGGCAGGGAAGAAGGGACGGGCGCAACGGCAGCGCCCGTAAAAAATAATAGCGATTGTGCGATTCAGTCGCGTTTTGCGCCACTGCGCAGCAGACCGGACGCGCCTTCGGAATAGTCACGAGGCATCTGAACCGGTGCTTGATCGTTGCTGGCTTCAGACTCCGCCAGACGGCTGCGGAACGGGTTGGCTTCTGCCGCCATCTCCGGCAGCAGGCTGCTGGAGCTTTTCGCCATGTGCTGATACAGCTGACGGTAGTCGTGCGCCATGTTATCAAGCAGCTCTGCGCTACGGGCAAAGTGGCTGACTAACTCTTCACGATACTCATCGAGCTCTGCTTTATTCTTTTCCAGTTCGTACTGCAGGGCCTGCTGCTGGCGTAACTTGCGGTTACCAAAACGCATGGCGACAGCACCGATAATAATGCCGACAACTAAGCCAATTAGCGCATATTCCCAGGTCATGAACTTCTCCCGTTGTTTTGTGGTTCCGTAGGGTGTTGGCCGTGAGGCGACTCCTTGCACGCGCCCGATAGTGCCACTATAACCGCTATTCGCCAGGAAGTGGAATCCTGGCGTATCATCGCGTAGTGTAGAACCGCCTCTTTATACGTCAATCGTGAACTGCGGCATCGCGCTTTTCAAGGAATAACAATAACTCATGCAAAGCATTACCCCAACATCGCGTTACCTTCAGGCTCTCAGTAAGGGCAGTCATCAACCGGATGAAGTGCAGCGAGAGGCTGTGAATCGTCTGGAAAATATCTGGCAGGAACTGATGCAGCGACCTGCCGCGTCGCCATCTGGCGGTGGACTGATGGCCAGATTCGGCAAACTGTTGGGTAAACGCGAGACGGCGGAAATCACGCCGGTGCGTGGGCTGTATATGTGGGGCGGTGTCGGACGTGGGAAAACCTGGCTGATGGATCTCTTCTACCAGAGTCTGCCCGGCACGCGAAAGCAACGTCTGCACTTTCATCGTTTCATGTTGCGTGTGCATGAAGAGCTGACGCAACTGCAGGGTCACAGCGATCCGCTGGAAATCATTGCCGACCGCTTTAAAGCTGAAACCGACGTGCTCTGTTTTGATGAGTTTTTTGTTTCTGATATCACCGACGCCATGTTGTTGGGTGGGTTGATGAAAGCGCTGTTCGAACGCGGCATTACGCTGGTCGCCACCTCGAATATCCCGCCGGACGACCTGTACCGCAACGGCCTGCAACGCGCGCGTTTTCTGCCTGCTATTGACGCTATTAAAACACATTGCGATGTCATGAACGTCGATGCTGGCGTGGATTATCGCCTGCGCACGTTGACGCAGGCGCACCTGTGGCTCTCCCCGCTCAACGACGAGACCACACAAGAGATGGATAAACTCTGGCTGGCGCTGGCGGGTTCCCGGCGTGAACATGCGCCGGAGCTGGAGATTAACCACCGTCCGTTGCAAACCCTCGGTGTCGAGAACCAGACGCTGGCGGTCTCCTTTACCACGCTGTGCGTTGACGCGCGCAGCCAGCATGACTACATCGCGCTGTCGCGCCTCTTCCATACCGTGCTGTTGCTGGATGTCCCGGTGATGACGCCGTTGATGGAGAGCGAAGCGCGTCGCTTTATCGCGCTGGTTGATGAGTTCTACGAACGGCACGTGAAGCTGGTGGTCAGCGCCGCAGTGCCTTTATATGAGATTTACCAGGGCGAGCGGCTGAAATTTGAGTTCCAGCGTTGCCTGTCGCGTTTGCAGGAAATGCAGAGCGAAGAATATCTGAAGCGCGAGCATCTGGCAGGCTAAAAACCCCGCGCGAATCACAAAAAGGGGTCGATCTTTGACCCCGACTTCTCTATAATCCTGCGACCCCACGTTACAACAAGTGTTTTTTTCCCGAAACCTTGTGTGCCGGCTAAACATATCCGAGGGGGTAGGTTTACTGGACAATGTCGTGTGAACCTCACATATTTTTAGACGTTTGTGTGTTCACCAACGTGAAACTAATTATTTGGGTAAGCTTTTAATGAAAACTTTTACAGCTAAACCAGAAACCGTAAAACGCGACTGGTATGTTGTTGACGCGACCGGTAAAACTCTGGGCCGTCTGGCTACCGAACTGGCTCGTCGCCTGCGCGGTAAGCACAAAGCGGAATACACTCCGCACGTTGATACTGGTGATTACATCATCGTTCTGAACGCAGAAAAAGTTGCTGTTACCGGCAACAAGCGCGAAGACAAAATGTACTACCATCACACCGGCCACATCGGTGGTATCAAAGAAGCGACCTTTGAAGAGATGATTGCCCGCCGTCCTGAGCGTGTGATTGAAATCGCGGTTAAAGGCATGCTGCCAAAAGGCCCGCTGGGTCGTGCTATGTACCGTAAACTGAAAGTTTACGCAGGCAACGAGCACAACCACGCGGCACAGCAACCGCAAGTTCTTGACATCTAATCGGGATTATAGGCAATGGCTGAAAATCAATACTACGGCACTGGTCGCCGCAAAAGTTCCGCAGCTCGTGTGTTCATCAAACCGGGCAACGGCAAAATCGTTATCAACCAGCGTTCACTGGAACAGTACTTCGGTCGCGAAACTGCCCGCATGGTAGTTCGTCAGCCGCTGGAACTGGTCGACATGGTTGAGAAACTGGATCTGTACATCACTGTTAAAGGTGGTGGTATCTCTGGTCAGGCTGGTGCGATCCGTCATGGTATCACCCGCGCTCTGATGGAGTACGACGAGTCCCTGCGTTCTGAGCTGCGTAAAGCTGGCTTCGTTACTCGTGACGCTCGTCAGGTTGAACGTAAGAAAGTCGGTCTGCGTAAAGCACGCCGTCGTCCGCAGTTCTCCAAACGTTAATTTTGTCCTGCATCTGCAGGAGAAGAATTGGCGAAAAAACCCGCTCCGGCGGGTTTTTTTTATGGATAAAATCCGTGATATCCACAACCAGACTCTGAATCTACTCTCTTTTTCAGCATTTCCAGAATCGCCTCACCCCAAAGCCAACAAAATCTGGTAAACTATCATCCAATTTTCTGCCCAAATGCCGGGGATTGTTCATTTTTTGTTTTCACGTTGAACAAAGGGTGTCCTGTGTGCAGATGGGGCCTTATATCTGGCTGGCCACAGAGTGGCTGGCAGCAGTAAAAATTCTGAATATACCTGGAGGTTTTCATGGCTGTCGCTGCCAACAAACGTTCGGTAATGACGCTGTTTTCTGGTCCTACTGACATCTATAGCCATCAGGTCCGCATTGTGCTGGCCGAAAAAGGTGTCAGTTTTGAGATAGAACACGTGGAGAAGGATAACCCGCCTCAGGATCTGATTGACCTCAACCCGAATCAGAGCGTCCCGACGCTGGTGGATCGTGAGCTCACTCTGTGGGAATCCCGCATCATTATGGAATATCTGGATGAGCGTTTCCCGCATCCGCCCCTGATGCCGGTCTATCCGGTGGCGCGTGGTGAAAGCCGCCTGTATATGCATCGTATCGAAAAAGACTGGTATTCGTTGATGAACATCATCACCACCGGTTCTGCCTCTCAGGCTGATGCTGCCCGTAAACAACTGCGCGAAGAATTACAGGCGATTGCGCCGGTATTTACCCAGAAACCGTATTTCCTGAGCGATGAGTTCAGTCTGGTCGATTGCTACCTGGCACCGCTGCTGTGGCGTTTACCGGTACTCGGCATTGAACTGGTCGGCGCCGGTTCGAAAGAGCTAAAAGGGTACATGACGCGCGTCTTTGAGCGTGATTCCTTCCTCGCTTCTTTAACTGAAGCCGAGCGTGAAATGCGCCTCGGTCGAGGCTAACGCATGGATGTATCTCAACTGTCTCCGCGCCGCCCCTATCTGTTAAGGGCCTTCTACGAGTGGTTGCTGGATAATCAGTTAACGCCGCACCTGGTGGTGGATGTCACGCTGCCAGGCGTTCGCGTGCCGATGGAATATGCCCGCGACGGGCAAATCGTGCTGAACATCGCCCCGCGTGCCGTGGGGAACCTGGAGCTTGCCAACGACGAAGTGAGCTTTAATGCGCGCTTCGGCGGCGTGCCGCGTCAGGTTTCCGTTCCGCTTGCTGCGGTACTGGCGATTTACGCGCGTGAAAACGGCGCAGGTACCATGTTTGAGCCGGAAGCGGCTTATGATGAAGAAGGTGTCAGCCTGATTGATGACGAAGCCTCTGTTACGGGTGAAACCGAAACGATGATGTCAGTGATCGACGGCGACAAACCCGATCATGAGGATGATGACGATCCTGATGATACCCCGCCTCCTCGTGGCGGCCGACCGGCGCTGCGCGTGGTGAAGTAATTTTTTAACAGGCCCTCATGGGCCTGTTTTGTTATCCGCAGTCCGTTTCGCCAGCCGGAAATTCCTGTGATAAGATGAAGAAAGCTGTCACATTTCAACGCTATGGCCTTTATGAACGCATTTGATCCGCAAGAAGAAAACGCTTCAGACACCATTGGTCGCAGTTTGCGTCGCCGTCCGCTGGCACGTAAAAAGCTCTCCGAAATGGTGGAAGAAGAGCTGGAGCAGATGATTCGCCGCCGTGAGTTCGCGGAGGGGGAACAACTGCCCTCCGAGCGTGAGTTGATGGCGTTTTTCAATGTCGGTCGCCCGTCGGTCAGGGAGGCGCTGGCAGCGCTGAAACGCAAAGGACTGGTGCAAATCAGCAATGGCGAACGCGCCCGCGTGTCGCGCCCTTCGGCGGATACCATCATCAGCGAACTGTCCGGTATGGCGAAGGATTTCCTCTCCCATCCAGGCGGCATCGCCCATTTTGAACAGCTACGTCTCTTTTTCGAATCCAGTCTCGTGCGATATGCGGCGGAACACGCCACACCCGCGCAAATCGATCAACTGGTGAAAGCGCTGGAGCTCAACAACCAGTCGCTGGATGATAACGTGTTGTTTATCCGTTCTGATGTCGATTTCCACCGTGTGCTGGCGGAGATCCCCGGCAACCCGATCTTCATGGCTATCCACGTCGCGCTGCTCGACTGGCTGATCGCCGCACGGCCAAAAGTGCCGGATCAGGAACTCCACGAACATAACTACGTCAGTTATCAACAACATGTGGCGATCGTCGACGCGATCCGCCGCCGCGATCCTGACGAAGCGGACCGCGCGCTGCAAACCCATCTCAACAGCGTTTCCGCCACCTGGCACGCGTTTGGCCAGGAAAAGAAAACCCGCAAATCCTCCCGATCTTAACGATCGTCGTTTAGTGAAGCTGATCGCAGATTAAACATCTGTCATTAACTGCTGCTTATTTGATCTGGTATAACAGGTATAAAGGTATATCGAAATTTAAGCTAAAACATCACTGAGAGGTATTTATGAGCGTGAATTTACGTGGGGTTATGCCCGCTTTACTGACCCCTTTCAATAAAGAACAGGGGCTGGATAAAGAGAGCCTGCGGCGGCTGGTTCGCTTCAACATGAGCCAGGGAATCGATGGGTTATACGTCGGTGGCTCAACCGGCGAAGCGTTTGTTCAGAGCGTAGCTGAGCGTCAGGAAGTGCTTGAAATCGTAGCAGAAGAAGCAAAAGGCAAGGTGAGGCTGATTGCGCACGTTGGTTGTGTCAGCACTGCGGAAACGCAGCAGCTCGCAGTGGCAGCGAGTCGCTACGGCTTTGATGCGGTCTCTGCGGTAACGCCGTTCTATTATCCGTTTAGTTTCGAAGAGCATTGCGATCACTACCGGGCAGTCATTGATGCCGCGGATGGGCTGCCGATGGTGGTGTACAACATTCCGGCGCTGAGCGGCGTGAAGCTCAGTCTGGATCAGATCAACACCCTGGTGACGCTACCCGGCGTCGGCGCACTGAAGCAGACGTCGGGGGATCTCTTCCAGATGGAGCAGATCCGCCGCGCGCACCCGGATCTGGTGCTCTACAACGGCTATGATGAAATCTTTGCCTCCGGCCTGCTTGCCGGTGCTGATGGTGGGATCGGCAGCACCTACAACATCATGGGCTGGCGCTACCTTTCTATCGTGAAGGCGTTACAAGCGGGAGATATCAAAACAGCGCAACAACTGCAAAGCGAATGCAATAAGGTCATCGATCTGCTGATCAAAACCGGCGTTTTCCGCGGTCTGAAAACCGTGCTCCATTACATGGATGTGGTTTCTGTTCCGTTGTGTCGTAAGCCGTTTGCCCCGGTGGAAGAAAAGTACCTGCCGGAACTGAAGGCGTTGGCGAGCCAGCTTCAGGCTGAGAAGCGCCAGTATATCGCCGGATAAAAACAACGAAACGACGAGCGTCGGGAGAGTGATATGAGTATGTCAACCCAAAGCATCCCGTGGTACCGCCATCTCAACAAAGAACAATGGCGTGCATTTTCTGCCGCCTGGTTGGGGTATTTATTAGATGGTTTCGATTTTGTTCTGATTGCCCTGGTGCTCACTGAAATTCAGGGTGAGTTCGGTCTGACGACGGTGCAGGCGGCAAGTCTCATCTCCGCAGCCTTTATTTCCCGCTGGTTTGGCGGTCTGATGTTAGGCGCCATGGGCGATCGCTACGGTCGCCGTCTGGCGATGGTCAGCAGTATCGTGCTGTTTTCCTTCGGGACGCTGGCCTGCGGTCTGGCGCCCGGTTTTACCACTATGTTCATCGCCCGTCTGGTGATCGGCATGGGGATGGCGGGCGAGTACGGCTCCAGCGCCACCTACGTCATTGAAAGCTGGCCAAAGCAGTTGCGTAATAAAGCCAGCGGCTTTTTGATTTCTGGCTTCTCGGTCGGCGCTGTGGTGGCGGCACAGGTCTACAGCCTGGTGGTGCCGGTCTGGGGCTGGCGGGCGCTGTTTTTCATCGGCATTCTGCCGATTGCCTTTGCGCTGTGGCTGCGGAAAAACATTCCTGAAGCGGAAGACTGGAAAGAGAAACACGAAGGTAAAGCGCCGGTGCGCACGATGGTCGATATCCTCTACCGTGGCAACCACCGGCTTATCAATATCATCATGACCGTGGTGGCTGCTGCATCGCTCTGGTATTGCTTCGCGGGTGATATGCGTACCGCGGCGATGGTCGCGATCCTCGGGCTGGTTTGCGCCGCGATCTTCATCAGTTTCATGGTACAGAGCAGCGGTAAGCGCTGGCCGACAGGAGTAATGCTGATGGTCGTGGTGCTGTTTGCATTCCTCTACTCGTGGCCGATTCAGGCGCTGCTGCCGACCTACCTGAAAACCGAACTGGCGTACGATCCCTCTACCGTCGCCCGCGTGCTGTTCTTTAGCGGCTTTGGCGCGGCGGTTGGTTGCTGCGTCGGTGGTTTCCTCGGCGACTGGCTCGGCACCCGCAAAGCCTACGTCTACAGCCTGCTGGCCTCGCAGGTGCTGATTATCCCGGTGTTTGCCATTGGCGGAACCAGTGTCTGGGTGCTGGGCTTTTTACTTTTCTTCCAGCAGATGCTGGGGCAGGGGATCTCCGGGATCCTGCCGAAGCTGATCGGCGGCTATTTCGATACCGATCAACGCGCTGCCGGCCTCGGCTTTACCTATAACGTTGGCGCGCTGGGTGGCGCACTGGCACCGGTGATCGGAGCGCTGATCGCACAGAAACTGGATCTGGGCACCGCACTGGGATCGCTCTCCTTCGGCCTGACCTTCGTGGTGATCCTGCTGATTGGTCTGGATATGCCATCGCGGGTTCAGCGCTGGATCCGCCCGGAAGCGCTGCGTACGCATGATGCCATTGATGGCAAACCCTTCAGCGGCGCCGTGCCTTTGGGGGGCCATAAAAGCGACGTAAGGATGCGCTCATGACCACACTGGCCATTGATATCGGCGGCACGAAACTGGCAGCCGGGCGCGTTAACGGTGACCTGCAGATCACGGCCCGCCGCGAAATGCCCACGCCCGCCAGCAAGACGCCAGAAGCATTAGCGGCAGCCTTACACCAACTGGTGCAGCCGCTGTTACCGGGGGCAACGCGGGTGGCGGTGGCCTCAACCGGGATAATTCATGACGGCATACTGACGTCGATTAACCCGGCAAACCTCGGCGGTCTGGCCTGCTTTCCGCTGGCAGAGACGCTGTCCCGCATTACCGGTCTGCCGTGTGTGGCGCTGAACGACGCCCAGGCAGCAGCGCTGGCGGAATACCATGCGCTGCGCGCCCCGGTGCCGGTGATGGTGTTTATCACCGTCTCAACTGGCGTCGGCGGCGGGATTGTCAGCGGCGGCAAACTGCTGGCCGGCGAGGGCGGTCTGGCGGGGCATATCGGCCATACGCTGGCGGATCCTCACGGACCACGCTGTGGCTGCGGGCGTATCGGTTGTGTGGAAGCGATCGCCTCCGGGCGCGGCATTGCGGCTGCGGCACGCGGTGATTTACAGGGGCTGGATGCGAAAACAATCTTCGCACATGCGCAGCAGGGGCACGCGCAGGCGGTGGAACTCATCACCCACTCGGCACACACGCTGGCCCGCCTGATTGCCGACGTAAAAGCCGTGACCGACTGCGAATGTGTGGTGGTTGGCGGTAGCGTCGGCCTGGCGGAAGGGTATCTGGCGCAGGTGAACGCATTCCTCGCCGAGGAGCCGCAGGCGTATCAAACCGAATTACGCGAAGCCTGTTTCCGCCACGACGCGGGGTTGCTGGGTGCCGCATTATGGGCAGAAGGAGTAATGGCATGATCACTGGCGATATTCATCAGCCTACGGCGGCAGGGTTACCGCAGGCGATTGCCGACGCATTAACGCAGGCGCTGGCCGCCAGACCGGAACATAAAGAGATCGGGCAGTATCCGTTGCAGGGCGACACATTGTTCATGAATGTGATGCAGTTTGCCACGCAACTGCCGCAGGAGAAACGCGCCGAGCTGCATCGTGACTATCTTGATATTCAGGTGTTGCTGGAAGGCGAAGAGCAGATCCGCTACGGCCTGCAAGGCAGTGCGCGCGAGTGCGATGCCTGGAACGAAGAGGGGGATTATCAGCTATGCGATGCCATTGATGGCGAACAGACGTTAACGCTCAGGCCGGGGATGTTTGTGGTGTTTATGCCAGGTGAACCGCATAAGCCCGGCTGCCATGTCAGCGAGGAACAGACGATCCGAAAAGTAGTGATCAAGCTGCACCGTAACGCAGCGGAAGTCTGAAAAAGCCCGGCGGTGAACCTGCCGGGTTTTTGATTACACTTCAAGGAAATTCAGGATCCCGTCAGCAGCCTTGCGGCCTTCAGCAATCGCGGTCACCACCAGGTCAGAACCGCGTACGATGTCGCCACCGGCGAAGATTTTCGGGTTGCTGGTCTGGAAAGCGTTTTCGTTGCCTTCCGGGGCGATAATGCGACCCTGGCTGTCCAGTTCCACACTGTGTTTTTCCAGCCACGACATGCTGTGCGGACGGAAACCAAACGCCATGACTACCGCATCGGCCGGAACCACATGTTCGGAGCCCGGTACGATTTCGGCGCGACGGCGGCCTTTGGCATCCGGCGCGCCCATTTCGGTACGCGCCATTTTCACACCGCAGACTTTACCGTTGGCATTCACCTCAACGCCCAGCGGCTGAACGTTAAACTGAAATTCCACGCCCTCTTCACGCGCGTTTTTCACTTCGCGTTTTGAGCCTGGCATGTTTTCTTCGTCACGGCGATAGGCGCAGGTAACGTGCGTGGCGCCCTGACGGACGGAGGTGCGTACGCAGTCCATCGCGGTGTCGCCACCGCCGAGGACCACCACGCGGCGACCTTCCATACTGACGTACGGCTCATCCGCCGTTTCACCGTAACCCATGATCTGCTTGGTGTTAGCGATGAGGAACGGCAGCGCGTCAAACACACCTTCAGCGTCTTCGTTTTCCAGTCCACCACGCATCGACTGATAGGTACCGACGCCGAGGAAAACGGCGTCATAGGTTTTCAGCAGATCGTCAAGCTGTACGTCGCGGCCCACTTCGGTGTTCAACTGGAACTCTATACCCATGCCGGTGAAGATTTCACGGCGGCGGGTCATCACTTCTTTTTCCAGCTTAAAGGCCGGAATGCCGAAGGTCAGCAGGCCGCCGATTTCCGGGTGACGGTCAAACACCACCGCTTTCACGCCGTTGCGGGTCAGCACGTCGGCACATGCCAGACCAGCCGGACCTGCGCCGATGATCGCGACGCGTTTGTCGGTTTGTTTCACGCCGGTGAGATCCGGGCGCCAGCCCATCTCAAACGCTTTATCGTTGATATAGCGCTCAATGTTGCCGATGGTCACCGCGCCGAACTCGTCGTTCAGCGTACAGGAACCTTCGCACAGTCTGTCCTGTGGGCAGACGCGGCCGCAGACTTCCGGCAGCGTGTTGGTCTGGTGCGACAGTTCCGCCGCCTCGAAAATACGCCCCTCGTTCGCCAGCTTCAGCCAGTTAGGGATGTAGTTATGGACCGGGCATTTCCACTCGCAGTACGGGTTGCCGCAGGACAGACAGCGGTCTGCCTGCGCTTTGGCCTGGCCTTCAGAAAACGGCTCATAGATTTCCACAAATTCAATTTTGCGGATCTTCAGTGCTTTTTTCGGCGGGTCAACGCGCTGCAGGTCGATAAATTGATATACGTTCTGGCTCATCTGGACTCCTTACTGCGCCTGCACGCGCAGCTCAGCTGCGCTACGACTACGGTGACCCAACAGGGCTTTAACATCACTGGATTTCGGTTTCACCAGCGCGAATTTAGCAGAGAACGCAGGCCAGTTGGCGAGGATCTCTTCGCCGCGTGAAGAACCGGTGTGGTGCACATGCTCGGTAATCAGCCCGCGCAGATGCTCTTCGTGAATGGCAAGCGAATCGACCGCCAGCACTTCCACCAGCTCCGGGTTGACGCGTTTACGGAAATCGCCATCTTCATCCAGCACGTAGGCGAACCCCCCGGTCATCCCCGCGCCAAAGTTGACACCGGTTTTGCCCAGCACGCAGACAATACCGCCAGTCATGTATTCACAGCCGTTATCGCCAATGCCTTCAACCACGGTGATCGCTCCGGAGTTACGCACCGCAAAACGCTCACCCGCGCGACCTGCTGCATACAGACGACCGCCGGTCGCGCCATACAGACACGTGTTGCCGATGATGCTCGCCTCGTGGCTGCGGAAAGCGGAACCCACCGGCGGACGTACCGCCAGCAGACCGCCCGCCATGCCTTTGCCGACATAGTCGTTGGCATCGCCGGTCAGGTACAGCTCCACGCCGCCGGCGTTCCACACGCCAAAACTCTGGCCCGCAGTACCGCTGAAGTGCGCTTTAATCGGATCAGCAGACAGCCCCTGGTCGCCATGTGTTTGCGCGATATAACCTGACAGCGATGCGCCAACAGAACGGTCGGTGTTGCGAATATCAAACCAGAACGTTTTGCTCTGCTTGTCATTCACATACGGTTTCGCCTGCTGCAATAGTTGTGCGTTGAGCACACCATTGTCGAATGGCGGGTTGTGCTCGGTGCAGTAAAGCGCTTTACCCGGGTGCGGTTCGGCGGTCTCCAGCAGTTTTGTCAAATCCAGCTTCTGCTGTTTGGCGGTGTAACCGTCCAGCGCTTTCAGCAGGTCGGTGCGGCCAATCAGATCCACCAGACGCGTCACGCCCAGTTGCGCCATCAGCTCACGGACTTCCTGTGCAATAAAGCCAAAGTAGTTGGTCACTTTGAACGGCAGGCCGTGGTAGTGATTCTTACGCAGTTTGTCATCCTGAGTCGCGACGCCGGTGGCGCAGTTATTCAGGTGGCAAATACGCAGGTATTTACAGCCCAGCGCCACCATCGGCCCGGTACCAAAGCCGAAGCTTTCCGCGCCGAGGATCGCCGCTTTGATGATATCGAGACCGGTTTTCAGGCCGCCATCCACCTGCAGACGAATTTTGTGGCGCAGACCGTTGGCGACCAGCGCCTGCTGGGTTTCCACCAGCCCCAGTTCCCATGGGCAACCGGCATATTTCACTGACGACAGCGGGCTGGCGCCAGTGCCGCCATCGTAACCGGCAATGGTGATGAGATCGGCATAGGCTTTCGCCACACCGGTAGCAATGGTGCCAACGCCCGGCTCGGAGACCAGCTTCACGGAGATCATCGCTTTCGGGTTGACCTGTTTCAGGTCGAAAATCAGCTGCGCCAGATCCTCAATCGAATAGATATCGTGATGCGGCGGTGGCGAAATCAGCGTCACGCCAGGCACCGAATAGCGCAGACGGGCGATATACGGAGTGACTTTATCCCCCGGTAGCTGACCGCCTTCACCTGGTTTCGCGCCCTGAGCGACTTTAATCTGAATGACATCGGCATTGACCAGATACGCCGGGGTAACGCCGAAACGACCAGAGGCGACCTGCTTAATGCGCGACACTTTGTTGGTGCCATAGCGCGCTGGATCTTCGCCGCCTTCGCCGGAGTTGGAGAAGCCACCGAGGCTGTTCATGGCTTCTGCCAGTGATTCGTGAGCTTCCGGGCTCAGGGCACCGATGGACATCGCCGCGGTATCGAAACGCTTAAACAGTTCGGTAGCCGGTTCGACGTCATTAATGCTGACCGCGTCCTCACCCGGATTCAACGCCAGCAGGTCACGCAACGTGGCTGCCGGACGCTCGTTTACCAGTTTTGCGTATTCCTGATAATCACGGTATTCGCCGCTTTGTACCGCCTGTTGCAACGTACGCACCACGTCCGGGTTGTAGGCGTGATACTCGCCACCGTGGACGTATTTCAGCAGACCGCCCTGCGACAGCGGCTTACGCGCCAGCCACGCGACTTTCGACAGGTTCTGCAGATCCCGCTGGAAGTCGTCAAAATTAGCACCGCCGATGCGGCTAATCGCGCCCTGGAAGCAGAGACCAGCAACGTTGGCATGCAGACCAACAGCTTCGAACAGTTTCGAGCAGCGATAAGAGGCGATCGTCGAAATGCCCATTTTGGACATGATCTTGTACAGCCCTTTGTTGATGCCGTTACGGTAGTTCAGCATCACAGTACGGTAATCTTTTTCAATCGCCTTACTGTCGACCAGTTTCGCCAGCGTTTCATATGCCAGGTAGGGGTAGATAGCCGTCGCGCCGAAGCCCAGCAGTACCGCAAAGTGGTGCGGGTCGCGGACGCTTCCGGTTTCGATGATGATGTTAGCGTCGCAGCGCAGGCTCTTATCCACCAGTCGCGTCTGGATCGCGCCTACCGCCATTGGCGCCGGAACCGGCAGACGGTTTTTGGCGATATTACGATCGGAGAGCACCAGCAGCACGGTACCGTTACGCACCATCTGCTCCGCGGTATCGCACAGCGCTTTCACCGTCTCTTCGAGCGTGCTTTCGTTGACGTCGAAGGTGATATCCAGCGTATCGGCGCGGTAGTGCTCTTCCTTAATGGTAGTGAGCTGTTTGAAGTCGGAGTAAAGCAGAATCGGCGATTTAAAGCTCAGACGGTGCGCCTGGCCTTCCGCTTCGCAAAAGACGTTCATTTCACGGCCGATGCTGGTCGCCAGTGACATCACGTGCGCTTCACGCAGCGGATCGATCGGCGGGTTGGTCACCTGCGCAAACTGCTGACGGAAGTAATCATAAATGATGCGCGGCTGGCTGGAGAGCACTGCGAACGGGGTGTCATCGCCCATCGAGCCGACCGCTTCCTGACCATTTTCACCGAGCACGCGGATGACCGAATCCAGCTCTTCGGCGCTGTAGTTAAACTGTTTCTGGAAGCTGGCGAGGGTATCGTCGTCCAGTTCGCGGCTGCCCACTTCTTCGTCCGGCAGATCTTCAAACGGCACCAGGCGGCGGACGTTTTTCTCCATCCATTCTTTGTACGGATGGCGGCTTTTCAGATCGTCGTCAGTCTCCGCAGAGTGCAGAATGTGGCCGGAGCGGGTGTCGATCACCATCAGTTCACCAGGACCGACGCGGCCTTTCTCAACCACTTCATCTGGCTGGTAGTCCCAGATGCCCACTTCGGAGGCGCAGGTGATGAGTTTGTCTTTTGTGATGACGTAGCGCGCCGGGCGCAGACCGTTACGGTCGAGGTTACAGGCGGCGAAACGACCGTCAGACATCACGATGCCCGCCGGGCCGTCCCACGGCTCCATATGCATGGAGTTAAAGTCAAAGAAGGCGCGCAGCTCCGGATCCATATCCGGGTTGTTCTGCCACGCTGGCGGCACCAGCAGACGCATGGCGCGCACGATGTCCATCCCGCCCGCCAGCAGCAGTTCAAGCATGTTATCAAGCGAGCTCGAGTCAGAGCCCGTCTCGTTGACGAACGGCGCGGCGTCCTGCAGGTCAGGGATCAGTGGGGTCTGGAATTTATAGGTACGCGCACGTGCCCACTGACGGTTGCCAGTGATGGTGTTGATTTCGCCGTTGTGTGCCAGATAGCGGAACGGCTGCGCCAGCGGCCAGCGCGGCACGGTGTTGGTGGAAAAGCGCTGGTGGAACAGACAAATGGACGATTCCAGACGCAGATCCGCGAGATCCAGGTAAAAGCGCGGCAGATCCGCCGGCATACACAGACCTTTATAGATGTTTACGAGATTCGACAGGCTACAGATGTAGAAGTCTTTATCGTCGGGCAGACGCTTCTCAATGCGGCGGCGGGCGATAAACAGGCGGCGCTCCATATCGCGCGGGCGCCAGCCTGCCGGGGCGTTAACAAAAATTTGTTCAATCCGCGGCAGTGAGGAGAGGGCGATTTCACCGAGCACACCGTCGTTGGTGGGGACATCACGCCAGCCGACGATGGAGAGGGTTTCGCGCTGCAGTTCTTCTTCGACGACGCGACGCGCGTGGCTTGCCAGTTCAGGATCCTGATTGAGGAAAATCATCCCGACGGCGTAATTTTTGGCTAAACGCCAGCCGCGCTCTTCCGCCACGATACGAAAGAAACGATCCGGCTTTTGCAACAGCAGGCCGCAACCATCGCCGGTTTTACCGTCGGCGAGGATCGCGCCGCGGTGCTGCATGCGGGCCAGCGCATGAATAGCGGTGCGCACCACTTTGTGGCTAGGTTCGCCTTCTATGTGGGCGATCAGGCCGAAACCACAGTTATCCCTCTCAAGGGATTTATCGTACAACATATCAGTGAACCTCCCCAGGCTCTACGTGACACCCTCCTGACCGTTGCGCACAGGCGCAGCAAGAGCCTGGCGACGGGGCTGTGCGTTTCATACGCCTGCCTCGCATTCGCCCTCTTTATCCTTTTCGCAACGGTAAACAAGTTTGAGGACTTGCTTTTTAGAGGGAATCTTATAACTGCATAAATATGATGAGCAGAGCGCTCATCCAGAAAGCTTCCAGCGGATTTCCACGTTATCGGGAATCGGCACACAGGTCAAATGGCAATCTTATTTATACAAAAGTGCGCTATATGCAGAATAATTTATTGATAATTAAGATTATTAATCAGTTTTAAGGTTGTCTGAACATGACAAAAACCGCAGGGTGAGTGTGATCTGACTCACTATATGATTGCGCTGTAATGACTTTAGTGTGCTGAGTACGACATTTTAGCTAGATTTTTATTCTGTAAACTGACGTAAGTCCGCTTAATGGCTCTGTTTTATGACCAGGAAAGGAAGAATGAAGAAAAACGCGGATCCATAAGCAAAAATAATCGCGACGGGAATGAATTAATTTGCAAATAAAGTGCTTGGATATTCAATAGATAAAAGCCTGTCCGGGCGATTGATCCAGGTCATCGCCGAATTAGGCTAAAAGTGGCAGGCTTGGCCCTTTTCTCCAGGCCGGTCTATCAGATTATGCAGTTACAGAAATTAGTCAATATGTTTGGTGGGGATCTTGCGCGCCGTTATGGCGAAAAGGTTCATAAGCTGACGCTGCACGGCGGGTTTAGCTGCCCGAATCGCGACGGCACCATCGGGCGCGGCGGCTGCACGTTCTGTAATGTGGCCTCCTTTGCTGATGAAGCGCAACAGCATCATTCTATTGCCGAGCAACTTGCACATCAGGCGCAGCTCGTCAATCGCGCCAGACGTTATCTGGCGTACTTTCAGGCTTATACCAGCACCTTTGCTGAAGTGCAGGTGCTGCGCGCGATGTACCAGCAGGCCGTGGCGCAGGCGAGCATCGTCGGGCTGTGCGTGGGTACCCGCCCGGACTGTGTGCCTGATGCAGTACTCGATTTACTGTCGGAATATCATGCGCAGGGCTATGAAGTGTGGCTGGAGCTGGGTTTACAGTCAGCGCACGATAAAACCCTGCATCGTATTAATCGCGGTCATGACTTTGCCTGCTATCAGCAGACGACACGGCTGGCGCGCGAGCGCGGCCTGAAGGTCTGCACGCATCTGATTGTCGGCCTGCCAGGCGAAGGGCAGGTTGAATGCCTGCAGACGCTGGCGCGGGTGGTTGAAACCGGTGTTGACGGTATCAAACTGCATCCGTTGCATATAGTAAAAGGCAGCACGATGGCGAAAGCCTGGGCTGCCGGGCGGCTTAGTGGCATTGCGCTTGATGACTATACCGTCACCGCGGGCGAGATGATCCGCCACACGCCGCCAGAAGTGGTGTATCACCGCATTTCTGCCAGCGCCCGTCGTCCGACGCTGCTGGCGCCGCTGTGGTGTGAAAACCGCTGGACGGGCATGGTGGAGCTTGATAAGTACCTGAATGCCCACGGTGTACAGGGGTCCGCACTCGGTCGAAACTGGGTTGCGCATTGAAGTGCAACGTCCAGGTCACATCGCTGCAACTTCCTGCAACGCCTCGCTCAGAATTGAGTATTATTGAGCGGTGATGTCGCGAAGGAATTCTCTATGAAGCAAATCCGTTTACTGGCGCAGTATTACGTCGACCTGATGATGAAACTGGGTCTGGTGCGCTTTTCGATGCTGCTGGCCCTTGCGCTGGTGGTGCTGGCCATTGTGGTGCAGATGGCGGTGACCATGGTGCTGCACGGCCAGGTGGAAAGCATTGATGTGATCCGCTCTATCTTCTTTGGTCTGCTGATTACCCCCTGGGCGGTCTATTTTCTGTCGGTGGTGGTTGAGCAACTTGAAGAGTCGCGCCAGCGCCTGTCGCGGCTGGTCGAAAAGCTGGAAGAGATGCGCGAGCGCGATTTAAAGCTCAACGTTCAGCTCAAGGACAACATTGCACAACTGAATCAGGAAATCAGCGATCGCGAAAAGGCCGAAGCCGAACGTCAGGCGACGCTGGAGCGGCTAAAAATCGAGATGAAAGAGCGCGAAGAGACACAGCTACAGCTCGAACAACAATCCTCATTTTTACGTTCTTTCCTCGATGCCTCTCCCGACCTGGTTTTCTATCGCAATGAAGATAAAGAATTTTCCGGCTGTAACCGGGCGATGGAGCTGCTTACCGGCAAAAGCGAGAAACAACTGATCCACCTGAAACCCTACGATGTTTACAGCGAGGAAGCGGCAGCGAAAGTGATTGAGACGGATGAAAAAGTGTTCCGTCACAACGTATCGCTGACCTATGAACAGTGGCTGGATTACCCGGACGGCCGCAAAGCCTGTTTTGAAATCCGCAAAGTACCTTATTACGACCGCGTGGGGAAACGTCATGGTCTGATGGGTTTTGGCCGCGACATCACCGAGCGTAAGCGCTATCAGGATGCGCTGGAACGCGCGAGCCGCGATAAAACCACCTTCATCTCCACTATCAGCCATGAACTGCGTACGCCGCTCAATGGCATCGTCGGGCTGAGTCGTATTCTGCTGGATACCGAGCTCACCACGGAGCAGGAAAAATACCTGAAAACGATCCACGTCTCCGCTGTGACACTGGGGAATATTTTCAACGACATCATCGACATGGATAAGATGGAGCGCCGTAAGGTTCAGCTCGACAACCAACCGGTCGATTTCACCAGCTTCCTGGCCGATCTGGAAAACCTCTCCGGGTTGCAGGTGCAGCAAAAAGGGCTGCGCTTCGTGATGGAGCCGACGCTGCCGTTGCCGCATAAAGTGGTGACCGATGGCACCCGGCTGCGGCAGATCCTGTGGAATCTGATCAGTAACGCTGTCAAGTTTACTCAGCAGGGGCAGGTGACCGTCCGCGTAAGCTATGAAAAAGGCAATATGCTGCACTTTGAGGTGGAAGACTCCGGTATCGGCATTCCGCAGGATGAGCAGGATAAAATTTTCGCCATGTACTATCAGGTGAAAGACAGCCACGGCGGCAAACCGGCGACCGGGACCGGCATCGGGCTTGCCGTTTCGCGTCGTCTGGCGAAAAGCATGGGCGGTGACATTACGGTTTCCAGTCAACCGGGTCATGGCTCGGTCTTTACCCTGACGGTGCAGGCGCCTGCGCTGGCGGAAGAGGTCGATGACACGCTGGCTGATGACGATCTGCCGTTACCGGCACTTCACGTCCTGCTGGTGGAAGATATCGAGCTGAACGTGATTGTGGCGCGCTCGGTGCTGGAAAAACTGGGCAACAGCGTTGATGTCGCGATGACCGGCAAGGCGGCGCTGGAGATGTTCACACCTGGCGAATATGACCTGGTGCTGCTGGATATTCAGTTACCGGACATGACCGGGCTGGATATCTCCCGCGAGCTGAAACAGAAATATCACGCTGACGATTTGCCGCCGCTGGTGGCGCTGACTGCCAACGTGCTGAAGGACAAAAAAGAGTACCTGGATGCGGGAATGGATGATGTGCTGAGCAAGCCACTCTCCGTTCCGGCGCTGACCGCCATGATTAAGAAGTTCTGGGATACCTGCACCGACGAGGATGACGACGATATGGCCACACCCGATCAAAGCAAGTCACAGACATTACTGGATATCGCGATGCTTGAGCAGTATATCGAGCTGGTCGGGCCGAAACTTATCACCGACGGCCTTGCGGTGTTCGAGAAGATGATGCCCGGGTATCTGGCAGTGCTCGAATCCAACCTGACTGCCCGCGATCAGAAAGGCATTGTTGAAGAGGGGCATAAAATCAAAGGCGCGGCTGGCTCTGTTGGATTACGCCATATACAGCAGTTAGGTCAGCAGATTCAGTCGCCAGACCTTCCGGCATGGTGGGACAACGTCGGTGAATGGGTCGAAGAGATGAAGAGCGAGTGGCGGCACGATGTCGAAGCATTGAAGGCCTGGGTAGCGAACGCAGAAAAAAAATGACCCCGGATAAACCGGGGTGCGCGAATACTGCGCCAACACCAGGGAAAACGTGGCTGCGCCGAAATCGTTGTAAGAGGTTTTAGCACGGACGCAACCTGAGAATTCGGATTGCACGCTCATTAAGATAGCAAATCTTAAATATTTTGTTACGTGAATCAGTAAAATGTGTGAAGCATAGCGAGTAAATCAGCATTTTTACTTAGCTTCGCCCAAATGCAACAAAGGAACAGTGATATGAAAAGAATCGGTGTGGTGCTCAGTGGCTGCGGTGTTTATGACGGTTCTGAGGTCCATGAAACCGTGCTGACCCTGCTGGCTATCGCCCGCAACGGCGCGCAGGCGGTCTGTTTTGCCCCCGACAAAAGCCAGTCTGACGTGATTAATCATTTATCCGGTGAATCTTTGCCAGAAACGCGTAATGTGCTGATCGAAGCGGCTCGCCTCGCGCGAGGCGATATCACACCGCTGGCGGCAGCTCGTTCTGCTGATCTGGATGCGTTAATCGTCCCAGGTGGTTTTGGCGCAGCAAAAAATCTGAGCAATTTTGCCTCGCAGGGCAGTGAATGTGGGGTGGATGCCGATTTAAAAGCGCTGACGCTGGCGATGCATCGCGAAGGAAAACCGGTTGGTTTCATGTGTATCGCCCCGGCAATGCTGCCGAAAATTTTCGATTTCCCGCTGCGTATCACCATCGGCACCGACATCGATACCGCGGAAGTGCTGGAAGAGATGGGCGCTGAACATGTGCCGTGCCCGGTGGATGACATTGTGGTGGACGAAGACAACAAAGTGGTGACCACGCCTGCGTATATGCTGGCGCAAAACATTGCAGAAGCTGCCGCCGGGATCGACAAGCTGGTTGAACGCGTGCTGGTTCTGACAGAATGAGTCAACGCCGTTTCTCGTTGGGTGTTGTGAAGCGCCTGCTGCTGCGCGCGGTATTGCTGCTCGCCGTGCTGTGGGGCGGCGGTATTCTGCTTTTCAGTATCCTGCCGGTACCGTTTTCAGCGGTGATGGTTGAGCGGCAGACTGGCGCCTGGTTTCGCGGTGATTTTGGCTACGTTGCCCACTCAGACTGGGTCAGCATGGATGAGATTTCACCGTGGATGGGGCTGGCGGTGATTGCCGCTGAAGATCAGAAATTCCCCGAACACTGGGGGTTTGATATGGCAGCGATCGAAAAAGCGCTCAGCCACAATGAGCGCCATGAAACGCGGATCCGCGGTGCGTCGACGCTGTCGCAGCAGACCGCGAAAAATATGTTCCTGTGGGACGGTCGTAGCTGGCTGCGTAAAGGGCTGGAAGCCGGGCTCACGGTGGGCATTGAAACCGTCTGGACCAAGCGACGGATCCTGACCGTCTATCTGAACGTCGCGGAATTCGGGGAAGGGGTTTTCGGTGTCGAGGCGGCAGCGCAGCGCTATTTTCATAAGCCCGCCAGCCGGTTGACGATGTCGGAAGCCGCGCTGCTGGCCGCTGTGCTGCCAAACCCGCTACGGTTTAAAGCCAGTGCGCCATCGGGGTATGTTCGCAGTCGTCAGGCGTGGATATTGCGCCAGATGCGGCAGTTAGGCGGGGAAAGCTTTATGCGGAAGAATGAACTCGACTGAGTCAGTCTTCGTCGAACCCGGCGTTAAATAGCGCGATGACCGCAGCCATCGCTTCCGCTTCCTGCGGACCGCTGACTTCAATCTCGATCTGCCGGCCCTTCGCGGAATCCAGCATCAACAGCGCAATCACGCTGCTGGCTTCCGCTTCAATGCCTTCGTCGTTTCTTAACAGAACTTCTGCGTCAAATCCCTGAACCAGTTCGAAGAGTTTCATTGCCGGGCGGGCATGCATACCCAGCTTATTGGTGATCTCAACAATCTGTTTTACGGTCATGTTTTACGTTTTTCCAGCGTCCTGTGACGAGACTGCACATTCTTACCGCGCGAGCGGAAGTAGTCGGCCAGTTGTTCGGCAATATACACCGAACGATGTTTACCGCCGGTACAACCGATCGCCACCGTCAGGTAGCTGCGGTTGTTGGTCTCCAGCATCGGTAACCATAGCTCAAGATAGCTGCGGGTCTGGTAAATAAAATTGTGAACTTCAGTATGCCGGTCGAGGAATGCGGCAACCGGTTTGTCCAGACCGGTCATCGGGCGCAGTTTTGGATCCCAGTGCGGGTTAGGCAGGAATCGCACGTCAAACACGTAATCGGCATCGATAGGAATGCCGTGTTTGAAGCCGAAGGATTCAAAGACCATCGTCAGTTCACGTTCGCGTTTGCCCAGCAGACGGGTACGCAGCATTTCTGCCAGCTCGTGAACGGACATTTCAGACGTATCGACGATTAAATCCGCCCGCGAGCGCAACGGCTCAAGCAGATCACTCTCTTCGTCGATAGCGCTTTCCAGCGACAGGTTTTTACTGGAGAGCGGATGCAACCGGCGGGTATCGCTGTAGCGACGAATCAGCGTATTACGGTCGGCATCCAGGAACAGCAGTTGAGGAGAGAACGCGTCCGGCAGATTTTTCATCGCCTGTTCGAAAATCTCAGGCGACTCAGGCATATTGCGCACGTCAATGCTAACGGCGGCGGAGATCTGCCGCTCCGCCAGCGTCTTTGCCAGTTCAGGCAGCAACACGACCGGCAGGTTATCTACACAGTAAAAACCCATATCTTCCAGCGCTCGCAGAGCCACGGATTTTCCCGAGCCTGAGCGGCCGCTGACGATCATCAGTACCATGTACCGTTTCTCCTCAGTACGACAAAGGGAATACACATCTGCCTGTTATGCATCATCACTGCCTTCTGTTTCAGTGATGATTTGATACAGTTCTTCATCGCTTTGCGCGGCGCGCAAGCGGCGACAGATGGTTTTGTCCGCCAGACGCTTAGCGACCAGCGAGAGCGTGTGCAGATGCGTTTTGGTCTGATCGGCAGGCACCAGCAGGGCGAACAGGAGATCCACCGGCTGGTTGTCGATCGCGTCAAACGCGATCGGGGTTTCGAGCTGCACAAAAACGCCAACAGCGCGCAGCGTATCCTCTTCCAGTTTGCCGTGCGGGATGGCGATGCCATTGCCAATCCCCGTACTGCCCATTTTTTCGCGGGTGAGAATCGCTTCAAACACCACCTGAGGAGGCAGACTCAGCTGTTTAGCGGCCAGTTCGCTGATAATTTCCAGCGCACGCTTTTTACTCTGGCAGTGGACGCCGCTACGGGTACATTCCTGGTTAAGGACATTGCTCAATTGTAGAGCCGAATCGTTGTTCATCATAAATTCACCTAAGCATCGCCTGATGCAGAACCCCACATCAGGCGAACACCCGGACAATTAGTGTTGTTTCAGTTTATCTTTATGTTTAGTCAGCTGTCGCGCCAGTTTGTCGATTAATCCGTCAATGGCCGCATACATATCCTGACCTTCCGCACTGGCATGAATTTCGCCTCCATTAACATGCAGAGTGGCATCAGAGACATGCGTCACTTTCTCCACTTTTAACACAATATAGACCTGATTGATCCTTTCGAAATATTGTTCCAGCTTGGCAAATTTCGCCGTGACGAATTCGCGCAGAGCATCGGTAATTTCGACGTTGTGTCCTGTGATGTTGAGCTGCATAGTGTCTTCCTTATCAGTTATGTCACACCAGTTGTTTACGCTGGTTTGACGGCGGAATGGACAGAGACTCTCGGTACTTCGCGACAGTACGGCGCGCAACCATAATGCCCTGTTCAGACAGTATGGACGTAAGCTTACTGTCGCTCAGTGGTTTCGCCGGATTTTCCCCGGCGATTAACTTTTTCACCAGTGCGCGAATTGCCGTTGAGGAGGCTTCGCCGCCCCCTTCAGTGTTCACGTGGCTGGAGAAAAAATATTTAAGCTCAAAAATGCCGCGCGGACTGTGCAGATATTTTTGCGTGGTCACGCGTGAAATGGTGGACTCGTGCATTTCGACGGCCTGGGCGATATCCGCCAGTACCATCGGTTTCATATATTCTTCGCCCTGCTCAAAAAACGCCTGCTGCTGCTCGACAATGCAGCGGCTCACGCGCAGGAGCGTATCGTTACGGCTTTCCAGGCTCTTGATCAGCCACTTCGCTTCCTGCAGATTGCTGCGGATGAACTGGCCATCGGTTTCGCTGCGCACATTGTTGCACATCGCCGCGTAGTGCTGGTTAATTTGCAGGCGCGGAATGCTGTCAGAGTTAAGCTCGACAACCCAGCGGTTGTTGATTTTGCGCACCAGCACGTCGGGGATCACATATTCCGGTTCACCGGTCTGGATCGACTGACCCGGGCGCGGATCCAGCGACTGGATCAAATTGACCGCTTCTTTCAGCACCTCTTCTTTCAGGCGCGTGACGCGCATCAGCGTGCGGAAATCATGGTTCGCAAGGAGATCGAGATGCTCGCTGATGATAAGACGCGCCTCTTCCAGCCTCGGCGTCTCTTTGGCGAATTGTGACAGCTGGATCAGCAGGCAATCGCGAAGATCTTTCGCCGCGACACCGACCGGGTCAAACCGCTGAATGCGCTTGAGCACTGCTTCGACTTCATCGAGACCAATCTCGTCGTTGCCCATGCTGTCGAGGATGTCGTCAACGGTCACCGTCAGATAGCCGGTTTCATCCACGGCATCGACAATCGAGGTGGCAATCGCCCGATCGGTATCGGAAAATGGGGTCAGTTCGACCTGCCACATCAGATAATCCTGCAGGGTCTGGGTGGTTTCACCCTGATAAATCGGCAATTCGTCGTCAATGTAGTCAGCGCTGGTGCCGGAAGGCGTTCCGGCGGTGTAGATTTCGTCCCAGCTGGCGTCAAGCGGTAGCTCGTCCGGCATCTCTTTTTGTTCGAGCGCGTCGACGGAATCCAGCGATTCGTTGTCCTGCTCGTCGGCGGTATCCACTTCCTCATGAAGGTCGGTTTGCTCAAGCAGCGGATTACTCTCCAGCGCCTGCTGAAGTTCCTGCTGAAGCTCAAGCGTCGACAGCTGCAACAAGCGGATGGCCTGTTGCAGCTGCGGCGTCATGGCAAGCTGTTGGCTGAGTCTTAACTGCAAACCTTGCTTCATATTCAGGTCATTACTCTCCGAATGCTGTCAGTTACCCTTACCCTATCAGAGTCTGAAGTCTTCCCCAAGATAGACGCGCTTAACATGCTCATCTTCGAGGATCTGCTGCGGCGTGCCGTGGGCGATCAAATGGCCCTGGCTCACGATGTAAGCGCGTTCACACACCGCCAGCGTTTCGCGAACGTTATGGTCGGTAATGAGGACACCGAGGCCGCTGTCGCGCAGATGTTCAATAATGCGTTTGATGTCGATAACAGAAATGGGATCGACGCCCGCAAACGGCTCATCGAGGAGAATAAATTTCGGATTAGCGGCCAGCGCGCGGGCAATCTCTACGCGGCGGCGTTCACCACCGGAAAGCGACTGGCCGAGGTTGTCGCGCAGGTGCTCGATGTGAAACTCTTCCATCAGCTCGTTCGCGCGATCTTCGCGTTGCTCGTTGCTCAGATCGTCACGAATTTGCAGCACCGCCATCAGGTTATCAAACACGCTCAGACGGCGGAAAATGGAGGCTTCCTGCGGCAAATAGCCGATACCGCGGCGCGCGCGCGCATGCAACGGCAGCAAACTGATGTCTTCGTCATCAATGATAATGTTGCCCGCATCGCGAGGTACAATGCCCACCACCATGTAGAAAGTGGTGGTTTTACCGGCGCCGTTCGGGCCAAGCAGACCGACAATCTCGCCTGAGTTGACGGTCAGACTGACATCTTCCACCACGCGACGGCCCTTATAGGCTTTGGCGAGGTTTTTTGCAGTTAATGTTGCCATAACGAATTAGTTACTCTTCTTTTGCGCCGGGGCCTGGTTGTTGCTCTTGTCCTGCAACTGAGACGGAACCAGCACGGTCGTTACGCGCTTCCCTTTCTCACTGAAGGCCTGCATTTTTTGCTCTTTGACCAGATAAGTGATCTTGTCGCCTTTGATGTTGCTGTCGAGCTGCTCAAGGTAGGCGTTACCGGTCAGCACCACAAAATCGTTCTGCAGTTCATAATGCATTTTAGACGCGTGGCCTTTGACCGGCTTGCCGCTGTCCTGCATCTGGTAGAAAGTGGCCGGATTGCCGAAACCGTCGATCACCTCTTTACCTTTCTCACCGCCCGGACGCGTCACGACGACTTTATCGGCATTGATTTTGATACTGCCCTGCGTCACCACGACGCTGCCGGTAAAGGTCACGACGTTGCCTTGCATATCCAGCGACTGCTGATCGGACTCAATATGAATCGGTTGATCGGTATCACCCGTTAAGGCCAGCGCGGGCACGCTGGCGGCCAGCAGAGCACTGGCAATGACAAGCTTAAGGCTGAGTTTGTTTGTTCTGAATTTCATATGAGGTTCTAACCTTTTCAATCAGCTCGGCGTTTTTGCTGCGTAGATTTCCGCGCATTTTCAGGCCGCTGGAATTAAATGTCGTCCCGTACAGCGTCACCAGGTCATCAGAGGTTACGTCCTGAGTCACCAGGTTAACCTGGGCGTTATCCGTTGTAATTTTCCGCAATTGCGAATCTGCCGTCAGCGCATTAACTTCAACGTGGCCGTACAGATACAGCATACGATCGTTAGTGAGTTTGGCTTTATCTGCCTTAATTGACCAGGTGGGCACTTTATCGGTATCAAACGTCGTCAACACCGGGTTGGTAAACCACGATATCGCCTGGTCAGAAAAATACTCGACGTGCTCGGCGATCAGCCGGTAGTTGAGCGCGCCTTCCGGGCTGTAAACCACCGTATCGGTGTGCTCGCTCTTGTACGTTGGATCACTGGTGTTGGTCACGGTCTGCTCAGAGTCATCATTGCTCGCCAGATTCACGCCGATCAGGATCAGCACGACAAGCGACAGCAGAATGATAACCCAACGTCTGGTTTTACTCATATCGATTGACCTTTGGCTTCCTCAAGCTTGCCCTGCGCCAATAGTATCAAATCGCAAACTTCCCGTACCGCTCCGCGTCCGCCGTTGATACGCGTGACGTAATCGGCGCGCGGAAGAAGCAGGGGGTGGGCGTCCGCCACCGCAACGCTCAGGCCTGTTTCAGCCATCACCGGCCAGTCGATCAGATCATCGCCGACGTAGGCGACCTGCTCCGGGGACAGCGCGAGCGTTGCCAACAGTTCACGGTACGCAATACGCTTATCGGACTGCCCCTGGTAAAGATGGGTAATGCCGAGCGTCGCGCAGCGATCTTCCAGCAGTTTAGCTTTTCGACCGGTAATAATCGCTACCTCGACGTCGGAAGTCAGCACACAACGGATCCCATAGCCGTCGCGCACATTGAACGCTTTCAGCTCTTCGCCGTTGTTGCCCATATAAATGAGGCCATCAGAAAGGACGCCGTCTACATCCAGAATCAGCAGGCGGATTTTTTCCGCTCGTGCGATGACCTCTGCGCTCACGGGGCCGTAGCAGGTCGACACCATTGCACCAGCATTACTCATTCTACTTTCCTTAATTACACTACGCCTGCGCGCAGGAGATCATGCATATGTACCACACCCAGCAAATGGTCGCCATCGGCAACCAGCACGCAGGTCACGTGGCGGGACTGCATCAGGTTGAGCGCATCCACCGCCAGCGTGCCGGGGCGAATACGGATACCGCCCGGCGTCATCACGTCGGCAATGCTGAGCTGGCGCATGTCCGCACCGGTATCAAATACCCGACGCAAGTCACCATCGGTAAAGATACCAAGAATTTGCATTTGGTCATCGCAAATTGCCGTCATCCCGAGATTTTTACGGGTGATTTCCAGCAGTGCATCACGCAGCGACGCCTCTTTCGTGACATGCGGGATTTCATCGCCGGTGTGCATGATGTCGTTCACGCGCAGCAGCAGTTTACGGCCCAGCGCGCCACCGGGGTGGGATAACGCGAAATCTTCCGCGGTAAACCCGCGGGCTTCCAGCAACGCTACGGCCAGCGCATCGCCCATCACCAGCGCTGCGGTAGTGCTGGAGGTTGGCGCGAGCCCTAACGGACAAGCCTCTTTCGGCACTTTTACGCACAGGTGAATATCCGCCGCGCGCGCCATGCTGCTTTCCGGGCGGCTGGTGATGCAAATCAGCGGCACCTGCAGGCGTTTCAATACCGGGATCAGCGCCAGGATCTCATTCGATTCGCCGGAGTTCGACAGGGCGATGACGATATCCTGCGGCGTCACCATGCCTAAATCGCCGTGCGCCGCTTCACCGGGGTGCACAAAGAATGACGAGGTGCCAGTGCTGGCAAACGTCGCCGCCATTTTGCGGCCGATATGCCCGGACTTGCCCATCCCCATCACCACGACCTTACCGCTGCAGTAGAAGATTTTCTCGCAGGCGAGGGCGAAATCCTGATTGATGTACTGATCGAGCTGTGCCAGACCTTCACGTTCAATCGCCAGGACTTCACGCCCTGCTTGCTGAAAGTCAAAACCCGGCTGCAAATCTATTTGCGACATGTTGATTTTCCGATTCATTCCACGAAAAGCGGTGCTACCCAATACAGCATCGCCAGCCATACGATAAAACCGCCGGTCAGCAACAGGCCTGCGCCCTTGCCGATTTGCCGTTGACGGCGCCAGCACAGAAGTGCGAACACGATGCTCACCAGCACCATGACGCCATAATCCCGGGTGAACGCTTGTGGGTTAAACGCGCCCGGCGCAATCAGCGCGGGCAGCCCCAGAACGATGGCGATATTGAAAATATTGGCGCCAATGATATTCCCGATAGCGATATCATCCTCACCTTTCCGTGCGCCCGCGATAGTGGTCGCCAGTTCTGGCAGGCTGGTGCCGATCGCAATGACCGTCAGCCCGATGGTGAGTTCGCTCATGGCAAAATAGTTTGCCAGTACGGTGGCGTTGTCGATCACCATACGGGTCGCCATCGGCATGATGATAAGCGCGAGGCCCAGCCACAGAAACGCCACCGGCAACGAGCCGTCACGCGGCAGTTCTTCTAATTGTTCCCGGGTCAGACTGTCGTTGCCCTGACGCTCGGCCAGGCGCGCGATCTTAATAATGTACAGCAGCCAGAGCGCGGCAAGGGCGAGCAAAAACAGGCCGTCGATGCGGGAAAGTTCGCCATTATACAGTACACAGCCCGCCAGCAGGCTCACGATTAACATTAGCGGCATTTCGCGGCGCAGGATATCAGAATGCACGGTAAAAGGATGGAGCAACGCGGCAAGACCGAGGATCAATAAGATGTTGACGATATTGGAGCCGATCGCCGTGCCGATCGCCAGATCAATCTGGCCATGCATGGAGGCGGCGACGGACACAATGATCTCCGGCAAAGATGTCCCTATGCCAACAACGGTCATGCCGATGATAATCGGCGGGATGCCCAGCGTCCGGCATAATATCGACGCGGCATAAACCAGACGATCGGCACTGTAGACCACAAGTAAGAGACCAATAATTAACAGAGCCGTCGCTAATAGCATCTAAAATCCTTTCTTCAGGTATATACACTTGATCCTTCACGCTGTCTCTTCGTTGGCTGCGCCTGCCCACCTCAGTCACTTACCTATGTAAGCTCCTGAGGATTCCCAGGCTTGCCGCCTCGATGCAGCATGAATGATTGTGTGTATAATCGGGGTCCGCGGCGCAGGGCAGTTCCTGAGAACGTAACGAACTCTTAATTTTGACTTTAAGCGCCGTAAAAGTAAAACAAATGCCAGCTTTCGCTAACCCTCACAGGTAAGATTCTGTAAAAATGTTGGGTTTCGGGCGAGATAACGCGTCATGCTTGTCTTATGAAGTCTATAAAGGATGATCCTATGAGCCAGACTGAGGCGAATTTAGTCGACATACGAGGCGTCAGCTTTTCCCGCGGCAACCGCGTGATTTTCGATGATATTTCGCTGTCGGTACCGCGCGGAAAGATCACCGCGATCATGGGGCCGTCAGGGATCGGTAAGACCACGCTGCTGCGGTTGATCGGCGGGCAAATTCCGCCGGATTCGGGCGAGATCCTCTTTGATGGCGAGAATGTACCGCAAATGTCGCGTTCTCGTCTTTATACCGTGCGTAAGCGCATGAGTATGCTGTTTCAGTCCGGCGCACTGTTTACCGATATGAACGTTTTCGACAACGTCGCGTACCCGTTGCGTGAGCACACGCATCTGCCGGATGCGTTGCTGCACAGTACGGTAATGATGAAACTCGAAGCCGTCGGCCTGCGCGGCGCGGCGAAACTGATGCCGTCGGAACTCTCCGGCGGGATGGCGCGCCGGGCGGCGCTGGCGCGGGCGATTGCCCTTGAGCCTGATCTCATTATGTTCGACGAACCGTTTGTCGGTCAGGATCCCATCACCATGGGCGTGCTGGTGAAGCTGATTTCCGAGCTCAACAGCATTCTGGGTGTGACCTGCATTGTGGTGTCTCACGATGTTCCTGAAGTGCTCAGCATCGCCGATTTCGCCTATATCGTGGCGGATAAAAAAATTGTCGCTCAGGGGAGCGCGCAGTCGCTGCGGGAAAATAGCGATCCCCGGGTACGTCAGTTCCTGGATGGGATTGCCGACGGCCCGGTGCCGTTCCGCTATCCTGCTGGCGACTATCATCAAGATCTCTTACCAGGCACAGGGAGTTAACTGACTCATGCTGTTAAATGCACTGGCTGCGCTCGGGCGACGGGGGATTAAAACCACCGCCACCTTTGGTCGCGCCGGGTTAATGTTATTCAACGCCGTCGTCGGCAAACCTGAGTTTCGCAAACACGCGCCGCTGCTGGTTCGTCAGTTGTATAACGTGGGCGTGTTGTCGATGCTTATCATCATTGTCTCGGGCGTGTTTATCGGGATGGTGCTCGGGCTGCAGGGGTATCTGGTGCTGACCACGTACAGCGCGGAAACCAGCCTCGGCATGCTGGTGGCGCTGTCGCTGCTGCGTGAGCTCGGGCCGGTGGTCGCCGCGCTGCTCTTCGCTGGTCGCGCCGGGTCGGCACTGACTGCGGAAATTGGCCTGATGCGTGCTACCGAGCAACTCTCGAGCATGGAAATGATGGCGGTTGACCCGCTGCGCCGGGTGATTTCACCGCGCCTGTGGGCCGGGATCATCTCCCTGCCGCTGCTGACGATCATTTTCGTGGCGGTAGGCGTCTGGGGTGGTTCGCTGGTCGGTGTGAGCTGGAAGGGCATCGACGCAGGATTTTTCTGGACGGCGATGCAAAACGCCGTCGACTGGCGCCTTGATCTGGTGAACTGCCTGATCAAGAGCGTGGTATTCGCCATTACGGTGACATGGATTGCGTTATTCAACGGTTACGATGCGATCCCCACGTCGGCCGGGATCAGCCGGGCAACGACGCGCACGGTGGTGCACTCGTCGCTGGCGGTCCTCGGACTGGATTTTGTGCTGACAGCATTGATGTTTGGGAATTGAGTTCATGCAAACGAAAAAAAGTGAAATTTGGGTGGGTGTGTTTCTGCTGGTCGCGCTGTTGGCAGCGCTGTTCATCTGCCTGAAAGCGGCAAACGTCACGTCGATGCACACCGAGCCGACTTACCGTCTCTATGCGACGTTCGACAACATCGGCGGGCTGAAGGCGCGTTCCCCGGTGCGTATTGGCGGCGTGGTAATTGGCCGTGTGGCAGACATTTCCCTCGATTCCAAAACGTATCTGCCGCGCGTGGCGATGGATATCGAACAGCGCTACAACCATATCCCGGATACCAGTTCACTGGCGATTCGCACCTCAGGCCTGCTCGGCGAGCAGTTTCTGGCGCTCAACGTCGGGTTTGAAGACCCGGAACTGGGAACGTCTATCCTTAAAGAAGGTGACACCATCCAGGACACGAAGTCCGCTATGGTGCTCGAAGATTTAATCGGTCAGTTCCTCTACAACAGTAAAGGCGATGACAATAAGAATTCTGGCGATGCGCAGGGGGCCGGTGAGGGACATACTGACGCAGCACCGTCCGCAGCGGGTACGACGAAATAATTTCAGGAGAATGAAGACATGTTTAAACGTTTACTGATGGTTGGCATGTTGGTGCTTGCGCCATTGACGGCAGCAAATGCAGCCGACCAGTCTAACCCCTACAAACTGATGAATGAGGCGGCGCAGAAGACGTTTGACCGCCTCAAAAATGAGCAACCGCAAATTCGTTCTAACCCGGACTATCTGCGTCAGGTCGTAGATCAGGAGCTGTTGCCGTATGTCCAGGTGAAATATGCCGGGGCGCTGGTGCTGGGGCGTTACTATAAAGAAGCAACGCCGGCGCAGCGTGATGCGTACTTCGCGGCGTTCCGTGAATATCTGAAACAAGCTTACGGCCAGGCGCTGGCAATGTATCACGGCCAGACCTATCAGATTGCGCCCGAACAGCCGCTGGGCGATGCGACTATCGTGCCGATCCGCGTGACCATTCTCGATCCGAACGGCCGTCCGCCGGTGCGTCTGGACTTCCAGTGGCGTAAAAACAGCCAGAGCGGTAACTGGCAGGCGTATGACATGATCGCGGAAGGCGTCAGCATGATCACCACCAAGCAAAATGAGTGGAGCGACCTGCTGCGTACCAAAGGCATTGACGGGCTGACGACGCAACTGCAGTCCATCGCAAAACAGCCGATCACCCTGGAACAAAAGAAATAATGGCAAACGAACTGAGCTGGAATCGCGAAAACGGCCGTCTATCGTTGTATGGCGAACTGGATCAGGACTGGCTGGTGCCGCTGTGGCATGCCCGCGCTGACGCCACCAAAGAGGTGGAGGTGATCGACCTGACAGGCGTGACCCGCGTGGATACCGCCGGGCTGGCGTTACTCATCCATCTGATTGCGGATATTCGCGCGCAGGGCAGAACCGTCAGCCTTAGCGGAAAAAGCGAAAATGTACAGACGCTGGCTCAGTTATATAACCTGCCTGCGGATATGATCCCGTAATTCTTTCAGTACGTTATTATTCAAAGCCCCATTGTTTTTCAGAATGGGGCTTTTTGCTTGTTTAAGACAGCGCCACTTTCCTCTAAGATGATGAGCTGTTTACCCAACCAGATGAAATTTGAACCCATGGAAAATCATGAAATTCAGACAGTGCTGATGAACGCACTCTCGCTAAAGGAAGTCCACGTCTCTGGCGATGGCAGTCACTTTCAGGTTATTGCTGTGGGTGAGTTATTTGACGGCATGAACCGGGTCAAGAAACAGCAAACCATTTATGGCCCGCTGATGGAATACATTGCGGATAACCGCATCCATGCCCTGTCGATCAAAGCGTATACGCCGCAAGAGTGGGAACGCGATCGCAAACTGAACGGCTTTTGAGCCGGAGCGACTACGTTCCGGCAAGTGTGAATTCTTAACAGAGACCAGAATTAATGGATAAATTTCGTGTGCAGGGGCCAACGCGGCTCCAGGGCGAAGTCACCATCTCAGGTGCAAAAAACGCCGCGCTTCCTATCCTCTTCGCTACGCTGCTGGCGGAAGAGCCGGTAGAGATCCAGAACGTGCCAAAGCTGAAAGACATCGACACCACGATGAAACTGCTGAGCCAGCTCGGCACCAAAGTTGAGCGCAACGGCTCCGTCTGGATTGACGCTGGTCCGGTAGACGTCTACTGCGCGCCATATGAACTGGTCAAAACCATGCGCGCGTCCATCTGGGCGTTGGGGCCGCTGGTGGCGCGTTTCGGCCAGGGTCAGGTTTCTCTGCCGGGCGGCTGTGCGATCGGCGCACGTCCGGTGGATCTGCATATCAGCGGCCTTGAGCAACTGGGGGCTGAAATCAAGCTCGAAGAAGGTTACGTCAAAGCGTCTGTGAATGGCCGCCTGAAAGGCGCGCACATCGTCATGGATAAAGTCAGCGTGGGCGCGACCGTCACCATCATGAGCGCGGCGACACTGGCGGAAGGGACGACCATTATCGAAAATGCGGCCCGTGAGCCGGAAATTGTCGATACTGCAAACTTCCTCAACACGCTGGGTGCGAAAATCAGCGGCCAGGGTACCGACCGCATTACCATCGAAGGTGTTGCCCGTCTTGGTGGCGGTGTGTACCGCGTACTGCCGGATCGTATCGAAACCGGGACGTTCCTCGTCGCGGCAGCCATTTCTGGCGGTAAAATTCTGTGCCGCAACGCCCAGCCGGATACGCTGGACGCGGTGCTGGCAAAACTGCGTGAAGCGGGTGCGGAAATTGAAACTGGTGAAGATTGGATCAGCCTCGACATGCACGGCAAACGCCCGAAAGCCGTGAATGTGCGCACTGCGCCGCATCCGGGGTTCCCGACTGACATGCAGGCTCAGTTCACGTTGCTGAACCTGGTGGCTGAAGGCACTGGTGTCATCACCGAAACCATCTTTGAAAACCGCTTTATGCACATCCCTGAGCTGATTCGTATGGGTGCGCATGCGGAGATCGAAAGCAATACGGCTATCTGCCATGGGGTTGAAACGCTGTCCGGGGCCCAGGTGATGGCGACGGATCTGCGCGCCTCGGCCAGTCTGGTGCTGGCAGGGTGTATTGCGGAAGGCACCACGGTTGTCGATCGTATTTATCATATCGATCGCGGTTATGAGCGTATTGAAGATAAACTGCGTGCGCTGGGCGCAAACATTGAGCGCGTGAAAGGCGAGTAACGCACTTTTTTCTGAAACGCAGCCCCCTGCCGTGCTGGCAAGGGGGTTGCTGCCACATGTTACTTCTTGCGTTGCCGCATCAGGCGCGTTCTGTCGATAAACTCATGCGTGATGGGATCATGATACCGGGACGGCCAGATAATCCAGGGATCGGTCTCGAGCGCTGTCGCGATAATCACTTCACCTTTCGGCCATGGTCGGGTCAGGGCATTGGCGAGCGTCGACGAGCTGAGTCCGTTTTTTCGGGACTCCGCCGCCAGTGACGTTCCTTTTTTGCGTAATCCCGAAATGATATCTGCCGGATGCCAGTCAATAAACTTATCCATTTTTTCTCCCTGTAATTGACGTTATCAGAGTGTCGCCGCGTACTGCGACCCGGGTACTATAACGCCGGAAGAAGATTTGTTCTAAAAAGTTCAAGTAAAGCGATGTAAGATTCGGAAAATATCAAGGTATCAGGGAACTACGAGAAAATGATAATTGTTTTATTGGAGCGTTCTCGCACTTTTGTACGAGAACGTGTCAATTAGCGATCGCGCTGAACGGCGATGTGGGCAAGGGCGACCAGCGCTTCACGCCAGGGGGTATCGGGAAGAACCTGAAGTGCGGCAATGGCTTTATCGGCTTCTTCTTCCGCGCGGGTCCGCGTCCATTCGAGAGAACCGCAGGAGGCCATCGTTTCCAGAACAGGTTCCAGCAAATGCCGGCCATTACCCTGTTCAATGGCACCGCGGATCATCGCCGCCTGTTCTGCAGTGCCGTGACGCATTGCATGCAGCAATGGCAGCGTCGGTTTGCCTTCATTCAGGTCATCACCCACGTTTTTACCCAGCGTCTGACCGTCGGCGCTGTAATCAAGCAGATCGTCAATCAGCTGAAACGCCGTGCCGAGGTAGCGACCGTAATCCTGCAACCCTTTCTCTTGCTCTGGCGTACAGTTCGCCAGCAGACCGGAGCACTGGGCCGCCGCTTCGAACAACCGCGCGGTCTTGCTATAAATGACGCGCATGTAATTCGCTTCGGTGATGTCGGGATCGTTGACGTTCATCAACTGCAGCACTTCTCCTTCAGCGATCACGTTGACCGCCTCGGACATGATTTCCAGCACTTTGAGCGAACCGAGGCTGGTCATCATCTGAAACGCGCGGGTATAGATGAAGTCGCCGACCAGCACGCTGGCGGCGTTACCGAATGCCGCATTGGCGGTGGCTTTACCGCGTCGCATGTCGGACTCATCCACCACATCGTCATGAAGTAGGGTAGCTGTATGGATAAACTCAATCAGCGCAGCGATGGTGACGTGAGCGTTACCCTCGTAGCCCACCGCGCGCGCAGCCAGTACCGCAATCATCGGTCGGATGCGTTTACCGCCGCCGCTGATGATGTAGTACCCCAGTTGACTGATCAACTGCACGTCGGAATTGAGCTGTTCGAGAATTGTCGCATTGACTCCCGCCATGTCTTGCGCGGTTAACTCATTGATTTTTTCTAAATTCATCGCAAAAGCCGGGCTAAATGTCCTGTTTACCGCTGACTCTCAGGAGAAAGCGTAGGGTTTACCTTAGAATTGTAGACATGATTGTACTGAAAAAACGCGCCAGATAAACGTTGCCGTGCCAGTTGTGTTTTTTTTCTGCATGGATTGACGATCACACTTGTCAAAGGCGCGCGTTTTGCGTAATATTCGCGCCCTATTGTGAATATTTATAGCGCACTCTGAATCACACGATTACGTGCGCGGAAGCGGAGTTTTATATGTACGCGGTTTTCCAAAGTGGTGGTAAACAACACCGAGTAAGCGAAGGTCAGACCGTTCGCCTGGAAAAGCTGGACATCGCAACTGGCGAATCTGTTGAATTCGCAGAAGTTCTGATGATCGCAAACGGTGAAGAAGTCAAAATCGGCGTTCCTTTCGTTGATGGCGGCGTAATCAAAGCTGAAGTTGTTGCTCACGGTCGTGGCGAGAAAGTTAAAATCGTTAAGTTTCGTCGCCGTAAACACTATCGTAAGCAGCAGGGCCACCGTCAGTGGTTCACTGACGTGAAAATTACTGGCATCAGCGCCTAAGACCTGAGGAGAGATTTAAATGGCACATAAAAAGGCTGGCGGCTCCACTCGTAACGGTCGCGATTCAGAAGCTAAACGCCTGGGCGTTAAGCGTTTCGGTGGCGAATCCGTTCTGGCGGGTAGCATCATCGTTCGTCAACGTGGCACCAAATTCCACGCTGGCACTAACGTAGGTTGCGGTCGTGACCACACTCTGTTTGCTAAAGCAGACGGTAAAGTGAAATTCGAAGTTAAAGGCCCGAACAACCGTAAATACATCAGCATCGTTGCTGAGTAAGGTTTTCTCGGTCCGGTAACGGATTAAAGCCCCGCAACGTGTTGCGGGGCTTTTTACATTGGAAACCCGAAAAATTTTCTGTAGGGAAAACGGGCATGAAGCAGCAGGCCGGCATTGGTATTCTTTTGGCACTCACCACAGCCGTGTGCTGGGGCGCGTTGCCCATTGCCATGAAACAGGTGCTTGAAGTGATGGAGCCGCCGACAGTGGTGTTCTATCGCTTTCTGATGGCAAGCATTGGCCTTGGGGCCATCCTGGCGATAAAAGGGAAACTTCCGCCGCTGCGTATTTTTCGAAAACCGCGCTGGCTGGTGCTGTTAGCGATTGCCACGGGCGGCTTGTTCGGAAACTTCATTCTGTTCAGCTCTTCCCTGCAATACCTTAGCCCGACGGCGTCGCAGGTGATTGGTCAACTGTCGCCGGTCGGCATGATGGTGGCGAGCGTCGTCATCCTCAAAGAGAAGATGCGCGGCACCCAGGTGGTCGGCGCGTTGATGCTGCTCAGTGGTCTGGTGATGTTCTTCAACACCAGCCTGATTGAAATTTTTACCCGCCTGACGGATTACACCTGGGGCGTGATTTTCGGCGTTGCCGCCGCCGCAGTGTGGGTGAGTTATGGCGTCGCGCAAAAGGTGTTATTGCGCCGTCTGGCGTCACAGCAGATCCTCTTTTTGCTGTACACTTTATGTACGATAGCATTGTTGCCGCTGGCAGCGCCGGGACAAGTATTTGCGCTGAGTAACTGGCAACTGGCTTGCCTCATTTTCTGCGGTTTGAATACCCTGGTGGGTTATGGTGCGCTGGCAGAAGCCATGGCGCGCTGGCAGGCGGCGCAGGTGAGCGCGTTAATCACGCTTACCCCCTTATTTACGCTGTTATTTTCGGATTTATTGTCACTGGCCTGGCCCGATTTCTTCGCCAGACCGATGTTAAACCTTTTAGGTTATCTCGGTGCGTTTGTCGTGGTTGCGGGCGCGATGTATTCCGCCATTGGTCATCGTCTTTGGGGACGCTGGCGCAAGCGTGAAGCGGTGATTCCGTTGCCGCGCTCAGGCGAATGATTTACGGAGAGTAAGATGAAGTTTGTTGATGAAGCAACGATCCTTGTGGTCGCAGGTGATGGCGGTAATGGTTGCGTCAGCTTCCGCCGCGAAAAATACATTCCGAAAGGTGGCCCGGATGGCGGCGACGGCGGCGACGGCGGCGACGTCTGGCTTGAGGCGGATGAAAACCTCAACACGCTGATCGACTATCGTTTCGAAAAAGCCTTCCGCGCTGAACGCGGACAGAATGGCCAGAGCCGCGATTGTACTGGTAAACGCGGTCAGGACGTCACCGTGAAGGTGCCGGTCGGAACGCGCGTTATCGATCAGGGCACCGGGGAAGTCATGGGCGACATGACCAAACACGGTCAGCGTCTGATGGTGGCGAAGGGCGGCTGGCACGGCCTGGGCAACACCCGTTTTAAATCCTCCGTCAACCGTACGCCACGTCAGAAAACGATGGGCACACCGGGCGACAAGCGCGACCTGCAACTGGAGCTGATGCTGCTGGCGGATGTCGGTATGCTGGGCATGCCGAATGCCGGTAAATCCACCTTCATCCGCGCGGTATCTGCGGCGAAGCCGAAAGTGGCGGATTATCCGTTCACCACGCTGGTACCGAGCCTTGGCGTTGTCCGTATGGATAACGAGAAGAGCTTTGTGGTCGCTGACATCCCAGGGCTGATTGAAGGCGCCGCAGAAGGCGCGGGTCTGGGTATTCGCTTCCTGAAGCACCTTGAGCGCTGTCGTGTGCTGCTGCATCTCATCGATCTCGAGCCTATCGACGGTTCCGATCCGGTGGAAAACGCCCGCATCATCACTGGCGAGCTGGAGAAATACAGTGAAAAACTGGCCTCCAAGCCACGCTGGCTGGTCTTCAACAAGATAGACCTGATGGATAAAGCCGTGGCGGAAGAGAAGGCGAAAGCCATCGCTGACGCGCTGGGCTGGGAAGATAAATACTATCTCATCTCTGCGGCGAGCCAGGTCGGCGTGAAAGATCTGTGCTGGGACGTCATGACCTTTATCATCGAAAATCCGATTGTTCAGACCGAAGAAGAGAAAGTCGCGGAGAAAGTCGAGTTTATGTGGGACGACTATCACCGCGAGCAGCTCGAAGAGACAGAAGTCGAGGACGATGAAGACTGGGACGAAGACGACGAAGAAGGCGTCGAATTTATCTACAAGCGTTAAGTTGAAAAGGCTCCCGACGGGAGCCTTTTACATTAGTTGTTCTGATAAATATCTTTATACAACCGGCTTTCAAAGCGAACTAACGGAATTCGGCGGTTACGCTGATCGGCCGGCTCTACCGCATAGCCGGAAAGGTACTGCACGAAGGCCATGCGCTGACCGCTGGCGGTGGTGATGAAACCGGCAAGGTTATAAACGCCCTGCAGCGATCCTGTTTTCGCCGACACTTTCCCGTCCACCCCTGCCGCGTGCAAACCTGCACGGTATTGCAGAGAACCATCGTGACCGGCGAGTGGCAGCATGGTGATGAAGTTCAGTTCGTTGTCATGCTGGGCGATGTACTGCAACACCTGCATCATTGTTGCCGGGGCGAGCAGATTGTGCCGTGATAACCCGGAACCGTCGGCAATGATCGTATTTCCTAAGTCCACGCCAGCCTGCTGGCGGAGGATCTGCCGCACGGCATCAGAGCCCGCGCGCCAGGTGCCGGGCACGCCGAAACGCGCATGACCAATCATGCGAAACACCGTATCGGCAATCATGTTATCTGATTTTTTCAGCATGATTTTCAGCAGATCGTGCAGCGGCGCCGACTGCTTGCTGGCGATGACCGTGCCCGCTTCATCGGGTAGCGTCTGGCGCAGCAGTGTGCCGGTGTAGCTGATGCCTGCCTGCTTAAGTTCGTCTTTCAGGATAGCCCCGGCGTAGGCCGCGCCATCCTGAATGGCGAACGCCAGCGGCAGCGGTTCGCTGCGCTGCGGCAGGCAGCCTGTCAGCGTGAAACGGTTGAGATCGCCAGGTACGACGTCGAGTTCGCAGTACTGGGCATCGCCAGAGCCGCGCGCCAGCGTTCGCACCTGGCTGAACATGGTGACCGGGTAGTAAGACGCGACGCGAATAAACGCCAGATCACCGGGTTTTTGTGCGCTGTAGAGCGACACTGAGAAACAGTTACGATCAACAATCGCGGCGGCGGGAGGGGCGCTAAAGCACTGCGTCATGTCGTTCCACGGCCAGCCGGGGGCTTTATCATGGCTGGCGAAAACAGAGGTGTCGATGAGGAGATTTCCCTCGACTTTTTCGACGCCAGATCGCTTCAGAACGGCCACCATATTGCGAATATCCTGACGTTTTAGCGTCGGATCGCCACCGAAGCGGGCAATAAGGTCGCCTTTCAGAACACCACTTTCTACGCTACCCTTACTTTCCAGTGTGGTCGTAAAACGAAAGTCCGGGCCAAGCTGGAGCAGCGCCGCCAGTGCCGTAATCACTTTCTGTGTACTGGCCGGTAACGCCATCTGCTGGGCGTGATAGTCAATCTCTGGCGATGGTGCGCCAACTTTTTGAACCATAAGCGCAAGATTGGCACCTGCGGGAAGCTGGTTAACGTATTCGTCAACATTCGCCGCCTGCACACCGAACGCTATACTGGTGGTCAATCCGATGATAAATCTGGAAAATCGCATAATCCCGCGCTAACAACCTGGAAACCAGCCGCCATACTACGGCGCATTGCCCTGAAAAGTAAACGATGACCCATAGTGAACTTCAGGTTAAAATGCGTATCAAATGAAAAAATTGCTGCTGACCTGGGGTTTTTCCCCGGGTCAGTTTTCTTTTGCTTTTGCCCTGCCATTCGCGGGACGGAAGCTCCGGAACGGCGTCAATCCGTTCCTCGAAGGAATGATGAAAGAGGTATAACAAATGCAAGCTATTCCGATGACCTTACGTGGTGCCGAAAAACTACGCGAAGAACTGGAGTACCTGAAATCCGTTCGTCGCCCTGAAATCATTGCGGCCATCGCCGAAGCCCGCGAGCACGGCGATCTGAAAGAAAATGCGGAATACCACGCCGCGCGTGAGCAGCAGGGCTTTTGTGAAGGCCGAATCAAAGACATCGAAGCGAAATTGTCTAATGCACAGGTCATCGACATCACCAAAATGCCGAAAAACGGCCGGGTGATTTTTGGCGCGACGGTGAGCGTTCTGAACCTCGATAACGACGAAGAACAGACCTACCGCATCGTGGGCGATGACGAAGCGGATTTTAAGCAAAATCTGATTTCTGTGAACTCGCCTATCGCACGCGGCCTGATCGGCAAAGAGCAGGATGACGTTGTGGTCATCCGTACGCCGGGCGGCGAAGTCGAATACGAAATCATCAAGGTGGAATACCTGTGATTTCAACTCAGCACATGATGTGTTGAAAGATTGTAAAGATAAGAAAAAGGCCGCTATGCGGCCTTTTAACAACGTAAAGAGCATGGCATTTTGCTCGTCTGCTCGCGGAACCCTCGTTTTACACAACCTTGTGTGCGACTTTAGGATATTCTTAGCGTGGCAATGAGATTTTTCGCTCTTTGGTTGGACGGTACAGCACCAGTGTTTTACCGATGACCTGTACATTGCAGGCGCCGGTTTCACGGACGATAGCTTCCACGATCAGGCTTTTCGTCTCACGGTCTTCAGAGGCGATCTTAATCTTGATCAGCTCGTGGTGATCCAACGCTTGTTCAATCTCGGCCAGTACCCCTTCGGTCAAACCATTATTGCCAAGCATTACTACTGGCTTGAGCGGATGTGCCAGACCCTTGAGGTGCTGTTTTTGTTTAGTACTCAGATTCATCGTATATTTTTACTTACGTTGGGATTGAAAACGGTACATTCTACCGCCATCTCCCTAATATCGCCAAATTGCCGCGTCGAAATTTACGTCGGTGTATACGATGAAACCGGATGGAAAGTTAAATGACAGGTAAAAAGCGTTCTGCCAGCTCAAGCCGTTGGCTCCAGGAACACTTTAGCGATAAATATGTTCAACAGGCACAGAAAAAGGGGTTGCGTTCCCGTGCCTGGTTTAAACTTGATGAAATACAGCAAAGTGACAAGCTTTTTAAGCCGGGAATGACGGTGGTCGATCTCGGTGCAGCACCCGGTGGTTGGTCGCAATATGCGGTCACGCAAATCGGCGGAACGGGCCGGATCATCGCGTGTGATCTTTTACCTATGGATCCTATCGTTGGAGTGGACTTCCTTCAGGGCGATTTTCGTGATGAATTAGTCCTGAAAGCGTTACTTGAGCGTGTGGGTGACAGTAAAGTACAAGTTGTCATGTCCGATATGGCACCGAACATGTGTGGAACACCCGCGGTTGATATCCCGCGGGCCATGTATCTGGTGGAGCTGGCGCTTGAAATGTGTCGGGATGTCCTGGCGCCAGGCGGTAGTTTTGTAGTGAAAGTGTTCCAGGGCGAAGGTTTCGAGGAGTACCTAAGGGAAATTCGCTCCCTGTTTACGAAAGTGAAAGTTCGTAAGCCGGACTCTTCCCGCGCACGTTCGCGTGAAGTGTACATTGTAGCGACCGGGCGAAAATCATAGACAGTGAATTTCAGGTGAAATTTTGAAAGACGCTGGATATAGAGTATCCTGACGCTGTTTTTAACACAGTTGTAATAAGAGGTTAATCCCTTGAGTGACATGGCGAAAAACCTAATACTCTGGCTGGTCATTGCTGTTGTGCTGATGTCAGTGTTCCAGAGCTTTGGGCCCAGCGAGTCGAATAGCCGTAAGGTGGAATACTCTACCTTCCTGCAAGAGGTCAATAATGACCAGGTTCGCGAAGCGCGTATCAACGGACGTGAGATCAACGTTACCAAGAAAGATAGTAACCGTTACACGACTTACATTCCGGTTAACGATCCTAAGCTGCTTGATAACCTGCTGACCAAAAACGTCAAAGTGGTTGGTGAACCGCCGGAAGAGCCGAGCCTGCTGGCTTCTATCTTCATTTCCTGGTTCCCGATGCTGCTGTTGATTGGCGTCTGGATCTTCTTCATGCGCCAGATGCAGGGCGGTGGCGGCAAAGGGGCTATGTCGTTCGGCAAGAGCAAAGCCCGTATGCTGACGGAAGATCAGATCAAAACCACCTTCGCTGACGTCGCCGGTTGCGACGAAGCAAAAGAAGAAGTGGCGGAGCTGGTCGAATACCTGCGCGAGCCAAGCCGTTTCCAGAAACTGGGCGGTAAAATTCCGAAAGGCGTCCTGATGGTCGGCCCTCCGGGTACCGGTAAAACGCTGCTGGCGAAAGCGATCGCCGGTGAAGCGAAAGTGCCGTTCTTTACGATTTCCGGTTCTGACTTCGTTGAAATGTTCGTGGGTGTCGGTGCATCTCGTGTGCGTGACATGTTCGAACAGGCCAAGAAGGCGGCACCTTGCATTATCTTCATCGATGAAATCGATGCCGTGGGTCGCCAGCGTGGCGCCGGGCTCGGTGGCGGTCACGATGAACGTGAACAGACTCTGAACCAGATGCTGGTTGAGATGGACGGGTTTGAAGGTAACGAAGGTATCATCGTTATCGCCGCAACTAACCGTCCTGACGTTCTGGACCCTGCGCTGCTGCGTCCTGGCCGTTTCGACCGCCAGGTGGTGGTTGGTCTGCCGGATGTTCGTGGTCGCGAGCAGATCCTGAAAGTGCATATGCGTCGTGTACCGTTGTCACCGGATATTGATGCCGCGATTATTGCCCGTGGTACCCCTGGCTTCTCGGGGGCTGACCTCGCAAACCTCGTGAACGAAGCCGCGTTGTTTGCTGCGCGTGGCAACAAACGCGTGGTATCGATGGTGGAATTCGAGAAAGCGAAAGACAAAATCATGATGGGTGCGGAACGTCGCTCCATGGTGATGACGGAAGCGCAGAAAGAATCAACGGCGTACCACGAAGCGGGTCACGCGATTATTGGTCGCCTGGTGCCGGAACACGATCCGGTACACAAAGTGACGATTATTCCGCGTGGACGTGCGCTCGGTGTGACTTTCTTCCTGCCGGAAGGCGACGCGATCAGCGCCAGCCGTCAGAAGCTGGAAAGCCAGATTTCAACGCTGTACGGCGGTCGTCTGGCGGAAGAGATCATCTACGGTGTGGAACATGTTTCTACCGGTGCGTCTAACGACATTAAAGTCGCGACTAATCTGGCACGTAACATGGTGACGCAGTGGGGTTTCTCCGACAAACTCGGTCCACTGCTGTATGCCGAGGAAGAGGGCGAAGTGTTCCTGGGTCGTTCCGTGGCTAAAGCCAAGCATATGTCCGATGAGACTGCACGTATCATCGACCAGGAAGTGAAAGCGCTGATTGAACGTAACTACAATCGTGCTCGCCAGATCCTGAACGATAACATGGACATCCTGCATGCCATGAAAGATGCGCTCATGAAGTATGAGACCATCGATGCGCCGCAGATCGACGATCTGATGGCCCGTCGTGAAGTTCGCGCACCGGCAGGCTGGGAAGATCCTAATACGCCGAACAATTCTGACAATAACGGCACCCCGCGAGCGCCGCGTCCGGTCGATGAACCGCGTACGCCGAACCCGGGCAATACCATGTCAGAACAGTTGGGTGACAAATAAGTCATCGCTGCTCATGACGTGCTCTCTGTCTGAAACCCTGGGGCTTGCCCCGGGGTTTTTCTTATTCAAATAACCATAAAGATATCAGGGACAAGACCATGAAACTGACGGCCCAGGGCTCAGAACTTGATCTCAATTTTCCTCATGTGATGGGGATCCTCAATGTGACGCCTGACTCCTTTTCCGATGGCGGAACGCACAATACGCTGGTGGAAGCGGTCAAACATGCCAATCTGATGATTAACGCGGGCGCGACCATCATTGACGTGGGCGGTGAGTCAACGCGCCCGGGGGCGGCAGATGTCAGTGTTGAAGAAGAGCTGGCGCGGGTGATCCCGGTGGTCGAAGCTATTGCGCAGCGTTTTGAAGTCTGGATTTCCGTCGATACCTCAAAACCAGAAGTGATCCGCGAATCAGCGAGAGTGGGCGCTCACATTATTAATGACATTCGCTCGCTGACCGAACCTGGCGCGCTGGAAGCCGCGGCAGAAACAGGGCTGCCTGTTTGCCTGATGCATATGCAGGGCCAACCGAAAACCATGCAGGAAGCGCCGCACTATGATGACGTTTTCGCCGATGTAAATCGTTTCTTTATTGAGCAGATCGCACGCTGTGAGCGGGCAGGCATCGCAAAAGAGAAATTGTTGCTCGACCCGGGATTCGGTTTCGGTAAAAATCTCTCCCACAATTATGCCTTGCTCGCACGACTGTCCGAATTTCATCATTTTGGTCTGCCGTTGTTAGTGGGCATGTCGCGTAAGTCGATGGTAGGCCAGTTGTTGAACGTGGGGCCGTCTGAGCGTTTGAGTGGAAGCCTTGCCTGTGCGGTGATCGCGGCGATGCAGGGCGCACAAATCATTCGCGTCCATGATGTAAAAGAAACGGTAGAAGCGATGCGCGTTGTCGAAGCGACGCTGTCAGCAAGGGAAAATAAACGCTATGAGTAATCGTAAATATTTTGGCACCGATGGTATCCGTGGTCGTGTTGGCGACGCGCCGATTACCCCTGATTTCGTACTGAAACTCGGCTGGGCGGCGGGTAAGGTGCTGGCGCGTCATGGATCGCGCAAAGTGATTATCGGTAAAGACACGCGTATTTCCGGCTATATGCTGGAGTCAGCCCTGGAAGCAGGACTGGCGGCTGCCGGGCTGTCTGCTTCATTCACCGGGCCAATGCCCACACCAGCAGTGGCTTACCTGACGCGCACGTTCCGTGCCGAAGCTGGTATTGTCATTTCTGCCTCCCACAACCCGTATTACGACAATGGGATCAAATTCTTCTCCATCGACGGCACCAAACTGCCGGATGACGTTGAAGAAGCCATTGAAGCGGAACTGGAAAAAGAGATCAGTTGTGTGGATTCCGCAGAGCTCGGTAAGGCGAGCCGCATTGTGGATGCCGCAGGCCGTTATATTGAGTTCTGCAAAGCCACCTTTCCCAACGAATTGAGCCTGAACGGGCTGAAAGTGGTGGTTGACTGCGCGAACGGCGCGACCTATCACATTGCGCCGAGCGTGTTCCGCGAACTGGGCGCGAAAGTGATTACCATGGGCTGTGAGCCGGATGGCGTCAATATCAACGAAGGCGTGGGCGCAACGGATGTTCGTGCGCTGCAAACCCGCGTGCTGGCCGAAAAAGCCGACCTCGGCATTGCGTTTGACGGTGACGGCGACCGCGTCATTATGGTCGATCACCAGGGTAATAAAGTGGATGGCGACCAGATCCTCTACATCATCGCCCGCGAAGGGCTACGTCAGGGTCAACTGCGCGGCGGCGCGGTAGGAACGCTGATGAGCAACATGGGGCTGGAGCTGGCGCTGAAACAGTTGGGGATTCCTTTCGCACGCGCCAAAGTCGGCGACCGCTATGTTCTGGAACTGCTGCAGGAGAAAGGCTGGCGCATCGGCGCGGAGAACTCCGGCCACGTCATTCTGCTGGATAAAACCACCACTGGCGACGGTATTGTGGCTGGTCTGCAGGTGGTTGCGGCGATGGTGCGTAACCATATGAGCCTGTATGATCTGTGCAGCGGCATGAAGATGTTCCCGCAGGTGTTGGTCAACGTGCGTTATAGCGCGGATTCAGCAAACCCGCTGGAGAACGAAACCGTGAAAAGCGTCACTGCGGAAGTCGAAACGGCGCTGGCGGGGCGTGGCCGCGTACTGCTGCGCAAATCCGGTACCGAACCGTTAATTCGCGTGATGGTGGAAGGCGAAGATGATGCTCAGGTCACTGCTTTTGCCCACCGTATCGCGGATGCAGTAAAAGCGGTGTAAAACGGCTTTCTAAGTGTTTAAAAAGGCGGCGCAAGTCGCCTTTTTTTCCGGCTATTATCCGCTTTTTGCTGTTTTTTTCCGCAGTTGGTACAATGCGCTAAATTTGCCCTTGCGAAGGTTATTCGCTTTGGTTAGTATTCACACCCGCTTCAGTGGGAAACGTCAAAACGTCCCGCTTTTATTGGTTGAAGCAATTGGCATGCGGTCACCCCGCAAGGAACAGGTTGATTATGTACGAAGCTCTTTTAGTTGTTTTCCTTATTGTGGCGATTGGCCTGATTGGTCTGATCATGCTGCAGCAAGGTAAAGGCGCTGATATGGGAGCCTCCTTTGGAGCAGGTGCTTCCGCCACGTTATTTGGTTCTAGCGGTTCTGGTAACTTCATGACCCGTATGACCGCATTACTGGCGACGCTGTTCTTCATCATCAGCCTGGTTCTGGGTAACCTGAATACCAATAAAACCAGTAAAGGAAGCGAGTGGGAATCACTGAGTGCGCCAGCGAAAACTGAGCAGACTCAGCCAGCAGCGCCGGCCCAGCCGAGCAGCGATATCCCGCGCTAATACAGTCGTGCCGAGGTGGTGGAATTGGTAGACACGCTACCTTGAGGTGGTAGTGCCCGATTGGGCTTACGGGTTCAAGTCCCGTCCTCGGTACCAATATTCCAGAAAAAGAGACGTCGAAAGACGTCTCTTTTTTTGTATCTGAAATCCGCCTGAATTGGACTGTAGTCGCATATGTTTGCTTATGCAGACTCACGTTCAATCAAGTGGAAGCCGATATCAATGATGGCCGCCTCACCGGATATCTGCTCGATACGATTGGCCAGCAGCGTAGCGGCTTGCTGCCCGATGGCACGTCTGTCCACGCTGACGGTGGTGATCGATGGTCGATTGCTGGCAGCAAAATCGAGATCGCCGAAGCCAATAACAGCTAAATCGTGTGGAATACGTAATCCGCGACTTTCGGCCTCCATTATTGCTCCCTGTGCCAGCGTGTCGGAACTGCAGACAATCACGTCAAATTCCCCGGCAGTAAAGAGCTGCGTTAGCCCGCTGCGACCTAACGACAGAGATGCCGGAAGCGGCACATCAACCTGCGGAACCGCGTGAATAGAATGATGCGCAAGAACACTACATAACCCCTGCTTGCGTTGGGCGGCGCGGCGATCAGCCGTCCATAACAGTCCCGGACGGCGATACCCTTTACTCAACAGGTATTCACCTGTAGCCTGCCCGACTTTTTCATGAGAAAAGCCGACCAGCATATCGAGGGGCGTTGGCGTGAGATCCCAGATTTCCACCACCGGAATGGCTGCGTTCAGAATCACCTTTTTCAGCCCGATGGTGTGATGAATCCCGGTCAACACCACCCCATCGGGGCGACGTGAAAGCAGAGTTGCCACCAGCTCTGCTTCCTTTTGTTCGGTATATCCCGCCACGCACAGCAAAATGTGATATCCGCGTCTTGCCAGCTCATCGCTCAGCGACTGGATAGTATCGACAAACATGTTGTTGTTGATCTGCGGCACCACGACGGCTATCAGTTTACTGCGTCGTGACGCCAGCCCGCCCGCCAGTGCGTTAGGTATATAGCCGGTGGTCCTCACCGCCTGCATCACTTTCTCAACTGTTTTGGGGCGCACCAATTGGGGAGTATTCAGTGCCCGACTCACTGTCATGGACGAGAGCCCGGCGCTGCGGGCAACATCTTCCAGCGTGGGCGCGCGAGGTGATTTGGTGCTCTTCACTGTTGATGTCCCTGCCAAATTTGCCGAATTAATTGTGCATTATTCATCATGCGTGTGGCTATTGCCAGCTTCGGAACAGGAAACGCCGCAAATACAGCAGCTTACTTTTCTAAGTGAATGATGAAATGTTATCGCTATCATTTTGTGTTATGCATTTTACCAGAATGTTTTGGATTGTGATCCGTCTTGCAGGAAATACCCTGTTTTATTCACTGTATGTGATCGATTGTTCAAATCAACATCAACTCTGTAGAAAAATAAATGGCGTGAACATATAAATGTTAGCGCAATCATTTTATGTGCTAACCCGGAGAGAAACATGTCTTTAAGCGCAAATTCAAACGCCGTAACATATGCCAAAGCGACTGATGTCAGAACGGCAGCAGAGACCGGTGACCGTATCGAATGGGTGAAGTTGTCACTGGCATTTCTGCCGCTGGCCACCCCGGTGAGTGACGCAAAAGTCTTGACCGGTCGTCAAAAGCCTCTGACCGAAGTGGCGATCATCATCGCTGAAATCCGCAGCCGTGATGGATTTGAAGGCGTTGGTTTTAGTTACTCCAAACGTGCTGGTGGTCAGGGTATTTATGCCCATGCTAAAGAAATCGCCGACAATCTGCTTGGCGAAGATCCGAATGATATTGACAAAATCTACACTAAGTTGCTGTGGGCTGGTGCGTCCGTAGGGCGCAGCGGGATGGCGGTTCAGGCCATTTCACCTATCGACATTGCACTCTGGGATATGAAGGCCAAACGTGCGAGTCTGCCGCTGGCAAAACTGCTGGGTGCGCACCGTGATTCTGTACAATGCTACAACACCTCCGGTGGTTTCCTGCATACGCCGCTCGATCAGGTACTGAAGAATGTGGTGATCTCACGTGAGAACGGCATCGGCGGTATCAAGCTAAAGGTCGGGCAACCCAACTGTGCCGAGGATATTCGTCGCTTAACCGCAGTACGTGAAGCGCTGGGCGACGACTTCCCGCTTATGGTTGATGCTAACCAACAATGGGATCGTGAGACGGCAATCCGGATGGGTCGCAAAATGGAGCAATTCAACCTTATCTGGATTGAAGAGCCGCTGGACGCGTATGACATTGAAGGTCACGCACAGCTTGCCGCCGCGCTGGACACCCCGATCGCTACCGGCGAAATGCTCACCAGTTTCCGTGAACATGAGCAGTTGATTCTTGGCAACGCCAGCGACTTCGTTCAGCCTGACGCACCTCGTGTTGGGGGTATCTCGCCGTTTCTGAAAATCATGGACCTGGCAGCAAAGCACGGTCGTAAACTTGCTCCGCATTTTGCTATGGAAGTCCACCTGCATCTTTCAGCCGCCTACCCACTGGAACCCTGGCTGGAGCATTTCGAGTGGCTGAACCCTCTGTTCAATGAGCAACTGGAACTTCGTGATGGCCGCATGTGGGTCTCCGACCGTCATGGCCTGGGCTTTACACTGAGTGAACAGGCGCGCCGCTGGACGCAATTAAGCTGCGAATTTGGTAAACGTCCTTAGTTTCCGCAGGCGGGACTCATTCCCGCCCTCTTACCTTACAGAAATATTTCTGCCCTTACCTGAGGAGTAGAGAATGAACACAATAATAAAGCGTACCAAAGTGCGTTACAGCATCCTTATTTTTTTATTTCTTGCGACTGTATTTAATTATGCCGATCGCGCAACATTATCCGTTGTCGCCCCCATAATGAGTAAAGAGCTGGGTTTTGATCCTGAAGCGATGGGGCTGGCCTTTTCTTCCTTTGGTATTGCGTATGTGATAATGCAACTACCTGGCGGCTGGCTATTAGACCGCTATGGTTCCCGACTGGTCTATGGCTGCGCATTAATCGGCTGGTCGCTGGTCACCATGTTCCAGGGAACCATTTATCTGTATGCCAGCCCATTAATTGTGCTGATTATCTTGCGGTTGCTGATGGGCGCAATTGAAGCGCCAGCCTTCCCCGCCAATAGCCGTTTAAGCGTACAATGGTTTCCTAATAATGAGCGCGGGTTTGTCACTTCCGTTTACCAGGCCGCACAATATATCTCTCTGGGCATTATTACCCCACTGATGACGATTATCTTGCATAATTTAAGCTGGCACTTTGTCTTTTATTATATTGGCGCCATTGGTGTTATTCTCGGTGTGTTCTGGTTAATTAAAGTTAAAGACCCAATGCACCATCCAAAGGTTAACCAACAGGAAATTGATTATATTCGTGATGGTGGTGGTGAACCCACACTTGGCAGCAAAAAGGAACCACAGAAGATAACGCTCGCCCAAATCAAAAGTGTCTGCGTAAATCGGATGATGATCGGTGTCTACATTGGTCAGTTCTGCGTCACATCCATCACCTGGTTCTTTCTGACCTGGTTTCCGACCTACCTGTATCAGGCTAAAGGAATGTCGATTCTGAAGGTTGGCTTTGTGGCCAGTATTCCTGCTATTGCAGGATTTATCGGCGGTCTGCTCGGCGGCGTCTTCTCAGACTGGCTGCTTAAACGTGGTTACAGCCTGACTATCGCCCGCAAACTGCCCGTGATTTGCGGCATGCTGCTCTCCTGCGTGATTGTTATCGCCAACTACACCTCGTCAGAATTTGTGGTGATTGCCGCCATGAGCCTGGCATTTTTCGCGAAAGGTTTTGGTAACCTCGGCTGGTGTGTACTCAGCGATACTTCTCCTAAAGAAGTGTTGGGTATTGCAGGGGGAGTGTTCAATATGTGTGGAAACATGGCGAGTATTATTACGCCGTTGGTTATCGGTGTGATCCTTGCGAATACGCAGTCGTTTGATTTTGCCATCCTGTATGTCGGTTCAATGGGACTTATTGGTCTCATTTCCTACCTGTTTATTGTTGGACCATTGAATCGTATTACGCTGGTACCGTCTGCGGTCTGATTGTCTTACTGGCGAAGGTTTCGCCCCCGCTGTTCCGGCATTGTACTCCGTCGGAACAGCGGTTTTTTTATCTGCAATCGTACAATCCTACCGACTTTCCCCTTCGCGGTTGCAAAACCAGAAGTGGTACAACAGTCCAGAGAAAGAGGGCATGCAGGGGGCTCTGAAGCCAAATTACTCAGCACGTTGTTGCTATAAGTGTTGGCCTAACGTTATTCAGATAACAGCGCTGGCCGGTTGAAACGCCAGCGCTTTGCAAACTGCTCCAGAGAACAGCAGAGCAGGTAATAAACGACGCCGGTAAAGATAAAAATGGCTGCCGGGTAAATTTGCACCCGGTTGTTCACCTGTCCTGCAACCGTGGTCAGTTCAGGCACATTCACAATGAACGCCAGTGACGTATCTTTCAGCAGGCTGATAAAAATCCCCACCAGAGACGGAAGAATATTTCTCAAAGCCTGCGGCAGCAGCACACACCACAACGTTTGTCGTGTACTGAATCCCTGAGACTGGGCCGCTTCGTACTGCCCTGACGGTAACGCCTTCAGACCAGCTAATACCGAATGCATCACCGATGCTGCCGTAAACCAGGCCAGCGCCAACGTCACGGTGAACGCCCCCGGAAGATCGCTTCCGGTGATAAGCGGCAGAAGATACCACAGCCAGAAAATCACAAAGATTAACGGAATGCCGCGAATCAGTTCTGCCCATAAAAAGAGCGCCTTGCGCACGATCCCGGTAAAGCGCCAGGCCAGACACGCCAGCGCAATCCCGCCGGGCAGGGCGAGTAGTGCAGCCCCAAATGCCATCATTAACGAGAGCAATACCCCACCAGGTTCACCGGCGGCCGCGCGTCCCCACAGAAGATAATCCAGGTTATCGGCAATGACGTTAAGTCCGGCAATCATGTTTTTCACTCCTTGTACTGGCTATTGCCTGCCGTTTGCGTTTTGCTCCTGGACCGATGCGTACCAGGAGTAACCCCATCACGACACCGGTCAGGAGATAGAGCACAGTACCGACGGTAAATGCCTCCAGCGCATGAGCGTTGTAGCTTTCGATCTGCCGGACCTGATAGGTCAGTTCGGCAAAGCCAATCCCGCTGGCGAGGGAGGAGAGCTTCATCAGGTTGAGATACTGCCCCACAACGGGCTGCCATGCGTTAGCCAGTCCCTGCGGCAGAAGGATGTAACGAAACAAACGCCACGGGGAGAATCCCTGCGCGAGAGCTGCTTCTCGTTGTCCGGCAGGGACTGAACGTAACCCTGACTCCACCTCCTCGATTAAAAACGCCGAGGTGAAAACCCCTAACCCCCAGGCAGAACATAAAAATTCGGGGGTAAACCACCAGACGTCACCGGGCAAAATCGACCAGTTGTGATCCGCATTCACCACATTTCTGAATACCTGTGGCAACCAGTTCCAGGCGGCGAAATACCAGAACAGCAGTTGCACCAACAGCGGGGTATTACGAAACAGCGAGACCCAGCCATTAACAAGCGAGCTGCCGAAGCGACTACCTGAGAGGCGCAGAAGAAGAAAAAGCAGTGCAAGCAGGCTTGCCAGGAGAGCCCCGGCGAGCGTAACCCACAGGGTGGTGAGAAAACCGGATAAAATCCACTGCAGAGGCTGCCCGGTCAGCACGCCCTGCCAGTCGAGGGCGGGCATTACAAAAGCTCCTGATGCAACGGATTCAGGACTTTTTGCAGAAACCGTTGCGCACGTGGATGTGATGGTTGCCTGAAAAATTGCTCCGGCGGTGCGGTTTCAAGAATTTGTCCACTGTCGATAAAAACAATCCGGTCGGCAATTTCCCGGGCAAACTGCATCTCATGGGTGACGACAATCATAGTGATCCCACTGTGGGCGAGGGCTTTCATTACCAACAGCACTTCACCAATCATCTCCGGATCCAGCGCAGAGGTGGGTTCATCGAACAGAATGATTTGCGGCGATGAGGCCAGGGCACGGGCAATTGCCACCCGCTGTTGCTGGCCGCCGGAAAGTTCAGCGGGGAAATGGTGGGCTTTTTCCAGCATCCCGACTTTTTCCAGCAGCGTCAGCGCGCGCTCCTGAGCTGGCTGGGGCTTCCAGCCGTGAACATGCTCCAGTGCCAGGGTGATGTTCTGGCTGGCGGTGAGGTGGGCATAAAGATTGAATTGCTGGAACACAAACCCGACCCGGCTACGCAACTGACGTAGCCCGTTACCGGAAAGCTGTCCGGTAGGCTTGTTGTCGACCAGGATCTCCCCGCCGCTCAGGGTTTCAAGCTGGTTGATAAGACGAATCAGGGTGGATTTACCAGAGCCCGAAGGGCCGAGGATGGCAACCACTTCACCTGGCGTAATGGTGAGGTTAATGTCGTTTAAAACCTGATGATCGCCGTAGCGTTTGTTTACATCACGAAATTCGACGCTGGCCTGTTCCAGATGTGAAAAATCCGCGGCACTGGCCGCGGAGTGTGAAAATAAAGCTGAGAACATATTACTGGGCTTCTATTTTAAAGGCGCGAGGTTGTGGGGAAGGCGTGTCTGGACCAAACCAGACATCGTAGATTTTTGCCGCCTGACCATTCTTCTCAAGATTGACCAGCTCATCGTTGACCGCTTTCAGCAGTGCCGTTTCGCCTTTTTTCACCCCAACGCCAATCTCTTCTTTACTGAGCAGATCGGGCAGAATTTTAAAGTTCGCTTTATCCGGCGCCTGTGCCAGCAGACCTGCCAGAATCGTGCTGTCCTGGGTGATTGCCTGTACGTTGCCATTGCGCAGTGCTGTCAACGCCAGTGGAATGTCGTCATAAGAGAGTACGCGGGATTGCGGGAAACGCTGGTGCAGCGCCTGTTCGCCCGTCGTTCCTTTAACCGCGCCGATTCGCGCCCGGCTATAGTCATCAAGTTTATCCGGTGATTTTGCCGGAACCAGGAATTGTTGGCCTGTGACGAAGTAAGGGGTGGAAAAATCAATCACCTGCGCCCGTTCCGGGGTAATGGTGATATCCGCCACGATCAAATCTGCTTTTCCGGACTGCAACAGTGGAATGCGGTTAGCCGGGTTGGTGGCGACCAGTTCCAGCTTCACGCCAAGCGCTTTTGCCAGTGCTTTGGCGAAGTCCACGTCGTAACCCACGATCTCATGGGTTTTTGCATCTATTGAACCAAACGGCGGGTTGGCATCAAAAGTGGCCACTTTTACCACCCCCGCAGCCTTAATATCAGCCAGTTGATCAGCCTGTGCCTGGACTGAAAGCAGGCTGCCAGCCGCCAGTAATCCCAGCACCAGTGTCCGTTTTTTAAACCATTTCATGTTTGCTGCCATAGTAATAGATCATCCCGAGTTTTTGTTTTGTCCCGTTACGCTCCCATAAGCAAAAGCTATCGCCAAATAAGAAATCGTTCTTAGCTATTAGCAAAAAAGCATTAGTGAACAGTGTGTTAAGAGCGAGTAAAAAAGCGGGCGGCTATTTGCAAATCTTGCACATCGACAGTCGATATTGATATTTCCCCTGCACGGACTTTGGGTATTTAACTTAGAACAGGTTGAGTGAGAGGGTAAAGACGATGAAAAAGTGGATAAGCACGTTACGGCGGTTTTTTGCGACCCGATCAGTGAATGCGGAGAACAGCGCGCAACGTGTTCTTGAGTCAATACTACCTGTCGCCAGCCTGTATGGCGTGGATGTAGCCAACATTGATCCGGAATGGTTCCATGATAAAACGCCACGCTGAGCTGCGCCGCACGCGAGAAATGTACTGGAATGAGCTGTGCGTTGCTCCTCTGAGCATCTCAGCGCAGCCTTGTTTTTTGCGGCATAGTGTGACGTGAGGTTGCCCACGCAACATCGGGTTCCGTATTTCGGTAAGGCTTAATCTGTGCCTGTCTCTCGCCGGGTTACCAGTATCCCAGCAAGTGCCACCAGAAAGCCCCGGTCACAGCCCAGATTGTCAGGTTCACCACACTCATCACCAGCCCTGTCTTCCACCATTCCGCAAGCGTGACATAGCCAGAGCCAAAAATAATCGGCGCAGTGCCCGTGCCATAGTGGGTGAGTGACATCATTAACGAGGATGAGAAGCCGAGCATCAGGCCAAGCAGGGCGGGCGGTGCGCCAAGGCCTAATCCCGCAATGAAGAAGGCAGAGAACATGGCTGTGATATGTGCCGTCGTACTGGCGAAAAAGTAGTGGGAATAGACATACAGCAGAATCAACAATAGTGTTGCGATACTCCAGTGAACACCAAGATGATCGATCGCCGTTCCAATGCTTATTGCCAGCCAGCTCACCAGCCCCAGTTTGCTAAGAAAATCGGCCATCATCACCAGTGCAGCAAACCAGACAATGGTATCCCAGGCGCCACGACACTTAAGGATGTCCTCCCAGGTTAATACACCCGTGAGCAACAGAATCGATAACCCGATGAGCGCCGCACTGGTGGGGTTAACGGTCCAGCTGTTACCCATGATCATCGCAGGGACGCCTGCCCACAGACAGAGCAGCAGAATGAAAACCCCCAGCGTTATCTTCTCAGCCAGCGACAGGGGACCAAGCGCATCCAGCTTCTGCCGGGCGAATTGTGGTGCATCTGGCGTACGAGTAATCGCTGGCGGGTAGAGCCACCAGATGACGACGGGCATTACCACCAGCGAGACCACCGCAGGAAGGAGCGCGGCAATCGCCCACATTCCCCAGGTCATATGCAGTACTCCATCCGTCCCCTTTGTCAGAAAGCTGACAATCAGTGGGTTTGGCGCTGTTGCGGTGATGAACATCGCCGAGCTGATCGGGTTAATGTTGTAATTCACCAGCGCCAGATAACGTCCCGTTGAGCCTTTTTCACTATGACCCGGCGGTGAGCCGAGACTGTCCGCTATCGCGCGCATGACCGGGTGAATAATCCCGCCACCACGCGCCGTATTGCTTGGCGTGACGGGGGCAATCAGTGTTTCGGCAAGCGTTAATGCCCACGCAATACCTAAGGTTCTCTTGCCAAACATCGCAATAAATCCGTAGCCAATGCGCGCACCGAGTCCCGTTTTCAACAGGCTTTGCGACAGCATGATCGATAAGCCAATGAGCCAGATCAACTGATTGGAAAAACCGCTCAGCGCGTCGTTAAGCGCTGCCGACGGTTTACCGGGGTTCGTCACGCCGGTAATGGCCACCAGCATGATTGCCACAATCGCAATCGCCCCAATGGGCATGGCTTTGCCGATAATGGCCGCGATAGTGCCGATGAACAGTGCCAGCAGATGCCATGCCTGCAAGGTCACGTCCGCAGGACAAGGGATGACATACCAGATGGTCAGAGTAATAACAATTGAGATGATGGCCGGCCGGCAGCGAATGGGGGTTAATCTTTCCATGGATCAATCCTTGAGTTTCCTGCACATAAACATGTGCTTTATTACTTTCCGTCATTTGTAATGGTAAAACGCACCGTCCTCTCACAAAACCAAAATCAGCAGGTGCAATTTCCTGATGCGTTAAATCGGGCATAGCCCAACTGCAGTAGCACAGGATTGGTTGCTATCGCCAGTCCGGTATTATGTTCCATGGGAGCAGTGCGCTTTATTATTATAACCCTGGCAATGTTCGTATTTTTATTACGGAATAGATTGTTTTTTCTCGATAATGCTTATTTTTATGGGTGTGGTGTTTATTTGGCTGTTTCTTTGTTATAAGCGCTAATGAAGGCAGTGACGATATCGCTGATCGTAATGCGCCGGAAAACCCTGCCATTGGCGAAACCATAGGTAAAGAAGGCACTATTGTCGGTCCGTTGAAGAGTGGCGACCAGACTGACAACATCACGCCCACTCTAAGTGGGCGTGATGAGCCGGGGATACCATCCATATTTACGGCAAGGGCAAAGAAACCAGCGTACGCTAACGTCCCCGGCCTTTGAAAGAAGGTTCAGCGCCGGTTATTTCTGCTTGCTGCTTTCCAGATTTTCTACCTGCGGCAGACCGTTGCCCGCATTAGACGACAGCAGCCCGGTTTCCGCATAGCTGAACAGCTTCTCGCGGGTATCGGTGATGTCCAGATTACGCATCGTCAACTGCCCGATACGATCGTCAGGAGAGAAGACGGAGTCGCCTTTTTCCATCGTCAGACGTTCCGGCTTGTAGGTCAGGTTGTCAGAAACCGTGTTGAGGATCGAGTAGTCATTACCGCGGCGCAGTTCAAGCGTCACTTCGCCGGTAATCGCGCTCGCTACCCAGCGTTGCAGCGCGTCACGCAGCATCAGCGCCTGCGGATCAAACCAGCGACCCTGATACAGCAGTTTGCCCAGCTGACGACCATGCGCATGATATTGCTCGATAGTGTCTTCATTATGAATGCCGGTCAGCAGACGCTCGTAGGCAATATGCAGCAGCGCCATGCCCGGGGCTTCGTAAATGCCGCGGCTTTTCGCTTCAATGATACGGTTTTCAATTTGATCGCTCATGCCAAGCCCATGGCGGCCACCAATGCGGTTGGCTTCCATCATCAGTTCCACATCATTGCTGAATGTTTTACCGTTCAGGGCGACAGGGTGACCATGCTCGAAGCGGACGGTAATTTCTTCCGCCGGGATCTTCACGCTTTCGTCCCAGAACTTCACACCCATAATCGGGTTGACGATTTTCACGCTGGAATTGAGAAACTCCAGGTCTTTCGCTTCATGGGTGGCGCCGAGCATGTTGGAGTCGGTGGAATAGGCTTTTTCGACCGACATCTTATAGTTGAACCCGCAGGCAATCATGAACTCAGACATCTCATGACGGCCACCCAGCTCATCAATAAAATCGGTATCAAGCCACGGTTTGTAGATTTGCAGTTCGGCGTTGGTCAGCAGGCCGTAGCGGTAGAAACGCTCAATGTCATTGCCTTTATAGGTGCTGCCATCGCCCCAGATATTCACGCCGTCGTCTTTCATGGCGGCGACCAGCATGGTGCCAGTCACGGCACGACCCAGCGGCGTGGTGTTAAAATAGGTCAGCCCGCCGGTGGTGTTGTGAAATGCGCCACACTGAATGGCGGCAATGCCTTCGGCGACCAGCTGTTTACGGCAGTCGATCAGGCGGGCGTTTTCGGCGCCGTATTCCATCGCACGGCGCGGGATGGCGTCATAATCGTCTTCATCCGGCTGACCCAGATTCGCAGTATATGCATAAGGAACCGCACCTTTTTTTCGCATCCACAGCAGCGCGGCGCTGGTGTCCAGCCCGCCTGAGAAAGCGATACCAATACGTTGACCTGTTGGAAGATGCTTGAGAATCGTCGTCATAAGTAGAACCCTGCTAGCCAGACTATGATGAAACTGCTGTTAAGCTCTTATTGAATTTTTATGCAGTTTTAGTGAGTTTTCATTTAATCATCTTTTGCGCATGACAGGAAGTGATTCACGCATTTTTCTTGAATTTTTCTTCCGCCGCCCCCATATGAGTATGCATAAGCGTAGTGGATCTATGCGGAGTGCAGGGAAGAGAAGTGGTGGGTTGACAGATCACATGATTTTTCAATATACTGCACCCCGATTTAATGTCCCGTCTTCGGTACCAAATCCCAGCAGTATTTGCACTTTTTACTTCGTATGAGTAAAATATGCCACGTTTCAGGCGCGGGGTGGAGCAGCCTGGTAGCTCGTCGGGCTCATAACCCGAAGGTCGTCGGTTCAAATCCGGCCCCCGCAACCATTTTCCCATAGAGTTTTTTTTCAAATATACTGTGAAGACATTGGGCTTCGCCGCTGGATTTGAAAGAAATCTCTCGGAAAATGTTTCCAGACCGCATTTGCGGTTATAGGGTTCAGTTATCTAAAGCCCCGATTTATCGGGGTTTTTTGTTATCTGACTACAGAATAACTGGGCTATACGCCCTTTTTTTATGTCTTGGGGGTGGGTTTGTCCACATTAGAGCAGAAATTAACTGAGATGCTCACTGCGCCAGTCGAAGCCTTAGGGTTTGAGCTGGTTGGCATTGAATTCGTTCGCGGTCGCACATCGACGCTGCGCATCTATATTGATAGTGAAGACGGCATCAATGTTGATGATTGCGCTGATGTGAGTCACCAGGTCAGCGCGGTGATGGATGTCGAAGACCCTATCACTGTCGCCTACAACCTGGAGGTTTCTTCCCCAGGCCTTGATCGCCCTCTGTTCACTGCTGAGCATTACACGCGTTTTGTGGGTGAAGAGGCCACGCTGGTCCTGCGTATGGCGGTGCAGAATCGTCGCAAATGGCAGGGCATCATTAAAGCGGTCGACGGTGAGATGATCACGGTAACCGTCGAAGGAAAAGATGAAGTGTTCGCGCTGAGTAACATCCAGAAGGCGAACCTGGTTCCCCACTTTTAACAGTCTGGATTGAGGTGAAAGGCCCCGATGAACAAAGAAATTTTGGCTGTTGTTGAAGCCGTTTCCAACGAAAAAGCGCTGCCGCGCGAGAAAATCTTCGAAGCGCTGGAAAGTGCTCTGGCAACGGCTACCAAGAAAAAATACGAACAGGAAATCGATGTTCGCGTTGAAATCGATCGTAAAAGCGGCGACTTCGATACCTTCCGCCGTTGGGTCGTGGTTGAAGAAGTTACCCAGCCGACCAAAGAAATCACCCTGGAAGCCGCCCGTTTTGAAGATGAAAGCTTCAACGTTGGTGACTACGTCGAAGACCAGATTGAATCGGTAACGTTTGACCGTATCACCACCCAGACCGCTAAGCAGGTTATCGTACAGAAAGTGCGTGAAGCTGAGCGTGCGATGGTGGTTGATCAGTTCCGCGAGCACGAAGGCGAAATCATCACTGGCGTGGTGAAGAAAGTGAATCGCGACAACATCAGCCTGGATCTCGGCAGCAACGCTGAAGCCGTTATCCTGCGTGAAGACATGTTGCCGCGCGAAAACTTCCGCCCGGGTGACCGCATTCGCGGCGTGCTGTACGCCGTTCGTCCGGAAGCACGTGGCGCGCAACTGTTCGTGACCCGTTCCAAACCGGAAATGCTGATTGAGCTGTTCCGCATTGAAGTACCGGAAATCGGTGAAGAAGTTATCGAAATCAAAGCCGCGGCCCGCGATCCGGGCTCTCGCGCGAAAATCGCTGTGAAAACCAACGACAAGCGTATCGACCCGGTCGGTGCCTGCGTCGGTATGCGCGGCGCGCGTGTGCAGGCCGTCTCCACCGAACTGGGTGGCGAGCGTATTGATATCGTACTGTGGGACGACAACCCGGCCCAGTTCGTGATCAACGCGATGGCACCTGCCGATGTCGCTTCCATTGTGGTCGACGAAGACAAACACACTATGGATATCGCGGTTGAAGCCGGTAACCTGGCGCAGGCCATCGGCCGTAATGGTCAGAACGTGCGTCTGGCTTCTCAGCTGAGTGGCTGGGAACTCAACGTGATGACCGTTGATGACCTGCAGGCGAAACACCAGGCCGAAGCGCATGCCGCGATCGATACCTTCACCAAATATCTCGATATTGATGAAGATTTCGCGACGGTGCTGGTAGAAGAAGGATTCTCCTCACTGGAAGAACTGGCCTATGTGCCGATCAAAGAGCTGCTGGAAATTGACGGTCTCGATGAACCGACCGTAGAAGCACTCCGTGAACGCGCGAAAAACGCACTGACCACGCTGGCGCTGGCTCAGGAAGAAAGCCTCGGTGATAACAAACCGGCTGACGATCTGCTGAACCTTGAAGGTCTGGATCGCGCAATGGCATTCAAACTGGCTGCCCGTGGTGTTTGTACGCTGGAAGATCTCGCCGAACAGGGCGTTGATGACCTGGCTGATATCGAAGGGATGACCGACGAGAAGGCTGGTGAACTCATCATGGCCGCCCGCAATATTTGCTGGTTCGGTGACGAAGCGTAATAAACTGTAGCAGGAAGGAACAGCATGACAGATGTAACCGTAAAATCGCTGGCCGCAGAGATTCAGACTTCCGTGGAACGCCTGGTACAGCAATTTGCTGATGCAGGGATCCCGAAGTCCGCTGAAGACTCTGTGACCGCGCAAGAGAAGCAAACTTTATTAACGCACCTGAACCGCGAGCATGGTTCAGGCCCGGATAAGTTGACGTTGCAGCGCAAAACGCGTAGCACATTAAGCATTCAGGGTACCGGTGGGAAAAGTAAATCGGTACAGATTGAAGTCCGCAAAAAACGCACCTTTGTAAAACGCGACCCTCAAGATGCTGAGCGTCTCGCGGCCGAAGAAGAAGCGCAGCGTGAAGCGGAAGAGCAAGCCCGTCGTGAAGCTGAGGAAGCAGCCAAGCGTGAGGCGCAATTAAAAGCTGAACGTGAGGCCGCAGAACAAGCTAAGCGTGATGCCGCAGACAAGGCGAAACGCGAAGTAGCGGAAAAAGACAAAGTGAGCAATCAACAAATCGACGAAAAAACCAAAACCACCCAGGCTGAGAAAGTTCGCCGGGAAAACGAAGCTGCTGAGCTGAAGCGTAAAGCGGAAGAAGAAGCGCGTCGTAAACTGGAAGCTGAAGCCCGTCGTGTTGCGGAAGAAGCTCGCCGCATGGCGGAAGAAAATGCCAATACCTGGAATGAACAGGAAGTGGTGGAAGACGACAAGAGCGACTACCACGTCACGACCTCTCAGCATGCGCGTCAGGCTGAAGACGAAAACGATCGTGAAGTAGAAGGCGGTCGTGGCCGTGGTCGTAACGCGAAAGCGGCACGCCCGAAAAAAGGCAATAAACACGCGGAATCTAAAGCTGATCGTGAAGAAGCGCGTGCCGCCATTCGTGGTGGTAAGGGCGGTAAACGTAAAGGTTCCACTCTGCAGCAGGGCTTCCAGAAGCCGGCGCAGGCGGTCAACCGTGACGTTGTGATCGGCGAAACCATCACCGTTGGCGATCTGGCGAACAAGATGGCGGTTAAAGGCTCTCAGGTCATCAAAGCGATGATGAAACTGGGCGCCATGGCGACCATCAACCAAGTCATCGACCAGGAAACCGCACAGCTGGTTGCCGAAGAGATGGGCCACAAAGTTATCCTGCGTCGTGAAAACGAGCTGGAAGAAGCAGTAATGAGCGACCGTGACACTGGCGCTGCGGCTGAACCGCGCGCACCGGTAGTGACCATCATGGGTCACGTTGACCACGGTAAAACCTCGCTGCTCGACTACATTCGTTCAACGAAAGTGGCATCTGGTGAAGCGGGTGGTATTACCCAGCACATCGGTGCTTATCACGTTGAAACCGAAAATGGCATGATCACCTTCCTGGATACCCCGGGCCACGCCGCGTTTACCGCGATGCGTGCACGTGGTGCGCAGGCGACAGATATCGTTGTTCTGGTGGTTGCTGCTGACGACGGCGTGATGCCGCAGACCATCGAAGCTATCCAGCACGCGAAAGCGGCGCAGGTGCCGGTAGTGGTTGCAGTGAACAAAATTGATAAGCCAGAAGCCGATCCGGATCGCGTCAAAAACGAACTGGCTCAGTACGGCATCATCCCTGAAGAGTGGGGCGGCGACTGCCAGTTCGTCCACGTTTCGGCGAAAGCGGGAACCGGTATCGACGATCTGCTGAACGCTATTCTGCTGCAGGCGGAAGTGCTGGAGCTGAAAGCGATCCGTAAAGGCATGGCGAGCGGCGCGGTGATCGAATCCTTCCTCGATAAAGGCCGTGGCCCGGTGGCGACGGTTCTGGTTCGCGAAGGTACGCTGAACAAAGGCGACATCGTGCTGTGTGGCTTCGAATATGGCCGTGTTCGTGCAATGCGTGACGAACTGGGTCAGGAAGTGCTGGAAGCGGGTCCGTCTATTCCGGTTGAGATCCTCGGCTTGTCCGGCGTTCCGGCTGCGGGTGACGAAGTGACCGTGGTTCGTGACGAGAAAAAAGCGCGTGAAGTGGCGCTGTATCGTCAGGGCAAATTCCGTGAAGTTAAACTGGCGCGTCAGCAGAAATCTAAACTCGAGAACATGTTTGCCAACATGACCGAGGGCGAAGTTCACGAAGTGAATATCGTATTGAAAGCTGATGTTCAGGGTTCTGTGGAAGCGATCACCGACTCTCTGCTGAAACTGTCCACCGACGAAGTGAAAGTGAAGATCGTGGGTTCTGGCGTAGGTGGTATCACCGAAACCGACGCGACGCTGGCAGCGGCATCCAACGCCATTCTGGTAGGCTTCAACGTCCGTGCCGATGCTTCTGCTCGCCGCGTGATCGAAGCAGAAAGCCTGGATCTGCGTTACTACTCCGTCATCTATAACCTGATCGACGAAGTGAAAGCGGCGATGAGCGGCATGCTGTCTCCGGAACTGAAACAGCAGATCATCGGTCTGGCTGAAGTGCGTGACGTGTTCAAATCACCGAAATTTGGTGCCATCGCAGGTTGTATGGTTACCGAAGGTGTGGTCAAACGTCACAACCCGATCCGCGTTCTGCGCGACAACGTGGTTATTTACGAAGGCGAGCTGGAATCCCTGCGCCGCTTCAAAGATGACGTTAACGAAGTCCGTAACGGTATGGAATGTGGTATCGGCGTTAAGAACTACAACGACGTGCGTACCGGCGATATGATCGAAGTGTTCGAGATTATCGAAATCCAGCGTACGATCGAGTAATCCTTCGTCATGCCCGGTGACACTTCGTTTACCGGGCCTACGGCCGGGTTGTAGGCCGGGTAAGCCCAGCGCCACCCGGCAATGCGTTTCAAAAGGGGCTTTTGCCCCTTTTTTGTCTTTAGTCTGGAGAATTTATTATGGCGAAAGAATTTGGTCGCCCGCAGCGCGTGGCGCAGGAGATGCAAAAAGAAATTGCGATCATCCTGCAGCGCGAAATCAAAGATCCGCGTCTGGGTATGATGACCACTGTTTCAGGTGTCGAAATGTCCCGTGACCTGGCCTATGCCAAAGTATTTGTCACCTTCCTGAACGACAAAGATGAAGCCGCCGTCAAAGCGGGCATCAAAGCGTTGCAGGAAGCGTCTGGTTTTATCCGTACGCTGCTCGGCAAAGCGATGCGCCTGCGCATCGTGCCTGAGCTGACCTTCTTCTACGACAACTCGCTGGTCGAAGGGATGCGCATGTCAAACCTGGTGACCAACGTGGTGAAGCATGACGAAGAGCGTCGTGTGAACCCGGACGACAGCAAGGAGGACTGATGAGTCGTCCTCGTCGTCGTGGTCGCGATGTGCATGGCGTGCTGTTGCTGGATAAACCGCAGGGCGCGTCCAGCAACGATGTCCTGCAAAAAGTAAAGCGTATTTATAACGCCAACCGTGCCGGGCACACCGGCGCGCTGGATCCGCTGGCGACCGGCATGCTGCCGATTTGCCTCGGCGAAGCCACCAAGTTTTCTCAGTACCTGCTGGATTCCGATAAACGCTATCGCGTTATCGCGCGTCTCGGTCAGCGTACCGACACCTCTGATGCGGACGGCAACATCGTCGAAGAGCGCCCGGTGACCTTCACCGACGCCCAACTGGCTGCGGCGCTGGAGAGCTTTCGTGGCGACACGATGCAGGTGCCATCGATGTATTCCGCGCTAAAGTATCAGGGTAAAAAACTGTACGAGTATGCGCGTCAGGGAATTGACGTCCCGCGTGAAGCGCGACCGATTACCGTTTACGAGCTGCTGTTTATTCGTCACGAAGGGCACGAGCTGGAGCTGGAAGTTCACTGCTCTAAAGGCACCTACATTCGGACCATCATTGACGATTTAGGCGAAAAGCTCGGTTGCGGCGCGCATGTGATTTTCCTGCGTCGTCTGGCGGTGAGCAAATACCCGGTTGAGCGAATGGTGACGCTTGAGCAGCTTCGCGCGCTGGTTGAACAGGCGGAAACGCAGGGCATTCCTGCCGCACAGTTGCTGGATCCTCTGCTGATGCCGATGGACAGTCCTGCCTCTGATTTCCCGCGGGTGAACATTCCGGCGGTTGTCGCCGCCTATTTTAAACAGGGTCAGCCGGTGCGTGCCTCGCAGGCACCTGAGACGGGTCTGGTTCGTGTGACAGAAGGCGATGACGACGCGTTTATCGGGATGGGCGAAATTGACGACGAAGGCCGCGTCGCGCCGCGTCGTCTGGTGGTGGAATACCCGCAGTAAAGCGCTCACCTTGCGATTACAGGGCGCTGCGAGTAGAATATTGCCGCTTGACGTCTGCACATTTGTTTAACAATTGTCGCAGCGTTAATCTCAGGGTGGCTGAATTAGAGATCGGCACCCTTTATTTCTTTTTAATTCTGGAGTTTAAAATGTCTCTAAGCGTTGAAGCTAAAGCTAAAATCGTTTCCGAGTTCGGTCGTGGTTCTAACGACAGCGGTTCTACCGAAGTTCAGGTTGCTCTGCTGACTGCACAGATCAACCACCTGCAGGGTCACTTTGCAGAGCACAAAAAAGATCACCACAGCCGTCGTGGTCTGCTGCGCATGGTTTCTCAGCGTCGTAAACTGCTCGACTACCTGAAACGTAAAGATGTTGCACGCTACACCGCGCTGATCGAGCGTCTGGGCCTGCGTCGCTAAGTCTGGCGAGTTTCATAAAGAGGGGCCTTCATGGCCCCTTTTTTCAAGCTGATGGCAGCAATTCACTGGAAACTAATGTATTGTTGCTTTAAATGATCTTCATTGCAGAGGTTCGCGCGGCTAATGAGAGGCTTGACCCGGGGCGGGTTAGGATTGTCATTAGTCGCGAGGATGCAAGAGGATCGGGTGCACTGGTCGGCATACCAGCATGGTGTGCTGTCCCCCAATCAAGTAAAGGATATTATTTTGCTTAATCCGATCGTTCGTAAATTCCAGTACGGCCAACATACCGTAACACTGGAAACCGGCATGATGGCGCGCCAGGCAACGGCCGCTGTGATGGTAAGCATGGATGACACCGCGGTATTCGTTACCGTAGTGGGTCAGAAAAAAGCCAAGCCGGGTCAGGACTTCTTCCCGCTGACCGTAAACTATCAGGAGCGTACTTACGCTGCCGGTAAAATCCCGGGTGGTTTCTTCCGTCGTGAAGGCCGTCCGAGCGAAGGCGAAACGCTGATCGCGCGTCTGATTGACCGCCCGGTTCGCCCGCTGTTCCCGGAAGGTTTCGTTAACGAAGTACAGGTTATTGCGACCGTCGTTTCCGTTAACCCGCAGGTTAACCCGGATATCGTGGCAATGATCGGTGCTTCCGCGGCACTGTCTCTGTCCGGTATTCCGTTCAATGGTCCTATCGGCGCCGCTCGTGTAGGTTACATCAACGACCAGTACGTACTGAACCCGACTCAGGAAGAGCTGAAAACCAGCAAACTGGATCTGGTGGTTGCCGGTACGGAAGCCGCTGTACTGATGGTGGAATCCGAAGCAGAACTGCTGAGCGAAGATCAGATGCTGGGCGCGGTGGTTTATGGCCACGAGCAGCAGCAGATCGTCATTCAGAACATCAACGACCTGGTCAAAGAAGCGGGCAAACCGCGCTGGGACTGGCAGCCGGAAGCGGCAAACGATGCGCTGAACGCACGCGTTGCTGCGCTGGCGGAAGCGCGCCTGAGCGATGCCTACCGCATCACCGACAAGCAGGAACGTTACGCGCAGGTTGACGTGATCAAATCTGAAACCATCGATGCGCTGGTAGCAGAAGACGAAACCCTGGACGCCAACGAGCTGGGTGAAATCCTGCACGCTATCGAGAAAAACGTCGTTCGTAGCCGCGTTCTGGCAGGCGAGCCGCGTATCGATGGCCGTGAAAAAGACATGATCCGTGGTCTGGACGTGCGCACTGGCGTGCTGCCGCGTACTCACGGTTCCGCGCTGTTCACCCGTGGTGAAACACAGGCGCTGGTAACTGCGACTCTGGGTACCGCACGTGATGCGCAGATCATCGACGAACTGATGGGCGAGCGCACTGACAGCTTCCTGTTCCACTACAACTTCCCTCCGTACTCTGTCGGTGAAACCGGCATGGTAGGTTCACCGAAGCGTCGTGAAATTGGTCACGGTCGTCTGGCGAAACGTGGCGTGCTGGCGGTTATGCCGACGATGGATGAATTCCCGTACACCGTTCGTGTGGTCTCTGAAATCACCGAATCTAACGGTTCTTCTTCTATGGCTTCCGTCTGTGGCGCTTCTCTGGCGCTGATGGACGCTGGTGTGCCGGTGAAAGCAGCCGTTGCGGGTATCGCGATGGGTCTGGTGAAAGAAGGCGACAACTTCGTTGTGCTGTCTGACATCCTGGGCGACGAAGACCACCTGGGCGACATGGACTTCAAAGTGGCGGGTTCCCGCGACGGTATCTCTGCCCTGCAGATGGATATCAAAATCGAAGGTATCACCAAAGAGATCATGCAGGTTGCTCTGAACCAGGCTAAAGGTGCGCGTCTGCACATCCTGGGCGTGATGGAACAGGCGATCAACGCGCCGCGTGGCGATATCTCTGAGTTCGCGCCGCGTATCCACACCATCAAGATCAACCCGGACAAGATCAAAGACGTGATCGGTAAAGGCGGTTCCGTGATCCGCGCGCTGACCGACGAAACCGGCACCACCATCGAAATTGAAGATGATGGCACCGTGAAGATCGCAGCGACCGACGGCGACAAAGCGAAACACGCTATCCGTCGTATCGAAGAGATTACGGCCGAAATCGAAGTGGGTCGTATCTACAACGGTAAAGTGACCCGCATCGTCGACTTTGGCGCATTCGTTGCCATCGGTGGCGGTAAAGAAGGTCTGGTACACATCTCTCAGATCGCCGACAAGCGCGTAGAGAAAGTGACCGACTATCTGCAGATGGGTCAGGAAGTGCCGGTGAAAGTACTGGAAGTTGACCGTCAGGGCCGTATCCGTCTGAGCATTAAAGAAGCGACCGAGCAGTCTCAGCCTGCCGCCGCGCCGGAAGCACCGGCAGCGGAACAGGGCGAGTAAGGTTGCCATTTGCCCTCCGCGAAAGCGGAGGGCGTATTGACCCGGCAGGATGCCTGATTTGCAACCGGGGAACAGGACGTTCATCCAATAGTTGTCTTCGGGAGTGGGAAATGAAGCCTTTTTTGCGCTGGTGTTTCGTTGCGACAGCACTCACCCTGGCAGGATGCAGCAACTCTGCCTGGCGTAAGAGTGAAGTCCTCGCGGTACCATTGCAACCGACTTTGCAGCAAGAAGTGATTCTGGCACGCATGGAACAAATTCTTGCCAGTCGGGCTTTAACCGATGACGAACGCGCACAGCTTTTATATGAGCGCGGAGTGTTGTATGATAGTCTCGGTCTGAGGGCCTTAGCGCGAAATGATTTCTCACAAGCGCTGGCAATCCGACCGGATATGCCTGAAGTATTCAATTACTTAGGCATTTATTTAACGCAGGCAGGCAATTTTGATGCTGCCTATGAAGCGTTTGATTCTGTACTTGAGCTTGATCCAACTTACAATTATGCGCATTTAAATCGCGGCATCGCACTGTATTACGGCGGTCGCATTAAGTTAGCGCAAGATGATCTGCTGGCGTTTTATCAAGACGATCCCAATGATCCTTTCCGAAGCCTGTGGCTTTATGTCGTTGAGCGGAAGCTCGACGAAAAGCAGGCGCGCGAAGCACTGAAACAGCGCTTCGACAAATCGGATAAAGAGCAATGGGGATGGAACATTGTCGAGTTCTACCTCGGTGACATTAGCGAACAAACGCTAATGGAAAGACTGAAGGCGGACGCAACGGATAACACCTCGCTCGCTGAGCATCTCAGTGAAACCAACTTCTATTTAGGTAAGTACTACCTAAGTCTGGGGGACATGGACAGCGCTACGGCACTGTTCAAACTGGCGGTGGCTAACAACGTTCATAACTTTGTTGAGCACCGATACGCATTGTTGGAATTATCGCTCCTGGGCCAGGAGCAAGATGACCTGGCAGAATCGGACCAGCAATAGCTGACGAACATATCAGCCCAAAGTCTTTTTGATTGCCATCACCTTCGCGGGTGAGGGCTTTATTGTTCGTTAATTCAACTAATTTGAGCCGGTTCACACTTTTCAATGAAAATTGCCGTAAGTTTTCACGATGAGTTATGTAGACTGGCCGCCATTCATATTGAGGCACACGTACTACATGGCTGAATTCGAAACCACTTTTGCAGATCTGGGTCTTAAGGCTCCTATCCTCGAAGCACTCAACGATCTGGGTTACGAAAAACCATCCCCGATCCAGGCGGAATGTATTCCGCACCTGTTGGGCGGCCGCGATGTTCTGGGTATGGCCCAGACTGGTAGCGGCAAAACCGCAGCGTTCTCTTTGCCGCTGCTTAATAATCTTGATCCGGAACTGAAAGCACCGCAAATCCTGGTGCTGGCGCCGACCCGCGAACTGGCGGTTCAGGTCGCTGAAGCAATGACGGATTTCTCTAAACATATGCGCGGCGTAAACGTGGTTGCCCTGTACGGCGGCCAGCGTTATGACGTGCAGTTACGCGCCCTGCGTCAGGGGCCGCAGATTGTCGTCGGTACGCCGGGTCGTCTGCTGGATCACCTGAAACGCGGTACCCTGGATCTCTCTAAACTGAGCGGTCTGGTACTGGATGAAGCTGACGAAATGCTGCGCATGGGCTTCATCGAAGACGTAGAAACTATTATGGCGGAGATCCCGGAAGGTCATCAGACCGCGCTGTTCTCCGCAACGATGCCGGAAGCTATCCGTCGCATTACCCGCCGCTTCATGAAAGAGCCGCAGGAAGTGCGCATTCAGTCCAGCGTCACCACCCGTCCTGACATCAGCCAGAGCTACTGGACTGTCTGGGGCATGCGTAAAAACGAAGCGCTGGTGCGTTTCCTGGAAGCGGAAGACTTTGATGCGGCGATTATCTTCGTTCGTACCAAAAACGCGACCCTGGAAGTAGCAGAAGCCCTTGAGCGTAGCGGCTACAACAGCGCAGCGCTGAATGGCGACATGAACCAGTCTCTGCGTGAGCAGACCCTGGATCGCCTGAAAGATGGTCGTCTGGATATTCTGATCGCGACAGACGTTGCGGCCCGTGGCCTGGACGTTGAGCGTATCAGCCTGGTGGTTAACTACGATATCCCGATGGATACCGAGTCTTACGTTCACCGTATCGGCCGTACCGGTCGTGCGGGTCGTGCTGGCCGCGCGTTGCTGTTCGTTGAGAACCGCGAGCGTCGTCTGCTGCGCAACATCGAACGTCTGATGAAGCTGACCATTCCGGAAGTGGAACTGCCGAACGCAGAACTGCTGGGCAAACGCCGTCTGGAAAAATTCGCGGCGAAAGTTCAGCAGCAGCTGGAAAGCAGCGATCTGGATCAGTATCGTAACCTGCTCGGCAAACTGCAGCCGGAAGGTCAGGAACTGGATATGGAAACGCTGGCCGCTGCATTGCTGAAAATGGCGCAGGGCGAACGTCCGCTGATCCTGCCGCCAGATGCGCCGATGCGTCCGAAGCGTGAGTTCCGTGACCGTGACGATCGCTTTGAGCGTCGTGGCGACCGTAACGATCGTAATGATCGTGGTCCGCGTGAAGATCGTCCGCGTCGCGAGCGTCGTGATGTGGGTGATATGGAGCTGTACCGCATTGAAGTGGGCCGTGATGATGGTGTTGAAGTTCGTCATATCGTGGGTGCTATCGCCAACGAAGGCGACATCAGCAGCCGTTACATTGGCAACATTAAGCTGTTTGCGTCTCACTCCACCATCGAGCTGCCGAAAGGGATGCCGGGCGAAGTGCTGCAGCACTTTACGCGTACCCGCATTCTGAACAAGCCGATGAACATGCAGCTGCTGGGCGACGCGCAACCGCGTACCGATCGCGGCGGTGAACGTCGTGGCGGTGGTCGTGGTTTCGGTGGCGAGCGTCGTGAAGGCGGTCGTACTGAAGGTCGTCGCTTCTCTGGCGAACGTCGCGAAGGCGGCCGTAGCTTTGGTGGCGAGCGCCGCGAAGGTCGCGCACCGCGTCGTGATGATAACGGCAGCAGCCGCCGTCGTGACGCGTAATCACCGCGTAAAAAACTACGTTCACTGACGTAAAGTAATATATACAGCCCCGATCCAGGTGATTGGGGCTTTTTTTATTCCATTTGTACTCGTGTACTGGTACAGTGCGTCACGTTATCAGATCACCGTTTTTCTGGAGAAGGCTCGCATGGCGACACTCACTACCACAGCAACCCGACCGTCACTGTTTGGCGGCGTGGTCATCATCGGCGGAACGATTATCGGGGCGGGCATGTTCTCCCTGCCTGTCGTAATGTCCGGTGCGTGGTTTTTCTGGTCGCTGGCGGCGCTGCTCTTTACCTGGTTCTGTATGCTGCATTCCGGGCTGATGATCCTCGAGGCCAACCTCAACTACCGCATCGGCTCCAGCTTCGACACCATCACCAAAGATCTGCTCGGCAAGGGCTGGAACGTGGTGAACGGGATCTCGATCGCGTTCGTGCTCTACATTCTGACCTACGCCTATATCTCGGCGAGCGGCTCGATTCTGCATCACACCTTTAGCGAGCTGTCGCTGAACGTGCCTGCCCGTGCCGCCGGGTTTGGTTTTGCCCTGCTGGTGGCGCTGGTCGTCTGGATCAGCACCAAAGCCGTCAGCCGCATGACCGCGATTGTGCTCGGTGCCAAAGTTATTACCTTTTTCCTCACCTTTGGCAGTCTACTGGGGCATGTACAACCTGCAACACTGCTGAATGTTGCGGAGCCGAATACGTCATACCTGCCGTATCTACTGATGACGCTACCGTTCTGTCTGGCGTCGTTTGGCTATCACGGCAACGTACCGAGCCTGATGAAATATTACGGCAAAGATCCCCGTACCATCACCCGCTGCCTGATTTACGGTACGCTGCTGGCGCTGGGGCTGTATGTGATCTGGTTGCTGGGCACGATGGGCAACATTCCTCGCCCGGAGTTTATCGGCATTGCGCAGAAGGGCGGCAACATTGATGTGCTGGTGCAGGCGCTGAGCGGCGTGCTGAACAGCCGTAGCCTTGATGTGCTGTTGGTGGTGTTCTCCAACTTTGCGGTGGCAAGCTCATTCCTTGGCGTGACGCTGGGCCTGTTTGATTACCTGGCGGATCTGTTTGGCTTTGATGATTCAGCGATGGGGCGTTTCAAAACCGCGCTGCTGACTTTCCTGCCACCGGTAGCTGGCGGTCTGCTGTGGCCGAACGGTTTCCTGTACGCCATTGGCTATGCAGGGCTGGCGGCGACGATCTGGGCAGCGATTGTTCCGGCGCTGCTGGCGAACGCATCCCGTAAGCGCTTTGGCAGCCCGCAGTTCCGCGTCTGGGGCGGCAAGCCGATGATTGCGCTGATCCTGTTGTTCGGCGTCGGTAACGCCGTGGTGCATCTGTTGTCGAGCTTTAATCTGCTGCCGGTTTATCAGTAACCGAAATCGCGCTCCCCACCGGGGAGCGCGGTGTTAGCACTACCGGCGTCTTCCGCCTAACAAACTTCCCAGCACGCCACGCACAATCTGGTTCGTCACCTGACGCGCCGCGCTTTTCGCCATGGTCTGCACCACGCCGTCTCGCTTGCCACCACGTGGCCCGGTAGTCCCGAAGAGAATATCCTTCAGACCGCCGAGAATGCCGTCATCAACTTCCACGTTATTGCCTTTAGCCGGTGGCGCGCTCTGTGCTTCTGTCGCCACCTGAACGCCTTTTTGCAGCATCTCAAAGGCGGATTCACGATCGACGTCATCTTCGTATTTGCCGTACATTGGCGAGTTGTTGATAAGCCCGTTGCGCTCATCATCCGTCACTGGCCCCATTCGCGAGCAGGGGGCGATTACCATCGCGCGCTCCACCACTGACGGGCTGCCTTTTTCGTCGAGGAAGGAGATCAGCGCTTCGCCGGTGCCCAGCTCCTGAATGGCTTTCTCGGTATCAAACGCCGGGTTGGCGCGCATGGTTTCCGCTGCGGCTTTCACCGCTTTCTGATCTTTCGGCGTAAAGGCGCGCAGCGCATGCTGAACGCGGTTACCCAGTTGCCCGAGCACCTTGTCCGGCACGTCGGACGGGTTTTGCGACACAAAATACACGCCGACCCCTTTTGAACGGATCAGGCGGATCACCTGTTCGACTTTATCCAGCAGAACGTCAGGCGCGTCGCTGAATAGCAGATGCGCTTCATCGAAGAAGAACACCAGTTTCGGTTTTTCGAGATCACCCGCTTCCGGCAGTTGTTCATACAGTTCGGAGAGCATCCACAGCAGGCTGGCGGCGTAGAGTTTCGGCATCTGGTAGAGCTTTTCCGCGCTGAGGATGTTGATGATCCCCTTGCCGTTGCTGTCAGTACGCATCCAGTCTTTGATGTCGAGCATCGGCTCGCCGAAGAAGTGTTCCGCACCTTGTTGCTCCAGCGTCAGTAGCCCACGCTGAATAGCGCCCACCGACGCGCTGCTGATGTTGCCGTACTGGTTCTGGAAGCCTTTGGCGTTATCGCCGATGTACTGCGTAATGGCGCGCAGATCTTTGAAATCGAGCAGCAGCAGGCCCTGGTCATCAGCAATCTGGAAAATAATGTTCAGCACGCCGGATTGCACTTCATTAAGGTTCAGCAACCGGGCGAGCAGCAACGGTCCCAGGTCAGAAACGGTGGCGCGCACCGGGTGGCCTTTTTCGCTGAAGATATCCCATAGCACCACCGGATTATCATGAGGATCCCAGTTGGTCGCGCCAATCTTTTTGAGTCGCTCCTGTAACTTTTCTGACGATTGCCCCGCTTTAGCGACGCCGGTCAGGTCGCCTTTCACGTCGGCCATAAAGACCGGAACGCCAATCTCCGAAAAGGATTCCGCCAGCTTCTGCAGGGTGACGGTTTTGCCGGTCCCCGTCGCACCGGTAATCAGTCCATGCCGGTTCGCCATGCCTGGCAACAAAAACAGCTCTTTATCGATGGTACGCGCTATTAACAAGGGTGCGCTCATGATTCTTCCTCCATTGGTCCTGCGAGCAGTATAGGCAACCTGACGCCAAAGCGACTCAGTAAATTCTGCACTTTGCGGCGTATTATCCAGTGCGAACTATGCTTTGCATACGGTTTACTTTTTTTTTGGGAAATTATGTCCAGATTCTTTTTTAATGACCGCAAACAGCTGGTTAATGATGCCATTGAAGGTTTAGTGTTGTCTGCGCCGCATGGCAATCTTGTGAAGCTGGATATTGATCCGGCGATTCGTATCGTCGCGCGCGGCGACTGGGATAAATCCCGCGTGGCGGTGATTTCTGGCGGCGGTTCGGGGCACGAGCCTGCACACGCCGGGTTCGTCGGCAAAGGGATGCTGACCGCTGCGGTGTGTGGCGATCTGTTTGCTTCGCCGAGTGTCGACGCGGTGCTGAATGCCATCGTGGCGGTGACCGGCGATCGCGGCTGCCTGTTGATTGTGAAAAACTATACCGGCGATCGCCTTAACTTTGGTCTCGCGGCAGAGAAAGCGAAACGCTACGGCCTGAAGGTGGAAATGGTGATCGTCGCCGACGACATCGCGCTGCCGGACAACAAACAGCCGCGCGGCATTGCCGGTACAGCGCTGGTGCATAAAATCGCCGGTTACGCCGCCGAACAGGGCAAATCGCTGTGCGAAGTACGCGACATCGCCCAACAGGCCTGTAACAGTGTGTTCAGCCTCGGTGTGGCGATGGAAATCTGCAATCTGCCGGGCAGCGAGGATGACGAAAGCCGCATCAGGCACGGACAGGTTGAGCTGGGACTGGGGATCCACGGCGAGCCGGGTGCGTCCACCGTCGACAGCCACAACAGCAAAACGATCATTGATACGCTGGTGGAACCGCTGAAAGAAAAAGTGGGCGAGGCGCGCGTCGCGGTACTGATTAACAACCTCGGCGGCGTGTCGGCGCTGGAGATGGCGCTGCTGACGAAAGAGCTGGCGCACTCGGCGCTGAAAGATCAACTGGCGTACCTGATTGGCCCGGCGCCGCTGGTCAGTTCCCTCGACATGAAAGGCTTTTCGCTGTCGCTGCTGACGTTGAATCCCGTCTTTGAAGCGGCGCTAAAAGAAGAGGTTGAAACCGTCGGCTGGCAGAAACCCGTTGCCTTCGCGCCGTTGAAGACGCTGAAGCACGGTAAAATTCACGACAGCGTGGAAGCGACGCCGTCTGACAACCCGCGCGTGAAAGCGCTGGTAGCGACGGCAACACAGACGCTGATCAGCCTCGAAAACCGGCTGAACGCGCTCGATGCGAAAGTCGGTGACGGCGATACCGGTTCCACCTTTGCTGAAGGCGCGCGTGAAATCGCGCAGTTACTGGCGCAGAACAAACTGCCGCTGAATAACACTGCGCAACTGCTCCAGTTGACCGGCGAACGGCTGGCTACGGTGATGGGCGGCTCCAGTGGCGTGTTGATGTCTATCTTCTTCACGGCGGCGGGGCAGTCGGTGCAGGATGGCAAAGCATTGCCGGATGCGCTGCTGAACGGCCTGAAGCAGATGAAACATTACGGCGGCGCAGATCTCGGCGATCGCACGTTGATCGACGCACTCCAGCCCGCGCTGGAAGCGTTGCGCGACAGTGATCTCAGCGCGGCCATCACCGCGGCGAAACAGGGCGCAGCACGCACGGCGACGATGCAAAAAGCAGGTGCCGGACGTTCGTCCTACGTGAATAAACAGAATCTCGACGGCGTGACCGACCCGGGGGCAGTGGCGATTGCGGAGGTGTTTGCGGCGATCGGGCAATAACGTTCTGGCGCCTTCACTCAGCATGAAGGCGCCAGTGATATTACTTCACTTCCGCCAGCGTGGTTTTCTCAACGTATGGCTTCATCAGCGTGTCGGCTTCCTGCTGAGCGGCCTTGGCGGCCGCTTCCGGCGTGACTTTCTGGTCGTTAACCACAGCGGCCAGCTGGTTTTCCATCGCCTTACGGACTGCCACGGTTTCATAAGTGGAGTACCACGGATGCGCGTATTTCAGCTGTTCCAGCGCGATTGCCGCGCGCGGATCTTTTTGCAGATACGCTTTCATCTCCGGCGTATCGTACGAGGCTTTGCGCGGTGAGAAGTAGCCGGTAAAGCGGCTCCACTCGCCGTTAACCTGCGGGCTGATAAGCCAGGTCAGGAACTGATACGCGGCTTTTTTCTGTGCGTCGGAAATGCCTTTGAAGCTCACCAGGCTGGCGCCGCCAATCGGTACCGCACGCTGTTCTTTGGCCGGCATCATTGCCACACCCAGCTCGAAGTCTTTCGCGTTTTCGCGCATAAAGCCCAGCGCGCCGGTGCTCAGCATCGCCATGCCGACTTTACCGGAGAAAAACGCGGCGCTGATCTGCTTAGAGTTCAGCACGCCGGACGGCATCACTTTGTCTTTGTAGATCAAATCCTGCCAGAAGCGCAGCGCGCCGATGGTGGACGGCGCGTCGTAATAGACTTCGCCAGGGTAGTCTTCGTTAAAGTATTTACCGCCGTTGGCGCGAACCAGTGAAGAGAAGATCCAGCCGCCGTAGTCGTCATTCGTTGACGGCAGCATGATCCCCCACTGGCCTTTGCTCTCATCAGTCAGCTTTTTCGCTGCCGCCAGCAGTTCCGTCCAGGTTTGCGGCTCTTTAAGACCAGCCTGGTCGAACAGGGTTTTGTTGTAATAGAGGATCGGCGTTGAGTTATGGAACGGAATGGCATAGGTCACGCCCATCACCTGCGCGTTTTTATGCATCGCCGGAAAGAACTCGTTCAGCAGGAAAGGGCCCGCTTTTTGATTGCCGAATTTGAACAGCTCGTCCATCGGCAGAATTTCGTCTTTCAGCGCCAGGTCGGTGGTGAAGTTAGCGGACATGATCACCAGTGCGGGCGGCTGCCCGGCTTTTTGTGCGGATTCCGCTTTGATTTTGGTGGTGTCGTAGTTGCCGGTGAAAATGCCACGGACTTCTACATCCTGCTGTGAGTCGTTAAAGACTTTAATGACGCGGGTCATTTCCTTTGTCAGCTGACCGTCGACCGGCGCCGGGAACATAAAATCGATTTGTTCTTTTGCCAGCGCCGTACCGCTAAAAGCGAGTACAACGCTGACGGTGAGCGCCTGCAACTTCTGTTTCAGGGGCTTAAGCATGATGGTCAATCTCCTGGAGTAAGTTGTGCTGTTTCTCAGCATGAAAAAGATGAATATCCGACGGCGAAAAGCCGAGGGTAAGGGTGTCTCCCTTGTCAGGCACTGCACCGCGGTGGCGGCGGCTGTAACGCAACGTACCGACAGGGGTGCTGACGTGGAGCAGGTAATCGGCTCCCATCAGTTCTCGTTGCATCACCGTTGCGGGCAGAACGAGCTGGTCGCCCGTAGGGTGATCGGTAATGTGTTCCGGGCGCACGCCCAGCCAGACACGCGTTTCCTCGCGGGAGAGCGGCGGCAGCGGGTGCGTCACTTCGCCGAGCTGTACCTGGCCTTCCGCGCAGGGCAGCAGCACCAGGTTCATTGCCGGGGAGCCGATAAACCCGGCAACGAAGAGATTCGCCGGACTGGCGTAGAGATGTTCCGGCTTGCCCACCTGCTGCACGTAACCGTTGTTCATCACTACGATGCGGTCAGCCATCGACATTGCTTCGGTTTGATCGTGGGTCACGTAGATGGTGCTGGTTTTGAGCTGCTGGTGCAGCGCCATAATGCTGTCGCGCACTTCGCTGCGCAGACGTGCGTCGAGGTTGGAGAGCGGTTCGTCCATCAGAAAAAGCCGCGGATTACGCACAATCGCCCGCGCCATCGCCACGCGCTGGCGTTGACCGCCGGAGAGCTTCGCCGGTTTGCGATCGAGCAGTTCCTCCAGCTGCAGCATCTGCGCGACCCGTTCAAGGCGCGGCTGCCAGCTGGCTTTCTCCTCTTTGCGGATCTTCATGCCGAAGGTGATGTTGTCGCGCACCGACAGGTGCGGAAACAGGGCGTAGTTCTGGAAAATCATCGCGAAGTTGCGCTCGCGCGGCGACAGCGACGTGATGTTTTCGTCGTTGAGCCAGATTTCACCGTCACTCACCGCTTCCAGCCCGGCGAGCAGGCGCAGCAGCGTACTTTTACCGCAGCCGGACGGCCCGACCAGCACCACAAATTCCCCTTCGCCAATGTCCAGTGACAGCGCATTCAACGCCGGTTTCCCGTCGAATTCCTTACTGATATTGTTCAGGCTCAACATGGTGATTAACGCTCTTGCGTCGGGCAACTGGTGTTCTCGTCATACAGCCACGGCCCGGCGTAGTGCGCCAGCGAGTGCTGATAGCTGACCCACTGTTCATCCACCTGGCGGTGCATCACGCACGACGACGGCGACATGTCGTAATACGGGCGCGTGTCTTCATGGTGGAACGGCACCTGATGGACGGTGGCGGGCACGGTGGCAATCGTCGCCTGACGGTATTGCGTCAGGGTCAGGTTATGGTTATGACCGCAGAAGATGCGCACCAGCGACGGGAAACGCTCCACCAGCGCCAGCAGGCGATGGCCGTTTTCACAGGCAATAGGGTCCATCTGGGCGTTACCCAGCGGCAGCGGTGGGTGATGCATAAACACGGCAGCAGGTTTGTCGCCGCCTTCAAACAACTGCGCTTCCAGCCATTCGAGAGTCTCTTCCGTCAGCCAGCCTTTGGAATGACCCGGCAGGCTGGAATCGATAAACAACAGGCGGGTGGCGAAGTCATCTACCGCGTAGCGCATGTTCTGCGGATCATTACCCAGTTGCGGGCACAGCGGTTGCAGATACTCCAGGAACAGAGCTTTGTCATCATGATTGCCGGGGATCAGCAACAGCGGATAATGCAGCGCGCCGAGCGTCTGGCGGGCGACAAGGTACTCTTCCGGGCGACCGCAGTTGACGATATCGCCGCTGACGACGACCGCGTCCGGGCGTTCACGCAGGGCGTTGAGCTGCGCCACCACGTCGGCATTACCGGCGTTGACGTCGATAAAACCATACAGTTTCTGGCCCTGGCTACGGAAATGGGTATCGGAAATATGCGCTAACAGCATGAAAAAACTCCTTATTTTATGCCTGAAAAACCGAAGCTTCGCAGGAACTGTTTCTGAAATGCGATAAAAGCGATCATCAGCGGCAAGCAGACCATCAGCGTCCCGGCGCCGATCATTCCCCACTGCCCGCCGGATTCTGCGCCCATGGCGAAGGAAACCAGTCCGACGGTTAACACCTGTTTGTCCGGATCGTTGAGCATCATCAACGGCCACAAATATTCGTTCCAGTGATAGGTAATGCTCACGGTGGCGAAGGCCAGCACCGACGGCCACGACATCGGCAGCAGCACGCGATACAGCACCTGCCACCAGCGGCATCCCTCCATCAGCGCCGCTTCTTCCAGCTCTTTCGGAATGGCGAGGAACGCCTGACGCATCAGGAACACGCCAAACGCCGATGCGAAATAGGGCATCATCACGCCAGTCAATGTATTGAGCAGCCCGAAGGTTTTCAGCGTCATCATGTTCGGCACCATCATCACCACCGGCATGATCATCAGTTGCACGAGAAACAGCAGGAACAGCGTCTGTTTGCCGCGAAACTCATGGCAGGCAAAGACGTACCCGGCGGTGGTGATGGTCAGTAATTGCACGGCAAAGGTGCCGAACGCGAAGATAAGGGTGTTGGCGTACAGGCTCAGCCAGTTTGCGCTGTCCCAGGCATCGCTGAAGTTGTCGAGGGTCAGCGGGAAACGCGGCAGCACCGAGGCCATTCCCTCGCCAAAGGTGCTGGCGCTAAAGGCCGACGACAGCATCCACAGGAACGGGCTTATCCACAGCAGCGCCATGCAACTCATCAGCACGCTGAGGGTGACGCTTTTCGAACGGCGCAGACGCAACCACAGCGGGCGCGAGGCGTTTTGCGTGCGGGTGATGGCTGGCGAGATCTCAACGCTCATGGTGCGCACCTCGTTCCAGTAATTTCAGGTTAATGAAGGAGAAAGCAAACAGCCCAGCCAGCGTCAGGAACGTGGCGGCGGAGGCTTTGCCGAGATCGTGGGTATCCCACGCCAGATTCTGGATGTAATAGAGCAGCACGCTGGTGGCGTTGTCCGGCCCGCCGCGCGTCATCACCGCGACATGGTCAATCTGCGTAATGGAGTAGATGAGTGCCGTGGTAACCACAAAACTCAGCGTCGGGCGCAGCAACGGCAGCGTCACTTTGAAAAAGATCTGCGTCGGTGTGGCACCTTCCATCATCGCCGCTTCGCGCGCCGAAACCGGAATGCTCTGCAACCCGGCGAGGAAAAATAGCATGTAATAGCCGGCGAATTTCCACACACCAATCAGCGCCAGTGCATACAGCGCGCTGTTGCTGCGACCAAGCCAGTTGTTGTTCATCGGCCCGAACAGCTTCGCCAGATAGTAATCCAGCATCCCCATGCCAGGCATAAAGATGAACAGCCACAGCGCCGCAGCGCTGACCATCGGGATAATCATTGGAAAGAAGAAGGCAGTACGTAGCCAGCGGTTAACGCGGTGGTTTTCCCACAACGCGACGGCCAACAGCAACGCCAGCGCCACGCCGGGCACCACCGTCAGCAGGATATAAATCAGGTTGTTCACCAGCGACTGCCAGAAGACGGCGTCTTCAAACAGGCGGATGAAATTGCCCAGGCCGACGTACGGTGCCGCGTCGCCCGCCATGCGGGTATCGAACAGGCTGTCGTACACCGAACGCACCAGCGGAAAATAGGTAAACAGCAGTAAAAACAGCAGGGAAGGCGACAGAATAAGCCAGGGAAGCCAGGTTTTTTTCGTCATCATCATCGGGCTCGCTAAGGCGTTTCAAAGCGACCCAGTCTGGAAAAGATTTACTGCAAATGAATGGCGGTAAGATGATGATTTTATGAACAGGACGATTTTTGGCCCTCTCAGGGGATAGAGGGCCGGAGGGATCAGAAATCCGCTTTCAGCACCACGCGATAGCGCGCTTTGCCATCACGAAGGTGTTGCAGGGCGTCGTTGATTTTAGACATCGGGAACAGTTGCGTCGTTGGTGTCACGCCGCTGCGCCCGGCAAACTTCATCAGCTTACGCAGTTCGGACGGGTTGCCCGTCGCCGAACCGGAGACGCTGCGATCGCCCGCAATCAGCGTAAACGCCGGAACCGACAGCGGTTTGAGCACCGCGCCGACGGTATGGAAATTGCCGCCATAGGTCAGCGCTTCGAAGTACGGCTGCCAGTCGAGGTCAACGTTGACGGTATTGATGATCAGATCATACTGACCCGCCAGCGCCTGTAACGCGGCCGCATCACGGCTGTTGACCACCTTATCGGCCCCCATCGCGCGCACTTCCTGCTCTTTCGCCGGATTTGAGCTGAACGCCGTCACTTCCGCGCCCATAGCATGCAGCAGTTTAATGGCGATATGGCCCAGCCCGCCGATACCGATCACCCCCACGCGGCTGGTGGCTGTGACGTGATGCATCAGCAGCGGTTTAAAGACAGTGATACCGCCGCACAGCATCGGCCCGGCGCTTTCGATATCAATGTTTTCCGGCAGCGGGATCACCCATTGCCAGTCAGCGCGCAGCTTATCGGCAAAACCACCACGATTGATGATGGTCGGCACCGCGCCTTCCAGGCAGTTGATTTGATTACCGCTGATACAGGCATCGCAATGACCACAGCTACGCGCCGTCCAGCCCACGCCCACGCGCTGCCCGACTTTCAGCCCTTTACCCTGCGCCGCGCTGCCGAGCGCCACTACGCGACCAATCACCTCGTGGCCCGCCACCAGCGGATACTGCGACATACCCCATTCGTTATCGATCATCGACAGATCCGAATGGCAGATCCCGCAGTAATCCACCTGCACTTCCACATCTTCCGGCGTCAGTTCACCCGCGTCGTACTCCCACACTTCCAGATCGGCACCCGCTTGTTTCGCGGCATAGCTTTTTATAATCGTCATCATGCTTTCCCGTTGTTGGTGTTGAACAGGAAGTGTAGAGCAAGTGCGAAGCAGGCGCTTTGGCAGAAGGAGGCATGGGGGTAGGGTAAAAATGTGACTGCGCCAACGCTAACGTACTGAGGCGATGAATTTTTCATCACTTAACGGCGGGAAGCCGCATCGTCGCTTGCATGGGCGCGTGTGACAGGTATAATCCATCACGTTTCCGCATCCCCTTCCGTGCCGGAGTGGCGAAATCGGTAGACGCAGTTGATTCAAAATCAACCGTAGAAATACGTGCCGGTTCGAGTCCGGCCTTCGGCACCATCGGAACATCAATAGACGTCAACGGACGTCTTTTTTTGTGCCTGAAATCCAGTATCCGCAAGGCTTTCCTCGCTTTTTCGCTCAACCTAAGTCAACCTGATTCAATCTACATCAACTTACTGATGCGGGTACAACTGCGGGTATATCCCGGTTCGATAATGTTTGTACCCACACAGGACCCTTGAAAGGATACTCATCATGGCTCTGAGTGATGTGAAGGTTCGTTCGGCTAAGCCTGAAGCAAAAGCCTATAAACTTACTGACGGTGAAGGCATGGTTTTGCTGGTTCACCCTAACGGTTCAAAATATTGGCGGCTTCGTTATCGTTTTGGTGGTAAGGAGAAGATGCTGGCGCTTGGGAAATACCCTGAGGTTTCGCTGGCGGATGCCAGGGCTCGCCGGGATGAGGCCCGTAAACTATTAGCTAATGGCGTCGATCCTAGTGAGAGCAAGAAAGCCGTTAAGGTAGAGCAGGAGCAAGAGGCGATAACGTTTGAAGTGGTCGCCAGAGACTGGCATGCCAGTAATCAGAAATGGTCTTCAGCGCATAGCGCTCGTGTATTAAAAAGTCTCGAAGATAATCTCTTTGCTGTCATCGGTAAGCGGAACATTACGGAACTGAAGACACGAGATCTGCTTGTCCCCATCAAAGCGGTAGAGTCATCCGGGCGTCTTGAAGTCGCCGCTCGTTTACAGCAGCGGACTACTGCGATTATGCGCTTTGCCGTTCAGAGCGGATTAATCGACTACAACCCTGCGCAAGAAATTGCCGGTGCGGTTGCTACTGCTAAAAGACAGCATCGTGCGGCTCTGGAGCTTAATCGCATCCCTGAATTACTACGCCGCATTGATCATTACTCTGGCAGGCCGTTAACTCGACTGGCTGTAGAACTCACGTTGTTAGTTTTCATCCGTTCAAGCGAACTGCGCTTTGCCCGTTGGTCAGAAGTGGATTTTGAAACGGCCATGTGGACGATTCCAGGTGAGCGTGAACCGCTGGAAGGTGTAAAGCATTCTCAGCGTGGTTCGAAGATGAAGACTCCTCATCTTGTTCCTTTGTCGCGGCAAGCCTTAGCCATTCTGGAAAAGATCAAAAGCATGAATGGGAATCGAGAGCTGATTTTCGTAGGCGATCACGATCCGCGTAAGCCGATGAGTGAGAATACGGTGAACAAAGCTCTTCGAGTGATGGGCTATGACACAAAAACGGAAGTCTGTGGGCATGGGTTCAGGGCGATGGCGTGTAGTTCGCTGATTGAGTCGGGGCTGTGGTCGAGGGATGCGGTGGAGCGGCAGATGAGCCATCAGGAGCGTAGCTCTGTTCGGGCAGCTTACATCCATAAGGCGGAGCATTTGGGAGAGAGGAGGCTGATGCTGCAGTGGTGGGCGGATTATCTGGATGCGAACCGGGAGAAGGGGGTTAGCCCGTTTGATTTTGGAAAGGTAATTGCTAATTAGGCTCATATAGTGCCATTTTTTCGTTTGGCTTTATTGAAAAGCCTCACATAAATATTTTTCTTTACACTGGGTTATAAAGCCAGTGTAAATTGCTATGGATTAATTTTTATGGCTCCGAGCTCTTCTGAGGGTTTCATGAACAGTTCTACTTTTACTCAAACAGCTGTCTCTATCTGGTTGGTCGCTGACCTCCTGCGTGGAAATTTTAGGCACGCCCAATATGGACGCGTTATCCTGCCTTTTACATTGTTACGCCGCCTTGAGTGCATGCTAGCACCGACAAAAGATGATGTGGTTGCGGAAGCAGAAAAATTGAAAGTCGTCATATTATCGGAAGAAGAGCGAGAAAGGCATCTGTTACGTGCTACCAATGGGTTGCCGTACTTCAATACATCGCAGATGGATCTCAGCAAGATGGGACCTGATGACATTAAGGCAAACCTCGAGAACTATGTTCAATCTTTCTCAGGGGATTTGCGTGAAATCTTTGAGCATTTCAGGTTTAGCGAGTTTATTGGCCTTCTAGATGATGTAGATCTTCTGTATAAAATCGTTAAGAAATTCGCTAACACTGACTTGAGCCCGAAAGTTATTTCTAACCACCAAATGGGGCTGGTGTTTGAAGAACTGATTCGGCGTTTTGCGGAGAGCTCTAACGAGACTGCTGGGGAGCACTTTACCCCACGTGATATTGTACGTTTAACCACTTCACTGGTATTGATCGAAGATGATGATGTGTTGTCAAAAGACGGCATCTTCCGCACAATTTATGACCCTACGGCCGGTACCGGCGGTTTCCTCTCTAGCGGTTTAGAATACATACATGAGCTAAACCCAAATGCCTTTATACGTGTTTTTGGCCAAGAGCTTAACCCAGAGTCTTACGCCATTTGTAAAGCCAATATGTTGATAAAAGGTCAGGATGTTAGCGGCATCAAGCTTGGCAACACGCTTTCTAACGATCAGCTTTCTTTTGATAAGTTTGACTACATGCTGTCCAACCCGCCTTTTGGTTTGGATTGGAAAAAAATTGAAGTCGAGATTAACGACGAGCAGCGGCAAAAAGGCTTTAAAGGGCGGTTTGGCCCCGGCTTACCACGCGTGTCGGACGGCTCTCTACTGTTTTTAATGCATTTGATCAGCAAAATGCACGATAGCGGTCAAGTCAAGGGACCTATGAGCAATCGCGGACGTATCGGGATTATCCTAAATGGTTCGCCATTGTCTACCGGTGGTGCAGGAAGCGGAGAGAGTGAAATTCGCCGTTATATTCTGGAAGCCGACTTGCTGGAAGGAATTATCGCACTGCCGACAGACATGTTCTATAACACAGGCATAGCGACTTACGTCTGGATTCTGTCAAATGGGAAAACACTAGAGCGCAAAGGCAAAGTCCAACTGATTGACGCTACTAACCTGTGTGGCAAGATGCGTAAGTCTTTAGGTTCTAAGCGTAACCTTATGGATGAGGACGATATTAAACTAATCACTCGTATCTTTGCTGAGTTTGATGTTGTGGATACGACCTCACTTGAACGCTATGGTCTTGAGAAAGTGACCGAGCAAAAATCCAATCGTGGGGGACACTCTGCCACTGCTAAAACTGAAGTGCCGAAGACCCTTGCCAGCAAAATTTGTAACAATACAGATTTTGGCTACCGCCGTTTGACCATAGAACGTCCATTGCGTTTGTCTGCACAAGTGTCCGATGAAGCAATTGACACTTTACGCTTTGCACCCAAACCGTTTAATGCGCCGATGGAAAGTTTGTATAAAGAGTTCGCTGCACGGTGGCAAAACAATAACTACGGTGACTTTATAGATATCGAAGTTGAAGCCCGTGCTATGCTCAGAGCTGAATTTGCTGGGTTGAAAGAGGGGCAAATTATAAACCTACTGGATAGCAGACTATGGTTGGCTCAACTTGCTTTGATGGAAAAGGCAGAGAAAATCCAGACGGAGTTATGACCTGCTCCCCGTTGATTAGTACACCCCGATGTTAGTAATGTCTTCATAAGCCACATGAGGACATCCCCATGAAGAAGCGTTTTTCCGACGAACAGATCATCAGTATTCTCCGCGAAGCCGAAGCTGGGGTACCCGCCCGTGAACTCTGCCGCAAGCATGCCATTTCCGATGCCACGTTTTACACCTGGCGTAAGAAGTATGGCGGTATGGAGGTGCCTGAAGTTAAGCGCCTGAAGTCGCTTGAGGAAGAGAACGCCAGACTCAAGAAGCTGCTTGCCGAAGCCATGCTGGATAAAGAGGCGCTTCAGGTGGCTCTTGGGCGAAAGTACTGACGACAGACCAGAAGCGGGAAGCCGTGATGTTGATGTGTGATGCGACCGGTCTGTCGCAACGTCGTGCCTGCAGGCTTACAGGTTTATCCCTGTCGACCTGCCGCTATGAGGCTCACCGTCCGGCTGCTGATGCGCATTTATCAGGGCGCATCACTGAGCTGGCACTGGAGCGCAGGCGTTTTGGCTACCGTCGTATTTGGCAGTTGCTGCGCCGTGAAGGGCTTCATGTTAATCATAAGCGCGTGTACCGGCTTTATCACCTCAGTGGCCTGGGCGTAAAACGCAGAAGACGTCGTAAAGGGCTGGCAACAGAACGTCTGCCGCTGCTCCGTCGCGGCGCCCAATCTGACCTGGTCGATGGATTTCGTCATGGACGCACTTTCCACCGGTCGCAGGATCAAGTGTCTTACCTGCGTCGATGATTTCACAAAGGAATGCCTGACGGTCACTGTTGCCTTTGGGATTTCAGGCGTTCAGGTCACGCGTATTCTGGACAGCATTGCACTGTTTCGAGGCTATCCGGCGACGATAAGAACTGACCAGGGGCCGGAGTTCACTTGCCGTGCACTGGATCAATGGGCCTTTGAGCATGGTGTTGAGTTGCGCTTAATCCAGCCGGGCAAGCCAACGCAGAACGGATTTATTGAGAGCTTTAACGGACGATTTCGCGATGAATGTTTGAATGAGCACTGGTTCAGCGATATCGTTCATGCCAGGAAAATTATTAATGACTGGCGGCAGGATTATAACGAATGCCGCCCGCACTCCACGCTGAATTATCAGACACCGTCTGAATTTGCAGCGGGCTGGAGAAAGGGTCATTCTGAGAATGAAGATTCCGGCGTTACTAACTGAGTGTTGTATCTAATCGTGGGGGCAGGTCAGTTACATTATAAAGCTGGCGGTAAGGAACTGGTTAGTAACAACTTTAATGAGTTTCAGCTGATTCTAAGGGATGCGATAAAAAATGCAGGCGTTAAGCTGAATACCAAAGAGAAAAAACAGTTTATCGACGCTATCACCATGAAAAACCCTTCAGCAGAACCGGTGGTGAAAAAAATTCTGGAAGGTACTGCCAAGCCATTGTATGGAGTATTTTCATATCGTGGCAACTTGGTGGAATTTGAGCAGGATGGCGATCTGCGAGAAAGCGAAAATGTACCATTGAACCCTTTCATTGCTATTGATGACTTGGTAGAACATTACTTCGAAACCGAAATTTTACCACATGCTGCAGATGCATGGATTAATGCTAACAAGCGAGATAATAAAGATTTTGATGTTGGAGTAGTTGGTTATGAGATTAACTTTCATTCCTTTTTCCAAAAGAATCATTCTAGAGATAAATTACTTCAAGGGCAGCAGATTCGTTTTAAAGATATTATTAGGTTAAGTGATGATGGGCTTTATGTTCTTGAACCATATACAGGTAAAATAGCTGAGTTTTCCGGCTTAAACGAAAAGAGGAAAATGCTCAATCTATCTCGCTTTGATTTTCAAAACGAAACACTTCTTCCTGAGTTTTACAATATATTTTTACAGCAAGAAGAAGGCGTGGATTGGCTTGATAGTAATTTCAAAGCTATTAATGGGTTCTCAAGGAATGTATCTATGTCTACATGGTTAAACACTAGATTCTCTCTTCCTTCAATAGAAAGTCAGTCCAAATTGATAGAGTTTTGGAATAATTGTGAAGCCGTATTAACACGAGTATCTTTACTTAAAAATTCCATATTTTCTGATTTTCAATCAGCTCAAGAGCAGTTACAACCATATTTGAGAGTTGCAAGTAGATATGAACAAGAATTTTCATTAATGTTACCAACTCCTTTAGCAATTCTCTGGGAGTTGGCTGAATCCAAGTTTAATGAAAGAGATCGATGCGACGCTTTTGTTAAATTTTTTGAATATCTGGGGGTGTACTTATTATCGGTTGCTTTTGGTCAAAATAAACCGCCAAAAGAAATGTTTTATAATAGAAAGAAAGAATTATTAAGTCTCACCATGGCTTTTGGATATAACAGACTTAGTGATTATAAAGGCTTATTAGATCCTAATGATAATATAGCTAGGTTTATATGTCGTGACTGTAAGCACACCCGTTTTAGTTCCACGCACTTTTTGAGATTTCCGGTTTTTCAGCCATCAGCCGGTACTCTTCCGGCGTCAGGTTATTCAGGGATTCATGAGGTCGCTCACTGTTATATTCCGTCAGCCAGCGCTCTGTTATTTCCCGTGCTTCATTCAGTGTCCTGAACAGGTAAAAATCCAGTATTTCTGTCCGGTAGGTCCGGTTAAAACGTTCGATAAACGCATTCTGTGTTGGTTTGCCTGGTTTAATAAATTCCAGTGCCACACCATGCTCTTCTGCCCATTGCGCCAGCGTCAGCGAAATGAGTTCCGGGCCGTTGTCCATCCGCAGTTTCAGCGGATAACCCCGGTTTGCCACGATCCTGTCCAGCACCCGGACCACCCGTTGTGCCGGGATATTCAGATCGATTTCTATTGCGAGGGCCTCGCGGTTAAAGTCATCAACCACATTGAAGGTCCGGAACCGTCTGCCGCAGACCAAAGCATCATGCATAAAGTCTATCGACCAGCTCTGGTTAAGTGCTTCCGGCGTTGCCAGTGGTGACGGGTTACGTACCGGCAAACGCTGCTTTCCTTTACGGCGAAAATTCAGTTTCAGCAGGCAGTAAATCCGGTGGACTCTTTTATGGTTCCAGGGATTGCCTTGTCTGCGAAGTATCTGAAAAAGTTTATTAAATCCATACCGTGGATAGCGCTCAGCCGCTACAGTCAGCGCCACAATCACTGGCTCATCACGCCGTGTATCCTCCGGCTGGTAACGAAATACCGTCCTGCTCAGCGATAACATCCTGCATGCCCGGCGTATGCTCATCGCAAACTGGGCAGTCAGATAGTTGACGAGCTCACGTTTTATCGCTGATTTTAAAGCTTTTTTTCGATGACGTCTTTTAACGCACGATTTTCCAGACTCAGGTCAGCAAACATTTGTTTCAGCCGGCGGTTTTCGTCCTCAAGATCCTTCATCTTTTTGATATCAGAGGCTTCCATACCGCCATACTTCGCTTTCCAGTTGTAATAGCTGGCCTCAGAAATACCGGCTTCACGGCAGACATCCTTGACGGTACGTCCGGCTTCGACGGACTTCAGAACGGCAATGATCTGGTGTTCGGTGAATCGGGCTTTACGCATGGCGATCTCCTCCGGGAACATAATCAGTATGTCGGAAGATCTCTAAAAGTGAATGGGCCGGTTTACGGGGATGGTTACAACTGCACGGATGTCTATTGGTTTATAACTATTTTCAGAACTAAATCATTTTCGTGAGCAGCAGATATTCTCTTTCTGACAATGCGGAATGCGACAGGTTGTGTCTTTTTTTTATGATGCCTTCGCCTTGGAATCAACTAACTAACTTATATTTCATAGCATTAGATCACTGCAGTCACCCCCACCATTTTTTCAATCCACCTCCCTTTGGTACGACATAACGTGTCGAACCAGTACGTCATAATCTCCCATATCAATATTTGGTTATTTTGGGAGTTCAGGACTGTTCTCACCATGAAAACACAACATGATCATTATGACCGCCTGTCCGTCAGGTTATCGGTCATTATCAGCCGATTGTTGGCTGGTCAATCCCTGGAGCTGAAAGCGCTGGCAAATGAGTTTGGTGTTTCAGAGCGCACTCTACAGCGGGATTTTCAACAGCGTCTAATCCATCTGGATCTTGAACATTCCAGTGGCAGCTATCGACTTATCCGACGAACTGGTCGAGAGCATTTACCTAATACCTTTACGTTTATCCTCAATTCTGGGATTTCGGGGATCATTCCGGCCCAGAACCGCAGATTAATCCGGCTCATTACCAGCAGCTCTGGGTGCTCACCATGTCTTATCGGACATGGAGGATTGCCATCGCCAATCACCCAAACCACATGCTTTCTGGAGCTGGCCGAAGCGATCCGTGACTACCGAGCCGTCACGCTATTAGTCAATGGTAAGAGCTACGAAGGAGTGGCTCCTCGCCGCCTGATTTTCCAGTCAAGAAACTGGTTTCTTGTGGCTACTCGAGCGAGAAAGCTACAGGTGTTTCGGATGGAAGACGTTAACGCTGTGACTGTTCTTGATACCTCTTTTCGTAGAAAGCCTGAACTTGATGCGCTCACCGCCAGTGAGGAGTTTATTTCGGCTCTTCCACACTTTCGTTTCATCAGTGACGTTATTCAGGCCTTCAGAGAGTAACTGGCAACGTTCATTTAAACATAAGCAAGGAGACCTTTATGGATGACCCGGTAAAGGGCGAAGGCCGGATGATTACTGATGCTAATGGCATCACCAGAAGAGAAGGGGGGATTTCAGGGGGATGGGACAATATGTTTAATGATAGCAATGCGATAAAAGCCGACAGCCCGCCGCTCATACCTGACATCAGGAATATTCTTGATGTTTTCCCTCAGTCGCTGCGGGAAAACCTGGTTAACAAAATCAGTGAAGCTATCGACTATGAACCCGTTATTGGTGTTATGGGAAAGACCGGCGCAGGTAAATCAAGCGTGTGTAATGCGCTATTCCAGGGCGAAGTGTGTGCAGTCAGTGACGTTGAAGCCTGTACGCGTAAGTCCCAGGAACTGCGCATACGGTTTGGTAAACGTTCGCTGAAGATAATTGATATCCCTGGCGTCGGTGAGAATGCCCGGCGGGATAAAGAGTATGAAGATTTATACCGTACTTTGCTTCCCTCTCTGGATCTCATCCTCTGGGTGATAAAAGGCGACGATCGGGCCTTTTCTGCGGATGAGCATTTCTACAATAATGTCCTGCTCCCTGCAGGTGGGGTGGAGCGCGTTTTGTTCGTCCTCAACCAGGTGGATAAAATCGAGCCCTTCCGTGAGTGGGATACACACCTGCATCAGCCGTCCCCGGCACAACGCATCAACATCGAAAAGAAAGAAGCCTACATTACTGAACGATTTGGCTTTACGCACTATCCGGTAATCCCTATCTCCGCCGATGAGGGCTACAACATCCTTCGTCTGGTGGAAACGATGATCCGTGCTTTGCCTGATCGAGCTAAAAGCAGCACAGCCTCGCAGTTTAAGGAAGAGTACAAAACCGATGACGTAAAGACGGAGGCGAAAGGCGGCTTTGCCAGCGTGCTCTCCGGAATACTTGACGACGTTATTGATTCTGTTCCGTTACCAGGTCCCGTCAAAGAGCTAGCCCGTAAGGGGAAAGATAAGGTTATTGAGTGGGCGGGTAACGCCTGGGACCATTTTTTTGGATAAGGAAACATTTCATGAAACCACTAATTGTTCCTGCATTGTTAATATCGTTATTTGCTGCCCAGTCTGCTCTTGCAGACGGAGGGTACGACTTGCAATGCATGCTTGAAAACGGCGAGCAAATGACGCTCAGTCATGCCAGTCATACTGTTTATATCAGTTTTGTAAAGCCCGGTGGTGATTCCGAAGAGGGAGGTTCAGTTATTAAACTGGACATTCCTTCCGGTGAGGCGAAGCAAACTGTCATCGCTAAATCAGAGGCGGGAACCGCTTCTTTCACGCTGCGCGGAGAAAGTGCCGATATCGAAGGCGCTGTTGCTGTCAATTATTCGGAATATGATGGTACAGGCGATGCTTATTACACGGCCATGAATTCACTCGGGCAGGAAACCAGCACCGTATCCTGCAAACCGGGTACGATTAACGTTTCCAGGAGTCTCCTCCAGAACGGTATTAATGGCGTGGGTAGCCAGCAGGCGAATAAACCTGCACCTTCTCAACAACAGCAGGCACAGCAACCTACGACACCTCCTTTTAAAGTACAGTTCGGCAGCGCAGTCAGCAATGAAGGCTGGAATACCAGATATGGCGTTATTCAGCTCACTATCACTGATGACAACGTGTTACTGAAATCCATTCGGGTTAACCGGGGGAACTGTAAAATGGAGAGCGTCGGTAACAGAACCCTCCCAGCCAAATATCAATTCGGTGATGTGGCCACGTTCAAATATATGAAATGTGACCGTATTATCGAAGCCAGTATTGTGACCGATTCCGGTAGCTGGACCTTCAATAATTAAATTTAACTATGGTGAGTCCGGGGAGTAAGTGTCAGTCAATTATCCGACACTTCCCCCTTTAATTATGTTTAACCCCGCTGGGGTGTCATTCATTTCATCCCTACAGCGCCCCTTAACAAATAACGCGCAGCAACAGCCCTGCCAGACGTTTACTGATATAACGCTTGTGTCGGGTTACTGTTTACGGATAAGGCGTGTGGAAGTGGCCCCAAGGGCATTATTTACGGGATTCTTCTATGCGCTCCATCAGCCAGCGCCTGACATCACTTTCCCGCCAGCGGGAACTGCGGCCAAACTTGATGGGTCTCGGGAACAGACCGTCCTTAATCAGCTTGTAGAACCACTTATCGGTTAGGCCCGTAAATTTGGTGATAAATACCATGTCCACTAGCTTATCGTTCATCAGCTCGGTCTCGGGAGTCGGAAGATTGTTCATGACGATTGTCCTTCTGTCTTTGAGTAGGTAAAAGACAGGAGCAGAACTAACCTGTTGATTTAAGGTCATGTTGCGTGCTCCGTCATTACAATCACTTCTCCGGTAATAAATTACTTTTCGCTTTGGCCTTAAGCTGACTACAGCCAAAATTACGCTCACCGTCATCATTTTCTTTGGAGCGTTTTTTGGCGAGATAGCAGATCCTCTTCAGGTAACCCTCATAATCAGAGCTGTGGGTTCCCTCTCTGCGGTTCAGCTCAAATACACCCGCCAGATGATAACTGACCTTTTCCTTAGCTTTACCCTTCAGTTTCAGCGCGTGGGACCACGCCTTAGCTGCCATCGTTAGCAATAATCCTCTTCCGTTACCCTTAACCCCGAGTTTCAGCATCATGCAACTGAACACCTCACGGTTAACCAGCAGCACCAGGTGATAATGCTTATTGCCATTAAGCTCGCCGAACTCTCTGGCCCATGCGTAATACACCGGGCAAGGGTATATGCGTTTACCTTCTCTGCTGCGTCTCTTCAGATAAGCGGCTATTTGTGCTTTAAGAGAGGCAATAAAACGGGTTATCACCGCAGATTCATATCCCTTATGTTGATTATGCTGCGGCAGGCTTAAATCTAGCCCGAAGGCTAGAACACGGGCATGTTCATTCATCACGAAGGCTGTCAGCGCTTCAAGACGCTGCATATGGTAAGCATTCTTCTCGCTGTTACATTCTTTAAGTATCATTTCAGGGCTCTCATGTTGTGGATAACATACCCATGAGAGCCTTGGTAATTTTTAACGCAGGTACAGGACGATCAAAGAAAACACTGCCTCACTCTACAACTGGCTTGAGCCTCTGCTGATAGCTTTACTCTCTCTTAACGGTTCTATACCCACTTCCCTGTTGTGATCCCTATTCCTGCTACATACTGTAGAGAACAACAATAAGCATAATATTAGTGTCCGGCAGTAAATAATCACTGAAATCGCCACCTGCTACCTCGTACACCCCTGCTGTATTGGGTTTTCTGGCTGTTATTACTCCCGCCATTCGGACTAAAACCACTCTTAAGTTATCCCGGTACGCTGATTATGGGGCTATTTCTTGCCTGGGTTTACGGATGAACATTTTACTGTCGCTCATACCCACCATACCGGGTATTGCCGAAAACAGTTGTTTTTGTATGGAACACTCTCTTGATTTAAGTCTGTTTTTAAAAAGGTGCAGCACTGTTAAAATCTAAAAAGTGCTGCACCTTATAAGGAGTGTGTGATGGTAAGTAAAAAAAGGATAACGGTTAATCTTTCCTATCCTGAACTTCATCAGATGATAGTGAATCTGGCGAAGAGGACGGGTAGTAGTAGTTCAGCTGTTATTCAGGATATGATTCTGGATGCCTTGAAGTACAGGATGGAAAACGATGCACTGTTACCTTCAGGTAAACTGGTGGCGAATAAAAATCTGGTGCCGGAAAAGGTTTTCAATGCAGGTTTTGAAATCAATAATTTGACTATTGATGGAAGAGTTAGGGGGGCAACCGATCCATTTCATCACTTGTTCCAAAGAGGAGAGTTTATCGAGACGCTGCCTTACATTACTTTTTCTGGCATACCAAACCCGGTGAAAGCAATCAATAGTAGAGACATACTAGAACGAGTAATTTCATACCTGCAGGCACGACTTCATGTTCTTGATAATACTGGTTTCAAACCAGAGTTGTTTTTATTTTTTATAGGGAAGGTAACTGTAAGATATAAACAGTACACCGCTCACGGCCTCGAAGTAAAAATTGGTTATTCATGTAAGGTGATTCCTGTGCGCAGTAACAGATCAAATGGCGATGAAGCGCTTTTGTTCGATCTGAACAACATTAAGTACAGAACATTTCATGACATGGCCAAAAATGGATGGAACAGAAAAAAACATTCACACCAGTTGTATATTAATGGTCTGGAAGGCATGCGTGGGGGCGGTTTTTTTGTCGGGGTTTTGTATGAGCCGCAATCACCAGATGAACTGGCTACCCCATTAGAGGGAGAATTTATTAGCAGCACAGGTCTCAGATATCGATTTTTTAGTCACCCATCAACGGTTAAAATCATAAAGGATCATTTTCCGAAATCAGTCACTATTGACCCGAATGGAACCACCTACACAGTAAAAGAAAAAACTATACAAGATTTGGACACGCTCAACCGGGCTATCAGGAAGCAGAATGCTGGCTGGTAATATTTAAATTACAGTCGTTTTTATCTCTGTACTATCCGTGTGATCTCACCCGAATTTAACACAATCTTTTTTCACCGTTCACTTTCAGAAAAGACCATGCCTCACTCTGAGGCATGGTCTTTTTTTCATATCTCAATAAGGAAATAATAATGACACGTTTAGCCAGCCGCTTCGGCGCAGTCAATCTCGTTCGACGCGACCGCCCGCTAACCCGCGATGAACTGGCGCATTATGTGCCGAGTGTATTCAGCGAAGAAAAGCATGAATCCCGCAGCGATCGGTACACATACATTCCGACCATTACCCTGCTTGATAACCTGCAACGTGAAGGCTTTCAGCCATTCTTTGCGTGCCAGACTAGAGTCCGAGACCAGAGCAAACGCGAACATACTAAGCACATGTTACGTCTGCGTCGCGAAGGCCAGATCACTGGCAAGCAGGTGCCTGAAATCATACTGCTTAATAGCCACGACGGCTCCAGCTCATACCAGATGCTACCGGGATTATTCAGATCGGTTTGCCAGAATGGACTAATTTGCGGTGAGAGTTTTGGTGAGGTGCGGGTGCCGCATAAAGGCAATGTTGTGGAAAAAGTCATTGAAGGGGCTTACGAAGTGCTGGGGATATTTGACCGAGTAGAAGAGAAGCGCGATGCCATGCAGTCGCTTTTGTTACCACCACCAGCACAGCAGGCGATGGCGAAAGCGGCATTAACCTATCGTTTTGGTGAAGAGCATCAGCCGGTGACGGAATCGCAGATCCTATCCCCGCGCCGCTGGCAGGATGAAAGTAACGACCTGTGGACCACTTATCAGCGCATTCAGGAAAACCTGATTAAAGGCGGTCTGACTGGGCGAACGACTAAAGGCAAATGTGCCCATACCCGTGCTGTAAAAGGTATCGACGGTGATGTGAAGCTTAACCGCGCTCTGTGGGTAATGGCCGAGAATATGCTGCAGCTTGCCTCCTGAACCTTTTTATTCTCCCTTACCTCAGGCCTCATCAATAAACCGGCGAGCCTTTTTGTTTCAAGGAGCAATTATGTCTGTATTCAATTTATCCACGGTATTTCCTGCAAACGAGCAACGCATCATTCGTCGGGCGTTACGACTATTGGAAAAATATCAGCGTCAACCGAGTGAGTCATTTACCTCCACCAGCTTCACCAAAACCTGGATGCAACTGCAGATGGCTCACCTAGAGCGCGAGGTCTTCATCGTGATGTATCTCGATAACCAGCACTGCCTTTTGGAGCGAGAAACACTGTTTATTGGCACGCTGAGCCATACCGAAGTACATCCGCGCGAAGTGGTGAAGTCAGCTCTGAAGCACAACGCTGCTGCGGTAATTCTGGCCCATAACCATCCGTCAGGTACGACAGAAATCAGCCAGCAGGACAAACACATCACTCAGCGGATAGTGAAAGCGTTAGCTCTGGTAGAAGTGCGAGTGCTGGATCATTTGGTTGTTGGGAATGAAGTGGTTTCTTTTGCTGAGCAAGGTTTGCTTTAAACGGAGGTTTTCATGCCATTCATACCACCCCATGAATGGAGGCTACAAAGCGATATCACCCCACGATTTGGCGCTAGATTAGTGCAGGAAGGTAACCGTCTGTATTACCTGGCTGACAGGGCTGGATTGACGGGGGAATTTACCTTGAAGCAACTGCAGAAACTGGATCAGGCTTTCCCGCTGTTTATCCGTCAATTGGAAGCAATGCTGCGTTCCGGTGAGCTAAATCCACAGCAGCAACGTCAGGTGACCATTCAACTTGCGAGTTTAACCTGCATAGCTGATACCCGTGGTAGCTGCGGTTACGTTTACATTTCTATTTATCCAACCCCGTAACACCTTCTCTCTTCTTCTTTTCTCAGGATTCTACTCATGCACATTTCAACTGTACCGGCCACGGTGCCGGTTTCGTCACGCTTGTCGCCCATACAGGTCTGGCAGCAACTGCTAACATATCTGCTGGACCACCATTACGGCCTGACACTTGACGATACGCCTTTCCACGACGATGCGGCCATTCTGGAACATATCGAGGCGGGAATCACGCTCGCCGATGCGGTTAATTTCCTAGTGGAACGTTATGAACTGGTACGCATTGATCGCAAAGGATTCACCTGGCAGGAGCAGACACCGTTCCTGACCGCCACCGATATTCTCAGAGCAAGGCGAGCTACCGGATTAATAAATACCTGAATTCTTCGAGCCTCATTCCTGATTTTTACCTCTGAACTTCCCACCTTTTTTATTCATCGCATAATGCGCCTGCCACTCCCGGCAGGCGTGTTTGCTTTTATGGACGATTAACGATGCAAACAGAACCCGACGTGTTGACGGAACACAATGAGCTCATTCTTTCGACCAGTATCGAACGAGTAGTCTCTGGCCGCGATTCCGCACTTAAACAGATTGAACAACTCATTGAGCAGCTTGATGCCATTTCACGACTAACCTCAGAAATTGGCGGTGGCACAGTGCAAGACTGGGCGATGAAGTCAGGACACCGCTACGATAGCTGGCTGACTGAAAAAGTTGATAAAGCGCTGCCTGCCATCACCCGCAATATAGATCGCAGCATCTGGCGTGATTTGATGCTGAAGTCCGGCATGATGGCTGAATCGCCACGGGTTTAACAGACACCTCAGAGTCATTTAAGATGGCTTAAAGAGAGGTGCCCATGAGCGGTAAGCGTTATCCCGAAGAGTTTAAAACTGAAGCAGTCAAACAGGTTGTTGATCGCGGTTATTCTGTTGCCAGCGTTGCAACACGTCTCGATATCACCACCCACAGCCTTTATGCCTGGATAAAGAAGTACGGTCCGGATTCTTCCACTAATAAAGAACAGTCAGATGCTCAGGCCGAGATCCGCCGTCTCCAGAAAGAGCTGAAACGGGTTACCGACGAACGGGACATATTAAAAAAAGCCGCGGCGTACTTCGCAAAGCTGTCCGACTGAGGTACGCCTTTATCCGTGACAACTCCTGTTGCTGGCCTGTTCGCCTGCTCTGTCGGGTGCTGGATGTTCATCCCAGTGGTTTTTACGCCTGGCTCAGCAGCCGCATTCACAACGCCATCAGGCAGACCTGAGACTGACAGGACAGATTAAACAGTTCTGGCTGGAGTCGGGATGCGTCTATGGTTATCGCAAAATCCATCTGGATCTGCGTGACAGCGGGCAACAGTGCGGAGTAAACAGAGTCTGGAGACTGATGAAACGTGTCGGAATAAAGGCTCAGGTCGGATACCGAAGCCCGCGGGCACGTAAAGGCGAGGCCAGTATCGTGTCACCCAACAGGCTCCAGCGACAGTTCAATCCGGATGCTCCTGATGAGCGTTGGGTAACGGACATAACCTACATCAGGACCCACGAAGGCTGGCTGTATCTTGCCGTTGTTGTTGATCTGTTCTCACGCAAAATTATCGGCTGGTCCATGCAATCCCGGATGACAAAGGACATTGTCCTGAACGCACTGCTGATGGCTGTATGGCGGCGTAATCCCGAAAAACAGGTGCTGGTACATTCGGATCAGGGCAGTCAGTACACAAGCCATGAGTGGCAGTCGTTCCTGAAATCACACGGCCTGGAGGGTAGCATGAGCCGTCGCGGTAACTGCCATGATAATGCGGTTGCAGAAAGTTTTTTCCAGTTGTTGAAACGTGAACGGATAAAGAAAAAGATCTACGGAACGCGGGAAGAAGCCCGCAGTGATATTTTTGATTACATCGAAATGTTTTATAACAGTAAGCGTCGGCATGGTTCTAGCGAACAGATGTCACCGACAGAATATGAAAACCAGTATTATCAACGGCTCGGAAGTGTCTAGATTATCCGTGGCGATTCAGTATTTATAAATGTACGCACTGCGATTACACCTGGAATATCAGCCTGTTCTCGCGCCTGCCGGTGAGCCGCATTAACCCTGTGCTCTACCGCAGGATCATGGCGAATGATGAAGCCACGCTGGAGTATTTTTCGCATGATGACCAGATCCTGAAGCGCAATAATGCCGTGCTGTCAGGGTCGCCAGCATTTCACGTTCACGAGCAGTGGTCTGCCGGTCATCTCTGCAATAAACGGTTGAAGGTATGCATCAGGTTGCGCTGCGCGTTTCAGGTCAGCCTGTTGTCGGTTATCAAAAAACAACTTTTTCTCAGTGCCAGTGAAATAAAAAGGCGGGTTATCACGGGTGAAATTGCCGGTGTAACACTGAAGGAACTTAAATCGACAAAGCGGCAGACGGCCAGTGTCGTGATTTGGGTTTCTGCTGGCGTCTTTTATTCCGGCAGAAAAATTTAGAAAAAAATGAAAAACGATGCCGCCAGTAAGGGGCATCGTTACCATTTCAGATCAGATCGTACAATGTGTAATCGGCAAGTGAATGGCGGGACGAGGGATAAATATCACATTTCACTTTTTATTAACAATAATGTTTAAATAACGCTTTATGGGTAGATCAGAGAAAAAAGAGTTGATTGAAAGTGTAAAGTCATTTTACCGCTTAAATATTCTATTAAGAATTTTCTATACTCTTTGCGAGATCTTAATTTCTCATTTCAGGCATTTTAAGTTTATGTGGTTGATTTATTTCTCATTGTTGCAACCGATAATGCTCCTTGTTAGAATGTTCGTTAATATCTGTGGTCTCTCTTGATAAAAACCATTGATGGTGCTTTTGCATCTTATCCCGGATGACCTGGCCATATTTTTCCAGCGGTAGTAACAAATGCCTGACTTTATAAATTGAAATGCCACACTGGTCAGCCAGCTCTCTTGTAGACAGACCTTCAGTACTATGCTTATTTAGCAGATCGAGAATAAATACTTGTTCCGGAACCCTGACCGTAGCGAAGCCACTTATTCCCGTTTCCGCCGTCAACAGCTGCAGATTGTCGAGAGGAGCGTTGTAGTCCTGATGTAACGCACCTGAGTTGTAAGAACACAGCGAGAGTTTCATTTTGCAGACTCCACGGTTTTAAAGGAGTTTACAGTATGCCGCTCCGCCTGATTGGCTAGCAACGTTAGCTGAAGATTGACGGACAAATAGAGTTTTTATCTGCTTTTTATCTTGTTTTTTGCTAAAAACTCTATCTGTCGGCAGGAAACGCGGTTTGGTAAGGAGGTGACATGAGGTTTGATATAGAAGGATTTATTACTTTTGACACCGAGGATACCTCACTCGTTAACGTGTTGACCGGGGACTGCATTGAATTATCCCAGACGTCAACGCGTCTGCTGGCGGAATTGCTTAATCATCAGGGCGATCTCCTGTCAAGAAACGAAATTTTTCAGTCTGTGTTTGATAAATATGGCGCACGTGCGTCAAACAGCAACCTGAATCAATATATTTCGACGCTGCGCAGAAACCTGTGCGACCTGGGTGTCGAAAAAGAAATCATCGTTACGGTGCCGCGTATCGGGTTTAAAATATCCGAAGACGCGATTATCAATAACGATCGTGAGTACAAAACGCCTTGCCTTGATGAAAAAATACCTGAGGTTTCTCCGGCATATCAAAAGTGGCGATACCGGCCGTTGTTCACTAAAATTCTCATTGTGGCGGCCGGTATTATGATGATGTTCGTTATTAACTATCAAATCGGCAGGGTTGATAACGAAACGCACGAAATCGTTCAGGGTAAATGCCAGTTCTTTTTAACTCCGGCGCTTTCAATGAAAGAGGTTGCGGACAGCTTTGCTTTAGCATCGCAACCATTAGACTGTTCTTCTGTTAAAGAAGTTTATGTTTATCGACAACAGATAAAAAGCAGTTTAGGGAATTATATCCAGTTGTTGATTGTCGAATGTAAGAAGAGTAAAAGCAACTGCGTCAGTTTTTACATCAGAGAACAGGGCAATGTTTAAACGAATCATAACGGTTATCGTTTCCATAGTCATCATGCTGATCGTTTCAACCGCGCTTTATGCCAGAAATTCCAGTTTTTCATGTATATCGCAATTTTCTATTGTGCGGAACATCAATACAGTTAATACTCGTGCAGAAGGTTTCGCTTTTTTTGATCTCAGCGATGATCATTTGCTTATCAATATTGATGGTTTACTCACCCAAAACAATAAAAAGTATATTATCTCGCGAACGGTTAGTGTGAAATATAAAAGTTATAATATTAACGCGAATTTATATAAAATATTGCATGTCAGGATGACCCGTGATGACTCTGATAATGTGAATGATAAGATTGCTAACGGCTTATTATTCAGCGAGGGAGGAGAGGGAAAGCTCATTTTTATTAAAAAGATAAATGATGACATGATCTTATTTGGTAACCACACATTTCCGCAGTATGGTTGCAAGCGACGTTAATCCGTGTGGTTTTGCTTAAGTGGAGTATAAAATAAGTTAAATTTCTTAATTATGATGAAAATAAACCTCATAGAATCGTTGGCTTGCATCTCTAAAATAATAGATATGATCAACCCCAGACTTAACTTACATCATGTCAGAACGGCGTTCATCGCCTGGCATTTAGCCAGAGAGTCCCATTTTTCGCTGGCGCAGTGCCGCAAAACATTACTGGCGGCGCTTCTCCATGATATTGGCGGTCTGGATGAGGAATCACGGCTGCAGCCACTCAGCTATTATGATAATGAACTTAACGATCACGCGGTGATTGGTGGTGAACTGCTGGCCAGTGTTCCCTTACTGAATCCATTGCAGCATATCGTGCGTTATCACCATATCCGCTGGCAGGAGGGTAAAGGCGAATATGTGAATGGCAAAAAAGCACCGAAAGAGAGTCATATTATTTACCTTGCGGATCGCATTGATGTGCTGGTGGCGCGTTATCGTGCGGAAGATCTGTTAGCAGAAAGAGAAGCCATCATTAACGTTATTCTTGAAGGTGAACATTTACTTTACAAACCTGAATATATCAGCGCGTTCAGAAAAATATCCGCTTGTGAGCATTTCTGGTTAATGATGACATCGACTGATTTCGATGATTACATCAAAGAAATACCCCGCATTCACAATGATGCTATTTCATTACATAATTTTCGCGATATCGCCGGGATGCTGGCGTTCGTTATTGATGGCTTCAGCCAGCACGGCGTGCAGCATTCACTGGTGATCGGCAGAATAGCCGGTTATCTGGCAAGAGCGATGGGGATTGCGCCTGTTCAGTGCCTGAAAATCGAAATCGCCGGGCTCCTGCATAATCTGACCTCGCTGGCACTGTGCTCCGCGCCAGCCCACACCGGTGATGAAAACGTGGTCTGGGAAGTGCTGTCTCCCATTGAAGCCATCAGCGATATTGCCCGCTGGTGCAGACGGCAAAAAGAAGGGGAGGCCGCAACCGAAAACCTCCCGGAAGTGAATATCCTGAAAGCGAGTATTTATCTGGCGTCGCTGCTGCCGGAAGTCACCTTGTTAACGGAATTCAATGCGCGCGTCGGGGAATCGGCGAGGATCGCGCCAGAACTGACGGAACTGGTCCGCCAGCACAGCGCGACGTTACTACAAATTTTTAATGAATCTGTTCGTGAGCGGCTCGCGCTGGTACAACATATAAATCAGCAGAGCAGGCACTAAACAGATAAACCACCATCAATCACCAGCGTCTGTCCGGTGACATAACCACTTCCTTCCCCGACCAGAAACGCCGTCGCCTGCACCACATCCTGCATACGTCCGAGACGACGCAGCGGAATGTGCTGGCGCATCGCTCTCAGTTTTGCCTCCGGAATGGCCTGCACCATGTCGCCTTCAATCAGCCCCGGCGCCAGGCAGTTGACCCGGATGCCAAAACGCCCGACCTCCAGCGCCAGAGAGTGCGCCAGCCCAATCATCGCCGCCTTGCTGGCCGCATAAGCCGTCTGCCCGCTGTTGCCTTTGAACGCCGATACAGACGACATCAGCACGATGGCGCCGCTCCCCTGCGTCATCATGGCCGGAAGCAGGTGCCGGTTCCAGTTAACAATAGAAATCAGGTTATTACCCAGCACGTCATGCCAGTCTTTTGCGTTCTGATGAATATGCAACGCATCAAGCGTCATTCCCGCGTTATGGACAATGGCGGCTGGTGCGCCGAATTCACGAATAAGCGACGTCGCGACCTGCTCCACCCGCGTTTCATCGTTACCATCGCAGCAAAATCCCTTCACCCAGGTGGCGGTATTCAGACCCCGGGTGAGCGTCAGCGTATGATTGATGCCCGCCTCGCTGCGACCGGTGAACGCGATATTCCACTCCGGCAGCAGGTGAGTCACCAGCGCCTGGCCGATCCCCCGGCTCCCGCCGGTAATCAACATCCATTTTTGCGTCATGTTATTCCGCCATCTGCTTTTCAATCGTCTGGCATAATTCCCGCAGCGTCATATGCGGGTTCTGGATAAACATCTCCGCCGTCAGCGTGACCGCAAACTCCCGCTTCGCCAGCACCATCAACTCAACATAGTCGAGGCTGTCCAGCTCCAGTGCGGGCAGGGTGGTATCGGGCGTTAACGCTTCCGGCTCCAGGTCTTTAGCGTCGCAAATCATGTCGCTGACTTTGGCGTAAATTATCTCGTACTGACTCATGGCATTCTCCTTGTTTTATGGCGCGCCAGTGGGACCCACTTTCAGGGTGATGGCGCTGCTGATGTTGTGGTGCAAAAATCGGGTCTGGCTGGCGAGTCGCACAATCGCCCCGTGTTGAAGGTCGCCGACCACCAGGGCCGGTAATGTCTCAATCTCAAGCGCGCCTGGTCGCGCATCCGCCTGCCAGGGCGCCAGTAAATGGCTGTCGAAGATAACTTCCTGATGGGTTTGTACCACCGGGTAACACGACAGCAGCGAGGCCAGCGTGTCGCAGTGCGGCAGTATGGTGGCGATAACGTCCTGACGTAACAGGCTGTTGTCCTGAATGAGATGGCGAAACAGCAGCGCATCCAGAAAATGCCACTGCTGCGCCGCGGGCAGTAAAGGCGCGAATGCTGCCTGCAGCGCCGCCAGCGTGGCGCTCTTCAGTACCGTGCGGTGCGTTACCGCGGAGGGCGGAAAATGGGTTTGCGGGATGAGCTGACCGGTGAGAAAAACCTGCCCGGCGAGGACGTCGGTGACCACCGCGGCTCCCTTTCTGGCGCTGTCATGCGTCAGGAGATAGGTGGTGTCATGCAATAATGGTCGGCGCAGACGCACTGTGCAGTTCAGGAATGGGGCGCTTCCCACCTCATGGCTCAACGCGCGTTTAACATCCAGTAGCGCCAGCATACCGTGAACGCTCAGTGCCGTTCCGCCCTGCGCTTTCACCCATGCTTCATCAAAATGCACCGGGTTGTAATCCCCGGAAAACGCGGCCCATCGGTGGGCATCTTCCAGGGTGTAGTGCAGCGGTGTCATAGCGACTTCTCCAGAATCAGCGCCGCATTCGCGCCGCCAAAACCAAAACTCAGGTTCAGCGTCCGGTGAAGATCGCAGGCGCGATGTCCGTCGACGATGTAATCGAGATCGCAGAGCGGATCAGCCTGCTGGAAGTTTGCCGTGGCGGGCATAACGCCGTTTTCGATGGCCTGTAAGCAGACGATGCTTTCAAAACAGCCCGCCGCCGAGATCAGGTGCCCCGAGTAAGATTTGGTGCTGGAGACCGGGATCTGATACGCCACGTCGCCGAGGGCCATCTTCAGCGCCTGCGTTTCGTTGATATCATTCAGCGGCGTCGAGGTGCCGTGGGCGTTGATATAGTCGAGTTGCTGCGGCTCCAGCCCCGCCTGTTGCAGCGCATGGGTGATGGTTTGCACCCGGGCGAGGCAATCATCCGCTGGCGAGGTAAAGTCCCAGGCGTCAGAAAAGTTGGCGTAGCCAGTGATTTCACCGAGGATCGTCGCCCCGCGCGCCAGTGCGCCGTCCCGTTCTTCGAGGCACAACACCGCCGCGCCTTCCGAGAGCACAAACCCGCTGCGATGGGCGCTGAAGGGGCAGTTTGCCCGTCGCGGATCGTCCGTTTCCTTGCTTAACGCCCCCAGCACATCAATGTTCCACACCGCGCAGGTGCTGGTGAGCGACTCCCCGGCACCCGCCAGCATCATGCTGGCTCTGCCGCTGCGGATCACCTCAAACGCATCACCAATCGAGATGGTGCCGGTGGCGCAGGCGGCAATTACCGTGTTCTGATAGCCGTTCAGTCCCCAGAACTGGCTGCACGCGGCGGTTGTGACGCTGGGCATAGAGTAGAAACAGTTAAACGGCGAAGTCACCCCGGTCGAGGAAAATTCATCAATGGCACCGTAGTTTTCATCGAGCCCCGCCCAGCCGGTGCCCATGATGACGCCACAGTCGAGGGGGTTATAAAAGGTCTGCGGCGGTGTCTCGCCAAAGGCCATCGCCATCGCCTGCCGTGCAGCGCCGAGCGTCAGACGCGCATAACGCGGAAGCCGACGGCGGATCGCGGCGGGAACACCTTTCAGATCCGGCTCTTTTTCCACAAAACCCAGAAAATGGGTATGGATGTTCTGGGCGGTTTTGTCGACGTAACGATAGCCGAGGCGGTTGTCCATGATTGCCTGCCAGCTCTCTTCTGCCGTGGCGCCAAGCGGGGTGATGGCGCCATAGCCGGTAACGACGACGCGTTTCAGAGCATTATTCATAGTCATGATTCGTTATCCTGTATTGCGTTTCGCCACCCCCTTGCGCCAGCCAGAGTTGCAGGGTGGCGTAGAGGTAGTCGTATTGGGTTTGTGCGAGCGAGTTTTCGAGCATCAGCAGATCATCCTGCGCATCCAGCAGGGTCTGAAAATCCACCGCGCCCGCGCGATAGCGGCTTTCCGTCAGCCGCAGGCGTTGCTGGCTGAGCGCCAGCGATTCATGCAGACGGGCCCGTTGTTCTTCGGCGCTGAGTCGTTTTTCCATCGCGTTATCCACCTCGGCGAGCGCGGCATAGGCCGTGCTGCGAAAGGCTATCGCCGCCTGTTTCACCTGCAGATCCGCCTGCTTCACGGTAAGCGTCATGGTGTTCCACTGAATGAACGGCAGCGCCAGCGACCCGCCAACAGTACGAATGGGGTCGCTGAACCACTGGCTGAAAATCTGGCTGCCGGCGTTAAGCGCGGCATCCAGCGACAGCGACGGGTAAAAGCTCAGGCGCGAGGCGTCATACCCGGCGAGCGCGGCGCGCAGGCGGGATTCCGCCGCCTGAATATCCGGGCGGCGAGCCATCACTTTCAGCGGCGTTTTGGCTATTACCGCCACCCGCTGACTGGCATCCAGTACTGTCGATTCATCCGCGTGCTGCTCCGCCGGACGGTTCAGCAGCAGCGCCAGCGCATTGCGGCTGTTATCCCGCTGTTGCTCCAGCGCGCGCAGCTGGTTCTGACGGCTGAGCAACGACTGCTGCGCCTGTAACACATCCAGTTGCCCGACCTTCCCGGCGCGGTACCAGGAATCCATCAGTTGCACGGTCTGTTCTGAAATGGCGATCCCCGCCCGCTGATTGCGGATTTGCTGGTTGTACAGGGCGATGCTCCAGTAAAGCTGCGCGGTGGTGCCGATGGTCGACAGCACCGTCGCGTCATAATCCTGTGCGCTGGCCACCGCTTCCCATTCGCTTTGTTCCCGGGTACGCGCCAGTTTCCCCCACAGATCGAGCTCGTAGCCGATAGTGATACCCGTGTTGTAGCTCTCCAGCGCCGTGGGGTTGCGGCGCAGGTTTTTGCTGTTGCTCGCCGTGCCTGAGACCGCCACGTCCGGCGTCAGATTGGTACTGGTTAACCCGGCGGCGATCCGCGCCTGCTGGAGCGTAATGGCCGCCGCGGCGAGATCGTTATTGCTTTCCAGCACCTGTTCGATCACCCGTGACAGGCGGGGATCATCAAACCGCTGCCACCAGTTTTGATACGCCTGCGCACTCTCAACACCGGTCGCCGGTTGCCACTGGGTGGGCAGCGACAACAACGGGCGCTGGTAGTCGCTACGGGTGAAATTGCCGCAACTGGTCAGCAGAAGCAGGGCCGGGAGGAGATAAGCGATTTTTGTCTTCATTCGCGGGCCAGTGCCTCAGTCGGGTTGAGGCGGGCTGCTCTGCGCGCCGGGAAATAGCCAAACGTCAGGCCGATCAGCGCGGAAAACCCGCAGGCCATCACCACCGGAAACGCGGTGAAGACCATCGAAAACTCATTGGTGAAGAGTGAAAAGAGATTACCGGCGATCCACGAGCCAATGACGCCGATAAGCCCGCCGAGGGCGCAGATCATCACCGCCTCGATCAGAAACTGATTCATGATGTCCAGCGGACGTGCGCCGACCGACAAACGAATGCCGATCTCATGCGTGCGCTCCGTCACCGACACCAGCATGATATTCATCACCCCGACGCCGCCCACCAGCAGGGAAATCGCCGCAATGGTGGTGATCAGCAACGACATCGAATCCGAGGTTTTTTGCAGGGCGTTAGCCAGTTGATCATCGGTCTGGGTGAAGAAATCCTTTTTGCCGTGCTCGCGCAAAAGGTGGCGTTCGGCACGCTGCGTGGCGTCCTGCGGCGTCAGGGTTTCCTGAAAACGTAAGATGATGGCCTCGAGCGGCTTTTCACCAGTGATGCGGTGCTGGAGCGAGGTATGCGGCACCCACGCCGCCATGTATCCCCCCACCACTTTCGGGCCGGGTTTCGCCGCCACGCCAGTCACCCGCCACGGCGCCCCGGCAATCTGCACAATTTGCCCGAGCGGATCTTCACCGCCCGGAAAGAGCGTATCGCGCCCGGTTTCGTCGAGGATCAGCACCGGCTCGCCTTCGGCGACGTCGCGGGCGGTAAAGCCGTTGCCCTGCACAAAGCGCAGTCCCTGTAAGGAAAAATAATCCTGCGAGACACCGGACAGCATCATTGAAGAGTCGAGTCCTTTGCGTACGGCGAGGGTCATGCTGCTGACCATCGGCGACACGCCCAAAATCCACGGCAGTTTTTGCAGACTGCTGACGTCATCCATCGATAATGCGCGCTCCATGTCCGGGCGCTTGTTCCCCCAGCCGGTACCGGGGCGGATCTCAAGCGTGGTATTGCCGAGTTTGCCGATCTCGCTCATGATCGCCTGCCGCGCGCCTTCGCCCACCGCCATCGACGACACCACGGACGAGATGCCGATGATAATCCCCAGCATCGAAAGAAACGCGCGCATCCGGTGACCGAGCAGAGAACGCCACGCCATGCGAACCGATTCGTGGATGCTGCGCCCCAGCGAGGCGCGGCCGTTATCCTGTTCGGGTAGCGCGGCGGCGCGGTTCACGGTTTCCGTTTGCCGGATGTCAGCCACGATGCGGCCATCGCTAATCTCGACAATGCGTTGTGCCTGCGAGGCGATGTCGCGATCGTGAGTCACGATAATCACCGTGTGACCTGAAGCGTGAAGCTGGTGGAGCACCGTCATCAGCGCTTTGCCGTTGACGCTGTCGAGGGCGCCGGTCGGCTCATCCGCCAGAATCACCTGCGCGCCGTTGATCAGCGCCCGGCAGATGCTCACGCGCTGTTGCTGCCCGCCGGAAAGCTGCGCCGGGCGATGTTGCAACCGGTCTTCCAGACCGAGTTTTTGCGCCAGTTCCTGTGTGCGGGAAACGCGTTGCGCTTCCGGCATGGCGGTATACAGCGCCGGAATGGCGATGTTTTCTTCTGCCGTCAGGTAAGGCATCAGGTGGTAGCGCTGGAAAATAAAGCCCAGATAGCGGCTACGCAGTTCGGCGAGACGCAGGCTGCTGGCGTTGTGCACCGCCGTGCCGTTAATGATGACTTCCCCGGCGGTGGGTTTGTCGAGGCAGCCAATGATATTCATCAGCGTTGATTTTCCCGAGCCGGACGCACCAACAATCGCCACCATTTCCCCGGCGGCAATCGACAGCGAAATGTCGGTCAGCACCGGGATTTTTTGCGTTCCGGCGCTAAATTCACGGTAGACGTGGCGCAGGGTGATAATCGGTTCCATGGTTTATCCCTGCACCGTGTCCTGCGCCACCACCACGCGATCGCCCATCTGCAACCCTTCCAGCACTTCTGCGTACTGGCGATCGTTAATCCCGATGCGAATGGTGCGCTGCCGGGTTTTGCCGTTCTCAACGGTGGTGACATGGTAGCTGTCGGTATCCAGCGCCTGACCCAGCGCCGCCACCGGAATACGCAGTACGCCTTTGGCCTCGGCAATCTGAATAAATACCTGCGCCGTCATGGCGGTTTTGAGTTCGCGTTCGGTATTCGGGATATCAAAGGTGCCGTTGTAGTACACGGCGGTGGCCTGCTGGTTATTACCGGTGCTGCCGGGCTGCTGCTCTTCCAGCGCCTCCTGCGGTGCGGGCTGTACAAACCCCATCGTGCTGGTGTAGTGCTTTTCGGGGTTGGCAATCACGTAAAAGCGCAGCGGCTGACCGGGGTGGATTTTTTGGATATCGGCTTCGGAGATCCGTGTCTGTACCAGCATGGTGTCCAGATCCGCCAGCACCAGAATGGTTGGCGCCATTTGCGATGACACAATCGTTTGCCCTTCATGGGTGACGATACCGAGCACTTCACCGTCAATCGGGGCGACGATGCGGGTATAGCCGAGATTGGCGTTGGCGGTTTTGACCGCCATCTCTGCCTGCACAATCTGCGAGTCGCTGACCTCAACCTGCTGGATCTGCGCGTCATAATCCGCACTTGCCTGCTCTAAATCGCTGCGCACGCCGGAGCCATCGCGCATCATCGCCTGCTGGCGCGCATACTCCAGACGATAACGCTTGAGCGCGGTCTCTTCGGCGCGTTTCTGCGCCCTGGCGCTCGCCAGTTGCGCCTCGGCGTTATTCAGTTCGGACTCCTGGATAGTCGGATCGATCTCCGCCAGCAGCTGGCCTTTTTTCACCTTGTCGCCGAGTCGCACATACAGCTTGCGCAGTTGTCCGTTCACCTGCGCCCCGACGTTCACCTGCACGGCGGGTTTGAGGATACCGGTCACCAGCACCACTTTTTCGATATCGCCTTTGTCGACTGTTTCAACGTGCAGGTTTTCCTGCGGCGACGGTGAGGTGAAGGAGGCAATCGACACACCGACCAACGCGACTGCCGCCACAATGCCAGCGCCTGCGAGTAACCAACGGGGTTTAAGACGCCATGGCTTCATGCGGTAAGTTCCTTCTTAAAGTCCAGGGGAGTTAAGGGGCTGTTCAGGCGGGTGAGTTGCCCCTCAGCCAGTTGGTAGATGCGCTGAAACCCGGCCAGCACCTGATCGCTGTGAGTCACGACAATCAACGATTTTCCGGTCTGACGACAATGGGCATGAATGGCGTCCATCACAATCGCCGCCGTGTCGTCGTCGAGGTTGGCGGTGGGTTCATCAAGCAGCAGCACCGGACGCGCACTGTACAGCGCCCGCGCCAGCAATAAGCGTTGACGCTGGCCGAGTGAGAGCGCGGCATGGCTTTCGCGGATCAACGCGTCGATACCGCCAGGCAACGCCTGTACCACATCGCCCAGCGCCAGCGACGCCAGCAGCGACTCAATCCGCTGGCGATCCCGTTCACGGTATTGCGCATCGAACAGGGTGATGTTTTCGCGAACCGAGGCGTTAAACAGAATATCTTCCTGGCTTTGCAGGCAGACGGTTTGCGCCAGTTGTTGACGGGGGATTGGTGTTTTCCCGGCGTAGCAGGTGCCGTGCTGGGGAGAGAACAGCCCGGCAATCAACCGCAGCAGCGTGCTCTTGCCTGCGCCAGATTCGCCGACAATGGCAATCTGATCGCCTGCCGGTAAAGAGAGCGAAATCGAATCCAGAATGGGTTTTTGCGGATCGTAGTAATAGCAAACGTCGTCAAAACACAGATCGGGTACGGTGGACACCGGTTCCGGCTGCAACGGGGCGCGGGTCTCCACGTGTTGCGGGAACAGGCTGTGCGCGCGGGTATCAATCACGTTTAACTGCGATTTCTGAATAATAGAGAAGAAGATCCGCGTAACGTAAGAAGTAAAAATCTGCCGCAGAAAGCTGTAGGCAAAGAAGTCGCCAAACGAGATGAGTTTGCCATGCACCATCGGTAGCACCAGCAGCATAAACACCACCATCTCCAGGCTGCCGGTCAGTTGATAAAGCCCTTCCTTCACCTGTTCGTAGACTTTTTGCTTCTGCAGGCAGGAGAACAGATCGCGGCTGAACCAGGCAAACTGCGCCTGACGGCGGTTTTCCAGCCCGGCGGTTTTGATGGTCAGAATGCCCTGCAACGTCTCCATAAAAAAGTCGTTGAGGGCTGCGCTTTTCAGTTGCAGTTGCTGGGTGTACCAGCGGTCGCGAAACACCGCCCAGACGCTGATAAGCCCCATGATGGTGACGCCAACGGCCGAAATCGCCGCCAGCACGGGCGCAATCCAGAACATGATGGCAAGCGCGATGGCGCAGATCACCCAGTCGGAACGCAGGCCGTTGTCCAGTTCAATTTTCTGCAGCAGCCCCACCTGCCAGGCGGTGAAGCGGCTGTAGATTTCCCCCGGCGCGCGCTTTTCAAAAAAGCGCAGCGGGTTGCTGAGCAGGCGGGAAAACCCGAGGCCGCTGTTGACCAGCACAAAGCGTTTGATAAACCGCTCGCTGATGACCCGCACGCCCAGCGCCATGAAGGTCGCGACAACAAACGCTACGATAAACCAGCCGTAGGGGAAGTCGCTGTTCTCCGTGCTGGAGAAGGCCTGGTTAATCGCGTTGCTCACCATGGTGGGCATCAGGAACAGGGTGAGCGACACCAGGAAGGTCAGCAGCATCAGGCGATAAATGCCCGGTACAACCGCGGTTTCCTTCAGGCTCATCGCCCGTGGCGCCGTTTTTGCGGTTGATGAGGGTGGCAGATCGGCAGGCGGAGGCAGGACGGTGTCGGGCTCGACAATCAACGCATAGCCGCTGATCTCCTGCTTCAGCGCGGCAAACGGTAGCCACTGTTCGCCCACAGCCGGGTTCATCACGCAGACGTGATTGCCTTTGCGCCAGCTGAGCAGCACATAATGGCTCGCGCCGTAGTGCAGAATGGCGGGCAGCGGCAACGTGCTCAGCTCATGGTGTTCAAACAGCACGGGCGTGGTGGCAATGCCCAGCCGCGCCAGAATGACCATCAGCGAATCCAGCGACGTGCCGTGATCGGAGGCCGGAAACATCTCGCGCAGAGTCTCCAGCGAGACGGTTTGCCCCTGGGTTTGCGCCAGCATCGCCACGCAGGCAAGGCCGCACTCATTGGTCTCTTCCTGATAAATCATGTCGGGGAGCGTGGTTTTCATGATGCGTTCTAATGATTAATGAAATAGAGAGAGTGGCTGTGCCAGAGCAGCCAGTCCTGCGGCGTTTCCCGCAACATCTGTTCGATAATGCCGGGCATCGCGCCGGCCACCGCTTTCGCGGCCACCGGCGGGTGAATGCGGATTTGCAGGCCACCGTCGTAACTGAGGTGATAAAACACCACCTGCGCTGAAATCACGCCGGAAAGCCGCACCACGCCATGGTGTAATTTCGCGGCGCGACCAAATAAACGGCACGGCAGTTTCGCTTCCAGCGCGCCTTCCGCCTGCAGGGTGTAGTCCGGGGAGATATCCGGGAAGATGATCATGTTCTGCTCGCCCGCGGCGACATCGGCAATCAGCGACATCAGATTGCTGGCGAGCGCCTTGTTGTCCTGATGAATGGAGCAATAGGCGAGCTGAATACCGCCGAGCGTGCGGGCATGCTGGTTATACAGTTCGGCGCTGGCAGAGACCACCACGCTCGCCTTGCCTGGCGTAACGCTGGCACCGACGATAGCCGCCAGCACATCCGATACCGCATGCAACGGCGCCAGAATGACCGGGATTTTCTGTTGATGCAGGGGCGCGACGACAGCGTCCAGTTGGTCTGTACACTGGCGGAGCTGGCGCCGCAGCGTCGGGTTTTGCCCCCAGGTCGCCGCCTCTTCCAGCAGGCGGCGGCGAACGGCAATCCACACCGCGTTAATTGGCGTTTTCTGACCGGTCAGACAGCGGAAATTCTCCGTCGCCACTGCGTTCTGCAAACGGAACGACCGACCGGCAAGGCCCAGCGCGCAAAGCCCCCGCGCCACACCCAGCACCACGATGATGGGCACGTAGCGTACGATCTTACGCAGCATGGCGAGTTCACCACGCGCGATGTCACCGCGCAGGTGGTGCAGCCATTGCAGGCTGTTTTTAACGCTGAAAACGCTCCAGAGAATAATAAACCTGACCACGGCGCTTATTTTTCCCCTTTCAGCAATTGCTGCATCCGTTGGGCAAATTCAGGGAAATCGCGATCCTGCGCCACGACATAGCGTTTGTTGATAATAAACATCGGCGTGGCGGTAATGGCGTAATGCCGGGTAATGTCCGCCATCTCAGCCAGTCGCGCTTTCACGGCCTCGCTCTGGCGGGTCGCCTGAAATTGTTTGACGTCGATATTATTTTTAACCAGCCACGTCAGCAGGGTGGGTTCATCGGCCAGATTCAGATTGCGCGTAATAATGGCGTTATAGGCGCTGTCGCGAACGTTTTCTTCAATGCCCATTGCTTCGAGAGTGGCGAATATCGGGGCGTAAACCGCGAGGCCATTGCTGTCGCTGGTAATATGAATCGTTTTAAATATGCTGCCCGCTGGCAACGTACGGGCAAATTCTGTCAGATTTTCTTCATTCGCCGCGCAATAATGGCAGCCGTAAGACATCACTTCGATAATACTGTTATCGTCTTTGATGGGGCTGTTTTTAATTTGTTCAGCACTGACTTCACGAAACGCCTGGGTCTGGGTTTCATCTGTCGCAAACGTATTAAACACAAAAAGGTGATAGCAGAGTACTGTCATCAGCGACGAGACAATAATGAGAAACAGGGAATAGCTAATAAAACCAGCACGCTTAAATTGAATAGCCATAGTTATCTCGCAACGGGAAAGAAAAATACCCGGAGGGCAGAGGCTCTCCGGGTAATCACTGATTAACGATAACGGTTCGGAATGCCGCCGCACTTGCTGGCGTCAGCATTCTGCATGGTGGTTGTGGTGCCGTGTTTATCTTTGCAGGTGGTGACCAGTTTACAGGAGGTCACGCCGCCTACGGTCACGTTCTGGTATACGCTTTCGCACGTTTTGCAGCAACCACCGACGATTCCCGCGGCTTCAAATGCAGTCAGTTTTTTCATTTAGTTTTCCTTATCCAGGTTGTGGTTTATAGGTAGTGCATTGCAACGAATTACCGGTGATGGACTGCACCGGTATAATTGCTCAGGGGATGATGCCTTTTATGGCAGCAAACAAATCGATATTGTTTCTTATATTCAGCCTTTTCATTAAGTGGCGTTTTATATAGCTCAGTCGGCGCACATCAACGTTCACCTCACCGGAAATTTGTGAGAGCGATTTCCCTTTGATAATTTCTTCCATCAGCCACCACTCATTTCCTGATATGGCATTCGTGGTTTGGTTACGCAGCCTGTTGCGCGTGTATTTTGTCAGAGAGTGGCTGAAGCAATTTCCATTGTGCCGTTTGTGTAATAAATCCTGAAAAAAGAGCCGGGCATATTCAACGCTCTCTTTTTTATGCAGCCAGTGCGCATTCGGTAGCAGTGAATAGAGCGTAATAAACAGCGGCATGTTGTGTTCACTCAATAAAATGATCAGCTTTTGGTTTTTATGCTGACAAAACATTCTCATTAAATGCAGCGCCTGAAACCGCTCGCGCGGCAGACTGTCCAGATCGCACAACAGCCATAGTTGACGTTCAATACGGCTGTTTTCCCGCATCAGCGCCACCATCTGCGAGTAATCATTGCTGGCGGCGCAGCCAGACAGGTTTTCCCTGGCGAACAAACGCAGGGTTAGCGTGACAATCCCCTGCGAAAAAAAGCAATTCTTATCGTAGATGAAACACTGATACGTCATGCCCCGGCTCCGCCGCTATTGATAGTTCAGTGTGTAATTCGCCGTAGCGGTAAACGGCCCGGTGGCGATTGTCCCGTTCGATAACGCATCGGGTTCCGCTTCCACAAAAGCCTGAAAATCGAGCTGCATCACGGTATCAGTAATCGCCGTCGGGCTGGTGGCGATCCCTAAGCGCACCGGCGTGTCGTCCGCCTCCAGCAAACCAATACCAACGCCGCTGGCGTTGTCTGGTGCCGTGGGCTGGATCGCCAGCCGATCCGCCATCACCGTATTGGTGATGCCGTTAAACGTCACGGTGACCGAGTCGAAGGTCATCGGGTTACAGTCCTGCAATTTAATGGAGAACGGGACAGGCGTTGTTTTCCCGGTGCCATACAGTGATTTAATCGAGATCTTGCCGAAATCCACCGGCACACGCTCAGACTCTGGCGCAATACTGCACGGATAGGCGATTACCAGCCCCTTAAAACTGAGATCGCCGCCAATCAGTTCTCCCTGCGCCAGTACCGGTGCCGGAAGCAATGCGGCCACCAGCAGGGCTGCGAGGGTCATCAGTCGGTTCATATTCCCTCCTTACTGGAATTCAGCCACGATCGTTGCGGAGGCACGGAATTCACCTTCCGGGATCACGGATGTTGCGCTTCTGGCGATCGGTGCCGCGGTGAGGTTCCAGTCACCTTCGTTATTGGCAAAGCCCGGCACGTTATAAAACGTGTTCGGCGAAACAGGCGTGCCCTGGCGATCTTTTAAGGCGATGCCCAGGTCCGAACGATCCACGGTACCAGTGGTGCTCAGGTATTTGCCGTCGACAAACGCCGGGTTAGGCTGCTGGATGCCGAGTTTGATGTTCAGCGCGCCCTGCGAGAAACTCCCGCCCTCGCATTTCACGTGAATAGGGACGTTCTGGCTGTAACGGGTGCCATCCAGCAGGTTTCCCGAGCCGGGAATGGTGCCGAAATCCACCACGATGGGCGAGCCCTGGTTGACAGTGCATTTATCCGGCACCGTCAGCACGCCAGAGGCGATAGTGATCCGCGACAGCGCGGTTTGCCCCATCGGTCCTGGCCCCAGGCGACCAAACAGTCTGGCAATTTCAGAACCTTGTAAATTCAGGCCGTTGATAATCGGTTTGGTGATCATAAAAGTCACACGGCCCCGGGCGCCGGACGCAAATTCGTTCACCAGGACCGTACTGGGTACGTTGCAGTAGTTCTGGTTGACGTTGTTAGAGACGTTTTCGAACGGAACGGTGACGTACTGTTGCAGGTTGCCGCCGATATATATCTCAATTTTGACGTCCATATAGTCATTAAGCTTGAGATAACCCGGCGTCGAGCCAGACTGGTTTAACGTCGCCTGCGACATAAAATAGACCGGCTGGTCAACCATCGACTGTGAGCAATAGGCGCGCCCCTGAAACATCCCGGCCAGATCGAATTCATCGACGACGGTCGACCCGGCCTGGTTGTTGGTAATGTCCTGATTATCAATGCTAATGAAATAATCATAAGTCCCGTTCACCGGGACGATTTCACCGTCCACGGCCAGACAAGCGGTGGACGGGAAGAGTAATGCGCAAAGCAGCAGCTTCACTGAAGGTCTCATTACAGGTACTCCATCTTCAGGCGAACCAGACCGCTAAACTCACCAGCAAGAACGTTTGTCCCGGTGGATTCCAGCGCTGCGAGGAAATTCAGCTCGCTGTCGCCAGGATTCACCAGATACGGTGCGTTTGTCTGATTCACTTCCAGCGCGTTGCCTTTCATGTCCATCAGGCGCACGCCCGCGCCCAGGGTTGTCCCCGTGGTGCGGATCAACTGGCGGTTGTTGATATCGGATTCGCCAATAAAGGTCACCTGAACCGCCTGCTCGCTGGTGCTGTAAGCCCGCCAGTCGTCGCCAGTGCTTTTCGGGGCGAGGCTGCTGCGCGCCTGGCTGGCGCCTTTCAGACAATCTTTCAGATATAACGTGAAGCGCACAGGCTGGCTGCGATCGCCTGCCTGATGGAACTGCCGGGCGCTGATCTCACCCAGCTCAATATCCTGAATGCGGCTTTTCGTCGTCAGTACACAGGTCGAGGCATGCACAGAACCATGAAACCGGACAATGCCGCTCTCTTCGCCGACACGATCCTGAGTAGTGGGCGAGGGCAGCAACGGCGAGTCGGCACAGGTCTGAAACGTCACGCCCACTGCCAGCAGGGCGAGTAAGGGAAGTTTATTTGGCATCGTCAGGTTCCTTCTTAATTAACCCTGCTGTGCAGGCGGCAGCGCTTTACAGGTATTGCCATCGCAGCGGTATTTCAGTTCCGGGTGACCGCCGTAGTCGTTCACATACATCATCGAAAAATCGCTGACGCCCGCCTCGGTAATCGCGAACTGCTGGCTGGATTTCGGCGCGATCATGATCCCCGGGAAACGGGTGATTTTGCCTCCCGACGCTTTCGACAAGCCAATAATGGTGACGTAATACGGCGTCGGATTCTGGGCGGTCATCTGACTGCCGTTTTTGTGGAAAATCACCTGGTCCTGCCAGACATCGCTTTTGTTCTTCGGGATCACCGCTGCGGGCCGGTAAAACAGCTTGATGCGTGACTGCATCGCCAGTTGCAGCGTGTTGGGTTTATCCGGCTTGGGCGGGATCTCCCTGACGTTGAGATAGAACAGGCTCTCTCTGTCTTTCGGCAGACTCTCGATGCCCGCGGTTTTGGTGACGCGGGCAATCCCTTTCTGCCCACCGTTAATCCGCTGTAGCGGCGGTAACACGATCAGCGGCCCGGTGATCTTTTTGCCATGCTCGTCTTCCACCCATGACTGCGCGAGGAAGGGAATATCCGGGCTGGTATTAGAGAGATTCGCGCTCGACGACGCCTCTTTTTCCGTAATAATGACGCGGGTGCGATCGAGGGAGACCCCCGCCTGAGCGTCGATGCCGATCGCACCCAGTACGAGAGCGGCAATCCAGCGTCTGTGATGTCTTTTATTGCTCATTTTTTGCCTTTTATTACAGTAAGATAACTCGTTATATTGCGACTTAGCGGCGGCATGGCAGCAGCGTATCGGCCTGCTGTCCGGTGATGCCAGGCGGTATCGTGACCTGACACTGTTTCTTGCCGCCCCACATCACGTTCAGCGTTTCGTCAGGATTCACCCCGGCAAGCCAGGCCTGTCCGTTTTCCATCACCATCGCCACGCTGACGCCATCGCCGTTATACACTTCCGCGCCGAAGGGCGGTTCGCTGCCGTCTGCAAGGCGCAGGGTGCCCATCATCTTTATCCCTTTCGCCATGCCGAACGCCTGGTAACCGATGGCGCCTTCGGTGAGCGTCGTGGTGCTGATGGCTTTCGACGGTTCGATATCGCCGTCCATCGCGTCAACATCCACGCGGGTGTCAAAGCTGTTGTAACTCACCACATCCGGTACCACGGCAATCCCGGCGCTGTTGGTGCGTGAACGCTCGCCATTGAGCGGTACGCCGCCGATGCCATTGGTATCCACCATCACGCGGGCGGTGTTCATGGTGGCGCCGCTGTTGTGCAGCGCGGCGCCATGGCGCGTAGCGGTAAAGCCGCCGCGCAGGGTAGTGCCTATCGCCATGTACTCATTTTGCTGATAGCTGGCGTTGGTATTGATTTCAGCCAGTTGCGAACGATGCTGGTAATAGCCATCGGCGCTCGCGTTGCCGCTCTGGCTCGCCCCGGCGCGAATACGCCACAGGTTGTTGTAATCGCTGTTGTCGGTATAAGACGCCATCGGGCTGGTCTTGCCGTTGTTGGTCTGAATATCGAGACCCGCCCATTTGTTATCGCCAATCGGCACCGACACCGAGAAGGCGATGGAGTCATCTCTGCGCCCCTTGTACTCGGTGCGATACGCGGAAAGGTTGGCGGAAATGCCGCTGATTTCGCCGATGCGGAAGGAACGCCCGACCGCGAAACCGTAACGATCCTGACTGCGCCTGTCCCAGTAGTTCTGATGCGTATAGGTGATAAACACGGTCGTCGCTTTACCCGGCTCGTCAGCCCAGAAGGTTTTGTTACCAGTGATGGTATAGAGCTCTTTTTCACGCCCCAGATGGTCATAGCCCTGATAACGCTCATCAAGGTATTGCGCCATGGTACGGAAATCTTCCTGCGAGAAGCGGTAACCGGCGAAGGTGATCGCGCTGTTGTACTCTTCAAACGTTTTCGCGTAGCTCAGTTTGTACGAAGTCCCTTTCAGACGTCTGCCGTCGGGCCTGCGGCTCCAGGATTCGGTGGCATCGATGGAGAGTGCACCGAGAATGCTGAGGTCACGACCAATACCGAGTGAGGTTGCGGTGTACTCTCTACCGGAGGATTGCAAGCCGCCATACAGCGACCAGGCATTGCTGATCCCCCAGGAAAAATCACCGGAGAGGAATGCCGGCCCCTGGATTTTATGGTTGTAACGAGATGGCGCACCGCCGGAAACGTTGTAGCGCACGTAGCCAGGACGTGTGAGATATGGAATGTTGGCGGTGTTCACCTGGAAGGTGGAGACCGAGCCATCCTGCTCTTCTACGCGGACATCCAGCACGCCACGCACTGAGCTGCGTAAATCCTGAATGTTAAACGGGCCTGCCGGCACAGTGGTTCCATAAATCACCCGTCCGCTCTGGCTGACAGTCACTTTGGCGTTGCTGCGCGCGAGACCGTGAATTTCAGGCGCGTAACCTTGCAGCGCCGGTGGCAACATGCGCTCGTCGCTGGCGAGGTTCACCCCGGTAAAGCGCAGCGTGTCGAACACCTGTGAGTTGAGGTAGATCTCACCCAGCGTCAGTTTGGCGGCCATCATCGGCAGCGGACGATAGGCGTAGAGCTGATTCCAGTCGAAATCGAACTGATGGTTGTCGCTGTAGTAGCTGGTCTGGTACTCGCCACGGAAACGCCAGGCGCCGATATTCATGCCTGCCTGACCATAGCCTGACAGCGAACTGTAGTTGTCGCTGTGATCAAATTGTCGGGTTAACTGCCCGTTCAGGCTGTAGTCAAAAATGAAACCGGCAATCCCCTGATCCCAGCGCTCGGGCGGCGTCCAGTCCGGGTCGTTATATTTCATCCATGCCTGCGGAACGGTGATTTCAAGCACACCGGCATAGTTGCTTACGGTGGCGCCCGGCAGGCTTTGCAGGGTGTAGCAGTTTTCAAAGCGTTGCTCGACTTTCAGTCGCGCTTCTTCTTTTAACGCCAGTTTGCTCAGCAGATCACCGGTGATACACGGCATCGTGCTCTTGCCTTCAGGCGCGTCGATGTAACGAATTTTCTCCTGACCCACCGGCTGGCCGTTAATACGGATATCCAGCAGGTAATCGCCAGGCGTAACATAGTTATCCGTTGAAAAACGGGACAAATCGATACGAGAACGGTCCGCCGCATCCAGTACGTCGGTATTAAATTCAACGCTCTCATCTGCATATGCAGTTGTGGCATAACAGAGACTCATTACCTGTAAGGCAATTATCGTTATTTTTGTTTTTAATGTAACCGACATGATTTTTCGTCCCAAAAAAATCTGTTGAAAAAATACTGCGTCCCATCCTGGAATTATTAATTTTATTTATTAGTTGTAATCCATAAAAACCTGGGCAACAGCATAGAACTCGCCAGCTTTAATATTTTGCTGCTGGACCGGAACCAGTGATGCAGTAAATTGCAATGTATTATCATCGTCACTGAGTTCATATCCCATTGAGGGTTTACCGATCGTTAATATTTCGCTGTGTCGGCCATGCAGACGAATACCAAAACCATCTGCTTCGCCGGTAATTAATAGCGTGGTGGGATCGGAGGTCAGGGCTTCACCCATGAATGTCACGGTGGCATAGGGAAAAAGCGTGCTGCCATTTTCTCTTTTCACTACCCTGCAACCCGCAAGCTGGACAAGAAAAGGACGCGTGATACTCACTTCTTTACTCTGGCTGATATGACCGGCGGAGATCTCGCCGAATTCCACCAGAACGTCACGATTCGAGGGGGCAAATGCGCAGGCCGCTTCGATGATCTCACCGCTCATCGCTAATGAACCCGGCGTCACGGTTGCGGCGGGAGCCGGAAGCGAACCCAGCAGCGCACATGATAGAACGGGCAAAAAGAGTGCCTTACTTATCGTCATTCTGTCCCTCCCTGACGCGGTCATCCTGTTTGATGAGTGCGGGAAAACTCCCGCACTCCGGCTTTCTGAAGGATTACTGATAATCGATCTGGAAGTTGATGGTTGACTGGAACGTACCCGCCATTACCGTTGCTGACGCGCTTTCCGCTTTCACGTAAGCCACGAATGGAATGACGTTGGAACCATCAACCAACTGTACAGCAGTTGTCGGCTGGCCCCAGACGACATCCTGGCTGGCGCTGTCACGCAGACCAATCCCGGCGCCAGACGCGGTGCCAGAAGTGAAGGCTGCCAGTGTGCCATCAGTCGGGTTGAGGCTGGTTGGGGTGTAAGAAACAACCGCGCTATCTGCCACAGTGGTGTCACAGTGTTGCAGTTCGATGTTTTGATGAACGTTGCCAGCACGCGCGCCATTCGCCAGAGCAGAAACAGGGATCTGGCCGAAATCAACAGTGACCGGGCTTGAGTTTGGCGCCAGACCACAGGCGGTATTAACCAGTTCACCCTGGAATTCAATCATGCCGTTCGTTGTATCAGCCGCGAAAACTGACACAGAACCCAGAGCAGCAGAGAATGCAACAGCCATAGCGACTTTATTCATATTCATAACAATATCCTGTTTGTATAAATTACCTGAAAAATAAAGAGTCATAACCACGCGAGCAATAATTTGCTCTGTTGTTAAAAACTCCTGGTTTGTTCCAGCAAAGTTCATATTAATAATTAAATAAGTGAACCATTCACTGTTTAATTATTGATCCTCCGTTGAACCGATTCGGATGCTAGCAAATCAAAAATTACCTTCAAAGCACTACATTCTATGTGGAGATATATACGCATTTATAACTCGCAGATAATTTATGATGAGATTTATATCTCGCGAACCTGTGCGATTAATCTTAAAGATATTGTCATGGTAGATATTTGGCGAAAAACATCGCGGGCAGGTAAACCGTTCCTTGACCAATGACAAAGCGGCATCGCGGCGAGTCTCTCTATAATCCTCCGTCTTCTTCTTACGGGTACCCACCGATGACGTATCAACTGAATCTGAACTGGCCGGAATTTTTAGAGAAATACTGGCAAAAACAACCTGTTGTGCTGAAAAAAGCCTTTCCGGGTTTTGTCGATCCGATCACGCCAGATGAGCTGGCTGGTCTGGCGATGGAGCCGGAAGTCGACAGCCGTCTGGTCAGTCACTTCGACGGTAAATGGCAGGCCAGTAACGGTCCTTTTGAACATTTTGACGGCCTGGGGGAAACCGGCTGGTCGCTGCTGGCACAAGCCGTAAACCACTGGCATGCGCCGTCTGCCGAACTGGTGCGCCCGTTCCGCGTGCTGCCGGACTGGCGGCTGGATGATCTGATGATCTCCTTCTCTGTACCGGGTGGTGGCGTCGGGCCGCACATCGATCAGTACGATGTTTTCATCATTCAGGGAATGGGTAGTCGTCGCTGGCGCGTGGGGGACAAACTGCCGATGCGTCAGTTCTGCCCGCATCCGGCTCTGCTGCATGTTGATCCGTTCACGCCGATCATCGATGAAGATCTCGAACCGGGCGATATCCTCTATATTCCGCCAGGCTTCCCGCACGATGGCTTCACCCATGAAACCGCGATGAACTATTCGGTGGGTTTTCGTGGGCCGAATGGCCGTGATCTGATCAGCAGCTTTGCCGATTACGCGCTGGAAAACGATCTCGGCGGCGAGCACTACTGTGATCCTGATTTAACCTGCCGCGAGCATCCGGGCCGGGTGGAAGAGTACGAACTTGACCGCCTGCGCGACATGATGATCGACATGATCAACCAGCGTGAAGATTTCACCCAGTGGTTTGGCCGCTTTGCCACCACGCCGCGTCACGAGCTGGATATCGCACCGGCGGAACCGCCGTATGCGCCGGAGGAGATCTACGACGCGCTGATGGGCGGAGAAACGCTGGCCCGCCTGAGCGGGCTGCGGGTGCTGAACATCGGCGACAGTTTCTTCATCAACAGCGAACGGCTGAACACCGTTGATGCCGCCGCGGCTGATGCGCTGTGCCGTTACACCACCTTAAGCCAGAACGAACTGGGCGATGCGCTGCAAAACCCGGCGTTCGTGGTCGAACTGACCGAACTGGTGAATCAGGGTTACTGGTTCTTCAACGAATAAGTTTCACCGCAGCACGGCGCCTGAAAACGCCGTGCCTGTCAGTTATTCCCCAACAATTTCAATCAGATTACCGTCCGGATCGGTCAGCACGGCTTCGTAATAGCCGTCGCCGGTCACCCGCGGCGGGCTTTTCAGAATACCCTGCTGACGCGCGCGATCGGCTAGCGCATCCACACTGGCTTTACTGCCCACGTTCAACGCGACGTGCGCCCAACCGGTGATTGTTTTATTGTCCGGGGCATCGGTCAGCGCTGGTAGCGTCATCAGCTCAATGGTCGGGCCTTCGTCGAGGGTGATGAAATACGATTCAAAACCCGGATTGTTGCGGCTCTGGTATTTTGCATTCGCCGTACCGCCAAAAAAGGTTTGCCAGAATGCGGCCTGCGCGTCGAGATTGCGGGTCCAGAGCGCAACGTGGGCAATTTTCATCTTTTGTCTCCTGTCATCACCGCCATAAGGGCGAACAATTTATCCTCAAAGGTATCACTGACCGGCCATTCATCGCCTGCGATTTTACTGATATCGCTGAAGCCGCATTCCGCCAGCAACTGCTGATACTGCTCGTCATGCCATGCTCTCGTCTGGCTACTGAATCGTGTGACAACGCCATTATCCTCAAGCACCCAGAAAAGCGTGGTGCTGGTCTGCGCGGCCTCATCCCACTGGTTTTCTGTGAGCAACACATGCGGACGATCCACAAACAGCCCCTCCGGGCACGGCTGCCAGCTCCGCTCCGCCTCTCCCTGGCGTTTCACTTCCGCAAACGAATGGACTTCAAGCAACAGTTTTCCGCCGGGTTTGAGCCATGACGCGCAACGGCGGAGCAGGGCGCGGGTGTCTTCTGCGCTGAACACGTTGATTTCGCCAAAGGTCATCATGATCAGATCGAACGCCTGTGCCGGGGTAAAGTGCCGGACATCCTGCTGATGATAATCGATGGCGAGACCGTGCTGATGGGCCTGTTGCCGCGCCCAGTGGATCGCCGCTGGCGAAAAATCGACGCCAGAGCAGACGTAGCCCCGCTGCGCCAGACGTTGGGTATACAAACCGGGGCCGCAACCGAGATCCAGAATCTGACCACCGTCCGCAAGCTGGCGGGCAACCCACGCGACCTGCTGCTCAATCACCGGCAACTTACGGCTTGCCCAGTCGTGATCCTGCGACAGATGGTTATCCAGCATACGCTGGCTGAAGGCGGCATCATCCCACGGGATTTTGCCCTCGCCGGGAGTGAGTGGTGTGGGACGCCGGGTAAAAATGATATCGCTGATATCCATATATTCTCCCTGAAAACCCCGCCTCCCGGCGGGGTACTGATTTACTTGTCGATCCATCCGGTCATGCGGGTGAAGTTAAAATAACGCCCTGCTTCTGCGGCTATCATCGCCCGATCGCGGATGGCGTAGGGATGATGGCAACCGAGCCATGATTGCCAGGCCGCGTCGGTCACCTCGCTCTCAGCGCAGAGATCCATCCTGAGAAAGGCGCTCTGCTGCCACAACTGCCGCCACCAGTCGACGGTGAAGAAGTTCATGCCCGACTGCCAGTACGGCGCCATCTCAGGTGGAATGCCATCGTTAAAGGGCATTTTTAAACCGGGAACGACCACCGCCACGCGCGCGCCGGGTTTGAGAAACGGCACAAGATGAGTATCAAAAAACGACGAGCTGGCACCGAAATAGTGCCAGGCGTCGATGCTCATCAGCGCGTCAAAGTGATCTTCCGGGAAAGGTCGATCGCGGGGCAGATCGTTGATGTCCTGATGCAACGCCGTGATCTGCTGCTCAAGCCCAAACTGTGTGAAACGCTGTCGGTTGTCTTCGGCGGCGATCCACAAATCCATCGCCACGATCTCAACACCATAGCGGCGGGCCAGGTGAATCGACGTCAGGCCGGTACCGCAAGCGAGGTCAAGCACCCGCATGCCGGGTTTCAGGTTAAGCGAATCGGCCACTTCGTCAGCCAGCATCAGGGCGTTCGGCCCCATCATATTGTCGTTAAGAAATTCCTGAGAAATCATCATGTTCATTTCACTCTCCTTAGCGGTTATCCAGTTGGGAACGCACGTGGTTCAGACCAGTGGTATTGATGCGGTAAGGCTGTCCGTTCACGGAGCGGATCAGTTTTTTGGTTCTGAGTTTTTTGAAAACGGCGAGCGTACAGTCGCTGAGCAGCAACCCTTCGCGGGAATAGCACTCAACGGCGGTGACGCGGCCAGAGGCGTCGCGGGTATGGGCGATGCGTCCGCCCTTGGCGAGAACGTGCAGGGTACGTTGTTCCTGACGGGAAATATTCATGCTGAAAATACCTGTAATCATCATGTGCAAAAACGAGCCAACACCGGCAGGTGTTCGCGTAAGGTTTAAGCGCAGCGATAACCAGTCCGGCCCGGGCGGGTCGGGAAGCTGATTATCTGATGGTTACAATCTCCAGCATCAAAGCCTCAGAGTGAGATGAAAAGATATTGACTGGCTAAATGATAACATGACTTTCCACGGGGTCATGATTTGATGCCAGAAATGTGATCTGCTGACGACCGGAGCCGCCAGCAGTGTGGGAGTTACTCCTCGTGCTGGCTTTTTTTCACCTTCCGCATCAGCAACCACATGCGCACAGTACGTGGCGAGCGGTGTGGCGCGTTCGGGTTTTCAGGCACCAGCCCGGTATTGTGTTTATGGTAGCCATTGAAAAACAGGTTCAGCAGTACGGCGCTGATGGTCGCCAGCATGATCCCGCTGTGCAGCAGCGGCTGGAGCTCTGACGGAAATTTAGAGAAAAAATTCTGCGACAGCGTGGGCGTCATCCCCACCCCGAGACTGATGGCAACAATGTACAGGTTGTAGCGGTTGGTGGTGTAGTTGATCCTCGACAGAATGCGGATCCCCGTTGCCAGCACCATACCGAACATCACCAGCCCCGCGCCGCCCAGCACAAACTGCGGAATGGACGCCACCAGCACACCCATTTTGGGCACCATGCCGAACATAATCAGGATCCCGCCCGAGGCGATGCACACCCAGCGGCTATACACCCGGGTGACGCTAACCAGACCGATATTCTGCGAAAACGAGGTGTGCGGGAAGCTGTTGAAGATGCCGCCGAAAATACTGCCGACGCCGTCCACACGCAGGCCGCGAACGATATCCTGCGGGGTCAGCTTGCGTCCGACGATCTCGCCAAGCGCCAGAAACATCCCCATGGATTCAATAAACACGATGATCATCACCGCGGTCATGGTGAGGATCGACACCGGATCAAAGACCGGTGTACCGAGCGCCAGCGGCGTGATGATGGCAAACCATTTGGCATCATGCAGGCCGGTGAGATTCACTTCGTTCATCAGCATCGACAGCACAAAACCAAAAACGATCCCCAGCAGCACGGCGACGTTGGACATAAAGCCTTTGGCAAAGCGCGTCACCAGCAGAATAAACAGCAGCACGGCAAACGAAATGCCGAGGTAAACCGGATTGCCATATTCCGGGTTACCTTTGCCGCCTGCCGCCCAGTCGATCCCCACCTGAATAATGCTGAGCCCGATGGAGGTAATCACCACACCGGTCACTAACGGGGGAAACAACGGCATCAACCGGCCGATGAGCGGGGCGAGGAGCGTCGTGATACAACCCGCGGCAATGGTGGCGCCGAAAATCCCCATCAGGCCAATGTCGGGATTAATCCCGATGGCCAGCATCGGTGTGACGGCGGCGAAAGTGACAGACATGATCACCGGCAACCGGATGCCCATAAAGCGACCGATGCCGATACACTGCAACAGCGTGACGACGCCGCAGCAGAAGAGATCGGAACTGATCAGCAGCGCGATCGTTTCTTTACTCAATCCAAGCCTGTCGCCAATCATTAGCGGTACGGCGACGGCGCCCGCGTACATAACCAGAACATGTTGCAACCCCAGAATGATCAACTTCCCTGGTGACAAAATACGATCCACCTCATCAGTTGCGTTGGGGCTGCCAGAGACCGATGGTGGCTGAGAATCAATGGCGCTCATAACTAAATCTCCTTGTTATCCAACAGCGCGATCCTGAAAGATCGGCTGAGCAGAGTGCGAAAGGGTGACAATGCAAATCCGGGAGAAAGTATGCTTAGGGAGTGCCAGTTTTTTGCACCGAGCGCGGAAAGTCATTGAAATGCGGCGACTATCACAGAAAAGCACGGTCGCCCGCGGATGAGACAACACAGCGCAACGGAAGGAGAACGTTACCTTTTCTCAAATTGAGAGAAAATTAATCATTCTGACTCTCTCAATGATTCACTTGCGAAACGTCACTGTGGCCGAGCGGCAGCCCTTTTGCGCGTAATGTTGAGGCGCATCGCAAAATTGCTGCATGGTTTGTGCTCTGAACAAAACGCGTCTGATTATTGCATTGCGTTCCCTGTTGATATCAAAAACAAGAAAAGGGACACGAATGAATAAGTTCATTGTTGCCGATGCGGCAGAGTGCATCGGTTGTCATGTTTGTGAAGTGGCCTGCGTCACATCGCATCGTCAGGATAGCTGGCCGCTGGCGCGCCACGAGTTTACCCCCCGTATCCACGTTATCTCACAGCAGACGGCAAGTAATACCACCACCTGCCGGCACTGCAATGACGCGCCCTGCGTCACCTCCTGCCCGACCGACGCGCTGCGTGTTGAAAACCACAGCGTCCAGCTCGACAGGGCAAAATGCATTGGCTGTAAAAACTGCGCGATTGCCTGCCCGTTCGGCGCGATTGAAATGGTGGCGACCGCAGGCAATGCGCCACTGGCGCAGAAATGCGACCTCTGTCATCAGCATCCGTCCGGGCAACAGCAGTGCGTCGCAGCATGCCCGACGCAGGCGCTACGTCTGATGGATGACGACGGGCTGGCGCGGCTGCAACGCGAAAGGCAACGGCGCGCGGCGCAGGGGCAGAATACGCAGCGGTCCCCCGCCGCTAACAGCCGGGAGTTTCTGAAAAAACCGCCACGCAAAGGAGCGGAAAAGCTCCCGGCAGAGCTGCGGAAAACCCATTTTGCGGAGATCTACCGCGGGCTGAATGGCACCGAGGCCAACTACGAAAGTTCGCGCTGCCTCTATTGTTCACAAAAAGCGTGGTGCAACTGGACCTGTCCGCTGCATAACCACATTCCGGATTTTATCCGTCTGGTGAAGGAAGGAAACATTATTGAGGCCGCCGAGCTGTGCCACCAGAGCAGTTCGCTGCCGGAGATTTGCGGTCGCGTATGCCCGCAGGACAGGCTCTGCGAAGGCGCCTGTACGCTCAAAAATCATCACGGCGCCGTCACCGTCGGCAACCTGGAGCGCTATATCACTGATACGGCGCTGACCATGGGCTGGCGACCCGACATGAGCGCTGTGTCGCCACGCGCTGAACGGGTGGCGGTGATCGGCGCCGGACCGGCAGGGCTGGGGTGTGCGGATATTCTGGCTCGCGCAGGTGTGCAGGTGGATGTCTTTGACCGGCACCCGGAAATCGGCGGTCTGCTGACCTTCGGCATTCCGCCCTTTAAGCTCGATAAATCCGTGCTGAGCCAGCGACGCGAGATCTTCAGCGAGATGGGGATCCGCTTCCATCTCAACAGCGATGTCGGGCGCGATGTGTCTTTCAATGATCTGCTGGCGAATTACGACGCAATCTTTCTCGGCGTTGGCACTTACGGGCTGATGGCTGCCGGGATTGACGGCGAAGACGCCACTGGCGTGATTCAGGCGCTGCCTTATCTTATCGCCAGCACCCGCGAGGTGATGGGACTGGAAGAGAGCCAGGAGTATCCGCTGACCGAAATTCACGGTAAGCGGGTAGTGGTGCTGGGCGGCGGCGATACCGCAATGGACTGCCTGCGAACCTCCATTCGTCGTGGCGCGGCCAGCGTCACCTGCGCCTACCGGCGTGATGAACTGAGCATGCCTGGCTCGAAAAAAGAGGTAGTGAACGCCCGCGAAGAGGGGGTCGAGTTTCTTTTCAACGTTCAGCCAAAGTACATCAGCCGCAACCGGAAAGGGCAGGTGACCGCTGTCGGGCTCATCCGCACCGAAATGGGCGAGCCGGGGCCAGACGGGCGTCGGCGTCCGCGCCCGGTGGCGGGTTCTGAGTTTGAACTTCCTGCCGACGTGCTGGTGATGGCGTTCGGGTTCCAGGCGCACGAGATGCCATGGTTACAGGGGCATGGCGTTGAACTGGATCGCTGGGGGCAAATCATCACCGGCGGCAAAGGCCGGACGAGCACGCAAACCACGCACGCCAGAATCTACGCCGGGGGGGATGCGGTCCATGGCGCAGACCTCGTTGTTACTGCCATGGCGGCGGGCCGACAGGCTGCCCGGGAGATGCTGGCGAGTTTTCGACTGAAGGAGGCCGTATGACCCGTTTTATCGTTGCCAGCGCGGACGACTGCATCGGCTGTCGTACCTGCGAACTGGCCTGTGCGCTGGAGCATGAGCCGGGCGTCACTCAGCTGTTGCCGCGACTGACGGTGATGCGTCTGAGTCAGCTTAGCGTCCCGGTGATGTGCCACCAGTGCGAGAATGCACCGTGCGTGGCGGCGTGCCCGGTCGCCGCGCTGACAATGGGGGCGGCGTCCGTTGAAGCGGATGATTCACGCTGCATCGGCTGTCAGAGCTGCGCGGTGGCTTGCCCGTTCGGGGCGATCACCATCGTGACCTCGGAAAACCGTCATCCACGGATCGTGAAGTGTGATATGTGCGGTCAACGTGACGCCGGGCCTGCTTGTGTGGAAGTCTGCCCGACGACCGCGTTGCGGATCATGACGGATGACGCGTTAGCGGCGCTGCAAAAGCAGCAGTTAGTGAAGCATGCCAGCCTGTTAAACCGGCTGTAGTCATGAGATGCCCGGCGTTGCCGCCGGGCAGTGTGTCAGATGGCCCAGCCACCCGCGTAGAAGACAACCAGCACCACCGCGATAGCGATTGTACCGATATTCAGTTTCTGCCATTCCCGCGCAAACACGCGACCAACCACCAGCGTCACAAACCCGAGCATAATGCCGGTTACGATGTTACAGGTCAGCACGATAAACACCGCACACACCAGGCCTGACATCGCATCAATAAAGTCGTTAAAGTCGAGCTTCGAGACGTTACTGAGCATCAGCAATCCGACGTACATCAGCGCCGGTGCGGTGGCGTAACCTGGGATCAGGTACGAAAGTGGCGACAGGAAAAGCACCAGCAGGAACAGCACCCCGACCACCACGGCAGTGAGACCGGTTTTTCCGCCCGCCGCGGTTCCCGCCGCAGATTCGATATACACTGCCGCCGGTGCCGCACCGACCAATCCGGAGAAGATAGAGCTGACCGAGTCACTGGTCAGCGCTTTGCCGCCGTTGATGATTTGGTTATTTTCATCCAGCAGGTTCGCCTGCCCGGCGACGGCGCGGATGGTGCCGGTGGCGTCAAAGACAGCGGTCATCACCAGCGCCAGCACGCTCGGCAGCACATACGGCTTCAGCGCGCCCATGATATCAAGGGTGAAGATCAGCGAATTCCCTTTGTCATCGGTCAGCGATGGCATCGCAACCAGCCCGTGGTATTTCACTGTCGGATCAAAAATCAGGCCGATGATCGAAATACCGATGATCGTCAGCAGGATCCCGCCGGGGATTTTGCTTTTCTCCAGACCAAAGATCATCGCCAGACCCAGCAGACTCATCATCACCGGGAAGGAGGTGAAGGCGCCCAGTGCGACCGGCAAGCCGTCGAGCGGGTTTTTGATCACCAGCCCGACGCCGTTGGCGGCAATCAGCAGCAGGAACAAACCGATGCCGATCCCGGTGCCGTGGGCGATCCCCATCGGCAGATTACGCAGGATCCATGAGCGCACGCCGGTGACGGAGATGGCGGTAAAAATCACCCCCATCAGGAACACCGCGCCGAGCGCCACGGGAATGGAGATTTGCTGGCCCAGCACCAGGCTGAACGCGGTAAAAGCGGTCAGTGAAATGGCGCAGCCGATTGCCATCGGCAGGTTTGCCCACAGCCCCATCAGCAATGAGCCAAACCCCGCCACCAGACAGGTAGCGACAAACACTGCGCCCGGTGAAAACCCGGCTTTGCCCAGCATCCCGGGAACCACAATCACCGAGTAAACCATCGCCAGGAACGTGGTCAGGCCCGCCAGGATCTCCTGGCGTACCGAGCTGCCGCGTGCGGAAATTTTAAAGTAAGCATCCAGGCCGCCGCGCGGGTTAGCGGCGCCGGGCGTGTGTAGTGAATCGTCTGCCATAGTGGTATCCCCTGCAGAAAGTGATTTTTTTATCAGGTACGTTCATAAACCAGACGGCCATCGACATACGTGCGATAAATCGAGCGATCGTCGCCCAGGGTAATCATGACGAACAGCTTGTCGATGAGAGACGCCGAGTTGTCGTAGCGCAGCTGTTGTAGCGGCGTTGCGGTCGGCTCCAGCACGACAAAATCGGCCTCTTTGCCTGGATGGAAATTGCCAATACAGTCATCGAGACCCAGCGAGCGGGCACCGCCCAGCGTCGCCAGATAAAACGCTTCATATGCTGACAACCGGCATCCCTGAAGCTGCATGACTTTGTAGGCTTCGTTCAGCGTTTGCAGCATATTGAAGGTGGTGCCTGCGCCGATGTCAGTCCCGACGCCCACGGCGACTTTCTTGTGCCAGGCTTTTTGCAGATTGAACAATCCACTGCCGAGGTACAGGTTGGAGGTCGGGCAGAAAGCGATGGAGGAATGCGTGTGGCTCAGGCAGTCCCACTCTTTCTCTTCCAGATGTACGCAGTGAGCAAACACGGATCTTTTCCCCGTCAGCCCGTAGTGGTGGTAAACGTCGAGGTAGCCCTCCCGCTCCGGGAACAGTTCTTTGACCCAGGCAATTTCTTCCACGTTTTCACTGAGATGCGTATGCACCCAGGTGTCGGGAAATTCTTCGCGCAGTTTACGGGCCATTTCTAATTGTTCGGGTGTGGAAGTGGGGGCGAAGCGCGGCGTGATGGCGTAGAGCAAACGGCCATTTTTATGCCAGCGTTCAATCAGCGCTTTGCTTTGCTGATAGCTCGATTCGGCGTCATCCAGCAGATATTCCGGCGCGTTGCGGTCCATCATCACCTTGCCGGCAATCAGTCGCATATTGATGTGGCTGGCCGCCTCAAACAGCGCATCCACCGACTGCGGGTGCACAGTACCGAATACCAGCGCCGTGGTGGTGCCGTTGCGCAGCAACTGTTTGAGGAAAAACGCGGACATTTCCCGGGCGTAGTCGAGATCGGCATAGCGCTGTTCCGTCGGGAACGTATGTTTGCTCAGCCATTCCAGCAACTGTTCGCCGTAGGCGCCGACCATTTCGCATTGCGGATAATGGATGTGGGTATCGACGAAGCCCGGCACAACCAGCTTACCGCGGTAGTCACGAATGCGAACGCTGGTGGGGACGCGGGATTTTCCGTCCTGCCACTCGCCAAACCATTCTACTTTTCCGTTACGAACCAGTAGTAAGCCATCCTCAATAAAACGCAGTGCGGATTCGATCTCTTCGGGATGTTCCACCGCACGGGTGACATCGAGAAACGCGCCGCGAATGGCTTTAATGGTGTGTTCTCCTGACATACATAAGTCCTTAGTTATTCCAGTTCATTGATGCTGGTGGTGGCGGCTTTGGGCTCATCGCGTCTGAGCGGGATGAGCAGGTTGAGCGCAATCGCCGTCAGCCCTCCGGCACAGATGGGATTTTCAACCAGCACGTAAAGTGATGCGGGCAACACCTGAAAGATGGCGGGATCGTAAGAGACGCCAAGGCCCAGCCCTAAAGAGGTGGCGACGATCAGCGTTTCCCGGCGCCGCAGCCCGTTGGAGATGATGATGCGGATCCCGGCGATGGCGATCATTGAGAACATCAGCGTCATGGCACCGCCAAGCACCGGCGACGGGATCGTTGTGAAGAATCGCCCGATCCCCGGAAACAAGCCGAGCACGATCAGCATGATGGCGATAAAGCGCCCGACGTAGCGCGACGCGACGCCGGTCATCTGGATCACGCCGTTGTTTTGCGCAAAGGTGGTGAGCGGCAGGGAGCCGAGCGCGGAGGCGATGACGGAAACCAGCCCGTCCGCCAGCACACCGCCTTTCAGGCGCGATTCATACTCTTCGCCTTTGATCGGCCGCTGCGACACCATCGCGGTGGCGGTGATATCACCTACTGCTTCCAGCACGCTCAACAAATAGATGGTGCCGACCACCAGGAAGTGATGGAAATTAAAGGAAAAACCATACTTGAACGGCTGCGGCACGGTAATAATGGGTAAATCCCGCAGGCTGCTGAAATCCACCATCCCGAGGAAAAACGAGACCACATAGCCCACCAGTAAACCGATGGCGATCCCGCTCATACGCAGTAACGGACTGCGCATGCAATTGAACCCAATGACCACCAGCAGGACCAGCAGACCGACGCCGATATTCTGATAGTTGCCAAACGTGCCGCTGCTTTTTGCCGCAAAGCCGCCGCCGAAATCGATGATGCCGACTTTGATTAGGCTCAGGCCGATCATCAACACCACAATGCCGCTGACGGTGGGTGTAATGACGCGCCGGAGATAGGGAAGAATAAACGACGAGCCGACCACCAGAAACGCCCCGACGAACGAGACGCCCAGCAGGGACGACATAATTAACTCTTCATGTAATCCGTCGCTTTTCATACTGCTGCCGAGCGCAATCATCACGGTCACGAAAGAAAAATTGACCGACTGGATCGACAGTAACCCGGAGCCGATGCAGCCATAGCGATGGACCTGCAGCCAGGTGCCCACACCGGAGGCAATCATCGCCATCGACACCAGATAAGCAGTGGTATCGGTCGAGAGTTGTAATGCAGTACCGACAATAAGCGCCGGGGTGACCATGGGCACAAAGATGGCAAGCAAATGAGTAATTGCGCCAATCAGGCTCTGGTTTACGGGCGGCTTATCTTCCAGCTGATAAATAAGATCTGAATCAGTTCGGGTAATATCAGACATCCCTTTACTCCTTCCTGGTAAATTTGATTATCTGATTCAACTGATAACTATCTGCTAGCCAGTAACAGCGTCATACCGAGGGCAGACAGCCCTGTGAATTCATGTCATGTGGTCATCAGCCATGGGCTGACGGTGGTTGTGTTGGGGCCGCAGCGCGGCCCCGCGTGGTTACAGTTTTCCAAGTGCGGTGAGTATTTTCTCCGGTGTGAAATGCCATTCACGCAGCCACACGCCGCAGGCGTCATGGATGGCGGTGGCAATCGACGGTGCGGCGCCGTTGACGCCGATTTCAGAGATAGACTTGGCGCCATACGGGCCAACCTTGTCATCACTCGGTACCAGCACGGCACGGAAATCGCGCGGAATATCGCCGATTTTGGGTGCGCCGTAGCTGCGCAGATCGCGGGTGATCGGGTGCCCTTCGTCGTCGTAGAGGATCTCTTCTGACAGACTGTGACCGATGGCGCGCAAGGAGGCGCCGTAGATTTGCCCCAACGCCAGATCCGGGTTAACCGGCGTTCCGCAGTCGAGCAGGGCATAGAACTTCTCAAGGCGGATTTCGCCGCTGCGCAGGTTCACTGCCACTTCTGCGAAATTAGCGCCATACGGGAAAGCGAAATCCGGTGTGATGTAACACGCCGATGCTACCAGCGAGCCAAAGCCGGTGCCGGTTTCGCCTTTATGGGCGATCTCGGCAAAGCTGACTTCGCCGCGTTGACCGCGCACGATCCCGGGTGCCACCAGCACCACATCTTCCAGGGGCTCGCCGATCATCTGCGCGCCGTGGAACAGGATTTTCTCGCGCAGATTTTCTGCCGCCATCCGCGCCGCGTTGCCGGAGAAGCAGGTGCCTGACGAGGCGTACGCGCCTTTATCAAACAGCCCGTGGTCGGTGTCGCCGGAGATGACATGCACATCGGCCAGCGGGCAGTGCAACACTTCCGCCGACAGTTTGGCGACGACGGTATCCAGCCCGGTACCGATGTCCGCTCCACCGGAATGGACGATAAAGGTGCCGTCTGATTCCAGCTTGATCATACAGTTAGCCTGGTCGATATCCGGGATCCCTGATTTCTGCATGATGATCGCGACGCCGCGCCCGATGCGCCAGTCGCCGTCGTGCGGTTTCGGCGAATCCCACTGGATCAGTTCACGCCCCTGACGGAGGATCTCTTCCAGCGCGCAACTGGCGGCAGTAGGCACCGACGTCGGCGCTTTTCCCTCACCGATCGCGCCAAGGATTTTCAGCGGCTGACCTTCATGCACGCGGTTACGTTCGATAATCTCCAGTTGATCGATATTCAACTGTTCGGCCAGTTCCGCCAGCGCCATGGTGATGGCGAAGTTGCCTTTCGGCGCGCCATAACCCTGATACGCGCCAGCCGGGCACATATTGCTGTAGTAAGTGGTGACCTGGAAATCGACGTTATCGCAAGGGTACAGTGGCAGCGACAGCGCCGGGCCGTTGGATGGCACAGTAAGCGAGTGGTTGCCAAACGGGCCGGTATTGGCGCGGAAATCCATGCTGATCGCCGTCAGACGACCATCTTTTTTGGCGCCCAGTTTGACCGTCACTTTCGCCACGTGGCGCGACGTGTTGGCAATAAATTCTTCTTCGCGGGTATAGCGGAAATAAACCGGACGCCCGGTAACGCAGGTGGCCCAGGCGCAGACTTCTTCCAGCAGGATATCCTGCTTCGAGCCAAAGCCGCCGCCGACGCGTTCTTTAATCACGTGGACTTTGTTCTGCTTCATGCCGACGATGCGCGCCACCTGACGGCGGACATGCCACGGCACCTGTGTGGACGCGTGGATCACCAGACGATCGCCATCCATGCGGGTAAAGCAGATGTGCGGTTCCGTCGGGCACTGCTGCGCCTGCGTGGAGCGGTAGGTGCGCTCGATAATCACGTCCGCTTCGGCGAAGCCGCGTTCCATATCGCCGATGTGGCCGTGCAGACTGGCGGCGATGTTTTTGCGCGGACGGGAGCCGATCGGGAAGTTGATGATCATGTGCTCGCCGCGCTGTGCCGCGTGACGGTTGTCCTCTTCCAGCGTATCGGGGGCGCCCGCCACGTAGATGACCGGTTCGTCATGCACCACAGGCGCATCGTCTTCCATGGCCTCATCAATGGACATCACCGGTTTCAGCAGCTCATATTCCACCTCGATAAGCTTCAGCGCGGCGAGGGCAATCTCTTCACTTTCCGCCACCACGGCGGCGATGCGATCCCCGACATGGCGCAGCTTTTTGCTGAACATGCGTCTGTCGAGCGGTGACGGCTCAGGGGCGCTTTGCCCGCCCGGCGTGTAGTAAATATCCGGGCAGTTCAGGTGCGTAATGACGTGAACGACGCCGGGCATGGCTTCGGCTTTGCTGACGTCAAGACGGGTGATAATGGCGTGCGGGTGCGGGCTGCGCAGCATCTTAATCACGCAGGCGTCCGGGGTGATCCTGTCCTCAACGTAGCAGGGTTTCGCCTGTACCATTTTGGCGGCGTCGGATTTCGGGTGCACTTTGCCGATCAGGGCCAGATCATCGCGGAACGTTGGCGCATAGTGAGCCGCAAGCTGCGGGTTTTCCTTACGTGCCACGGCCAGTTCGATGACCTGATAAAACTGCTGATAGCCCGCATCGCGGCTGAACAGCCCGGAAAGGGCATCATCAATTTCTTCGCGAGTGGGGTTGGCAATTCTCTCCAGCAGATCGGTGATGATCAGCGCTGCCGCGGGATCGTTAAAGCCGGACTGCACCACGCCAACATCGACCATCGCCTGTTGTACCAGGCTCAGCTGATTCCAGCTTCCCAGTGATTCGGCAGTGATCACCGTTGCGCGATCCAGTTGTGCGGCGATCAGCAGCGAGGCGTTAACGATACGGCCGTTAAACAGGATGGCATCGGAACCGGCGAAACCAAACCCGTCGTCGCTGTTGCGCACGGAGTGCATGCCGAGCGAGAACAACAGGCGCTGGACGTTTTCCCCTGGCGTCACTTTCAGCTCTCGTGCGCCGCCATTCAGAGTGAAATGAATGATCATGCTAATTCTTCTCCCATCTGCTGACAGTCGGCGTAGAGATCCGCCACGACAACGCCAGCGATATAGCGTTTGTAGGCGACGCTGCCGCGAATGTCCTCTCGCGGGAATACGGCGGTGCGAACGGCCATTTCCAGGGCTTCGCCTTCCAGTTGCTGTGCTTCGACGTCACGCAATCGGATCGGGATATCAGCAACGCCATCCAGCGCGATACGCGTTTCGCCATCATCGGTAAGGGCTACGGCCGCCGTAATCACGGAGAGCCCGGCATGTGAACGGCTGATCCTGCGGGTCGCGCAGGCGCGGAAAGGATCGTGAATGATGATTTCCGTTAACAACTGGTCGTCAGGCGAGGCAAGCCAGGCTTCCAGCGGTAAAGTTTCGCCATTGGCGAAAACCAGTAAGGCATCCAGCGCCAGTAAAACCGGCAGCAGCACCGACTCTTCCTGACGCGCAGCGATCTCGCCGCCGAGGGTCGACTGATTTCGCAGATGGCGGGAGTCGATGAATCCCAGCGCGTCGTGCAGGGCGTCAGGAATAAAATGCAGTTCTCGCAACGTCTGGAGCCGGGTCATGAGGCCAATACGCAGGCAGCCGTTATCCCAGTCCGCCCAGTCAAGCGACAGGTCTTCGAGGGCAATCGCGATGCGTTTGTCCGTGCGGCCTGGCGTTGCGTTGAGCTTGCTGCCACCGGCAAACCAGACAGCCTGCTCTTTGTAGTGGCGTTTCAACTCCAGTGCCTGTTCGATGGAGTCTGGTCGGAAAAATTGCTCTAACATGATTCATCCTCTTCGGCTCCTCCCCGCGGCGGGCGGGGAGGGACAGGGTTAGTTCAGCGCATCCATGCGTTGCCATAGCCGGGCGGCAACCTTCCGGGCTTCGGCAAAGATGGGTTCACAGTCAAAGGTGAACTGTCGGTCCTCGTAGACCATCGCGCCGTTGACCATCACGCTATTCACGCTGCTGGCGCCGAGGCCAAACGCGATATGCCCGGCAATGTTTTCCGCGATAAGCGGCGTCGGGGAGGTGTAATCGCAGATCGTCAGATCGGCTTTGTAGCCCGCTTCCAGACGGCCAAATTTGGCGTGGAAATTGCGGCTCAACAGGGCGTTGCCGTTGCTCAGCGCGCGGGCAAAGCTGTCTGGCCATAACGGGCCGCCAGCATCGCGGTGTTTGAAGAAAGCGAATTTCATCTCTTCAAACATGTCCGAGCCGATACCGTCCGTCCCCAGCGCGAGGTTGCGGATTTGCGTCAGATGAGGGTTGTAACCGACCTGGTTGTTCATGTTGGAACGGGCGTTATGCACCAGGAAACCGTCGTGGTCATTGAGCAGACGAATGTCGTTCTCAGAAAGATAAAGACCGTGCGCGACCAGCGTTTTACTGTTGAGCAGGTCATAGTCGGCCAGTCTTTCCAGCAGATCTTTGCCGTAATGATGGTGGCTGTGGGAGACGTCGTAGCGGTCTTCTGCCGCATGGATATGCAAGCCGCGATCCGTCACTTTGACTGCTTCACGCAGCATCGACAATCCCTCGTCGGAGACGGTGAACGGTGCATGGGCGCCGATATGCGCCTCCACCAGCCACGGCTCACTGCCTTTTTCACGTGCGCTGTCGATTTCACGGGCGAAGCGGATGTTCTCTTCCACGCCCGCCTGCTGTTCCTTCAGACCGCTGTTGCGATCCGTAGTTTCGAAACAGGTGATGCCGCGCAGCCCCACTTTGAGGAATGCGTTACGCAACTGGCTTAGCGAGCCCGCAATATAATTCGGTGAGGCGTGGTGATCGATAACCGCTGTACATCCGCTGCGGATGGCCTCAATGGAGCACACCAGTCCGCTGTAATACAGGGATTCTTCATCCAGCGCGCGATCAAGCTTCCACCACAGATTTTTGAGCGTGGAGATGAAGTCCGGGCAGGGGGCAATGTTGGCTTGAATGCCGCGCGATAATCCGGAGTAAAAATGGTTATGCGAGCAGACAATGCCCGGCATCACCAGGCGGCCATGCATCTCTTTTACCTGTGCCTGCGGATAGCGCTGGCTAAGGCCGGGGCCAATGTCGTGGAGGATATCGCCTTCAATGGCGATATCAACGTTTTCCATGACCATGGCCGGATAGAGCTGTGCGGCGGTGACATTTTTCAAAATTAACATGCTTATACCTCCACGCTGCCGAGCAGATAGTGATGGTGTTGATGCACATGGCTGATGATGCGGCAGGTGGCGTCAAGCTGCGGCGGTACCTGCTCAAAGCTGCCTTGTTCATCGATATTCAGCACCCAGGTCTGGTTGTCCTGACGGATATGTACGCGCGCATCCTCGACCAGGAAGCCAGGGTTGGTGCTGTTAGCGAAATCCTGAGGCAGACTGAAAATAGTGAGCTTGTCCTTGTAGGGTTTGCCCTGCCACGGGCAGAACTGCGCGCAGTTGCCGCATTCGTTGCAGTAGGCATCAAGGTGCAGCGTCTGGAAACGGTTCTGGAACCCCGGCACGGCAATGGAAACGTTGGCGCGGTTTGGACACACATCCACGCATTTGCTGCAGACGTAGTTACATTCCAGACAGCGGGAGGCTTCCTGCGCCACGAAGGCGTCGCGGTCGTCTTTATCCACCAGCGCAATGGAGATAGATCCTTTGCGGCGATAGATGTCTGCCGGGTCGACGTTGTTCCAGCGTTTGTCGCCGTGATGCGAACGGATGTTTTCCCGCGCAAGAATGACGTCGGTGGCCTTACGGGCGTTGCCGATGGCAGAGACGATTGATGACGGGCCGCGTTGCACGTCGCCAATCAGGAAGACGTCTGGCTTGCGGGTTTCGCCGTCAGCGTTGACTTCCGGCCAGCCGCGGGCGTCCAGCGGGACTCCCATTGCATCCAGCGCATCGGCATCCTGTTGTTCGCCGATAGCGGTGATCAGCGTATCGACCTGCATCGTGCGGGTTTCGTCAGTCTCAACCGGGCGGCGGCGACCTTTTTCATCGGCCTCGCCCAGTTTCATCACGCGTACGGTCAGCGTACCGTCGCGATCGAATTTTTCCGGGTTGCTGAGGAACTGGAATTCAACGCCGTCATGCAGCGCTTCTTCGTACTCTTCGCGCCAGGCAGGCATCTCCTGTAACGAGCGGCGGTAAACGACGGTGGCTTTTTCCACGCCCGGAATGCGAAGCGCCGTGCGTGCGCAGTCCATTGCGGTGTTCCCGGCACCGACCACCACAACATGTTTGCCGAGCTGTAAGGATTTGCCGAGATTGTAATCACGCAGGAACTGCAGTGATTTCCAGACGTTCTGGTTATCGCCCGCCAGTTTCACGCCGCTGTTTTTCGCGGTACCGGTACCGACCAGCACATATCTGAAGCCTTCCTGCTTGAGTTGATCAACAGTCAGGTGCGGATCGCAGCCGTAAATGATGTTAACGCCGTGGGCAACCACGAAATCAATATCGTGCTGGATGAGCTCACCAGGAATACGGAATTGCGGAATGATATTTCTGACCACGCCGCCCGCGTTTTCTTCGCGCTCAAACAGCGTCACCGGGTGCCCGGCACGGGCGAGAAAATAACCCGCCGCCAGCCCCGCCGGACCAGCGCCAATCACGGCGACCGGGTTCAGCGAACCGGATCCCGCCGGTTTATGCCAGCGCTGCTGATACTCGTTCCAGCCTTTTTCCAGCGCAACCTTTTTCAGTTCGCGAATGTTCAGCGCGCTGTCGTAGTCGAGACGCGTACAGTTGTACTGACATTGGTGATCGCAAATATGACCGGTGATGGCGGGCAGCGCATTGCGCTGATAAATCAACTCCAGCGCATCGGCATAGCGGTGTTCGCCCATCAGATGGATGTATTCCGGGATGTCTTGTTTGATGGCGCAGGCCGTGACGCACGGCGCCACGTAGCAGTCGGTCATCGGCAGTTTTTCGCCGACGTCGATACGCTCTTCCGGTTTCCAGTGTTTCTGTGTGTATTCCATGCTGACGGCACGTTCTGCGAGGTCGTTCAGGCGGGCGACGTTAACGTGGTTCATTTCCCAGCCGTCGGCCTGTTCCAGTTCGCGCATGCATTCGCTCAGGCGCAGATAGCCGCCGGGTTTCAGCAGATCGGTCGCCATGGTGATGGGGCGAATACCGGTTTCGAAAATATCTTTAATCGTGAGCTGGCTGGCGCCACCGGAATAAGAGATCGGCAGTTTGCCGTCGAACGCGCGGGAAAGCAGGGCGGCGACGTTAATGGAGAGTGGGAACAGCGCGCGGCCTGACATGTACATTTCATCGCCCGGCAGCGCACCTTTATTGTTGATGGTGCCGAGGGTGTTGGTCAGTTTCACGCCAAAGCCGAGCCCTTTCTCTTTCGCCAGCGCCATCAGGCGTTGCAGCATCTCCAGCGCCTGGCCGATTTTCAGGTCATGCTCGAAGGATTCTTCTTTCAGGCCGACATAATCAAAGCCGCAGGTATCGAGAATTTCACGCACCCGCTGATAACCGAGCAGCGTAGGGTTGAGCTTCACAAAGGTGTTAAGCCCTTTCTCTTCCAGCATGTAGCGGCAGATGGCTTCGATTTCGTCCGGCGGGCAGCCGTGCATAGTCGACAGGGTGACGCCATGGACCATGGTTGCCGGAATGTGCTCCGTGAGCGTTGCGAGCTGGAAGCGGATATCTTCAAGCTGGTGGCGGCGAAGGAATTCATCATCGCGCAGCCAGCGGTCCAGCGTGTCGCGATAGAGGGCGAATTTCGGATGCGCGGCGGCGTTCATCATGTTGTCGATGAACTGCTGCATCGGCGGCTGTTTAATACCGTCGAGGTTATAGCCCACGCTCATATTGAAGATGAAGGATTTCCCGGCGCGCGTCGGGGTGAGCGGGAAAATGGTTTCCAGCAGATGCAGCACAAACCAGGCTTTCAGGTATTCGTCCCAGGCTTTCAGCAGCGTAAATTCGGTGGACCATTCGGTGTTGAAGCACTCGTCTTCAGCATCGATACACGGTTTTTCCAGCTCCAGCCGATCGAGGATTTGCACCGTTTTCAGTTCAATGAAGCGCCCACCCGTCAGCCATGAGGTAATAATGTTTTGCGCGAGCTGAGTGTGTGGCCCGGCGGCGGGGCCTATTGGCGTCGCGCAGGTTTCACCAAACACACTGAGCTGATGCTCTTTCACCGGTGAATAGAACTGCTCTTCAGGAATACCGAAAATTGAATGGTGGTTCTGGTATTCATCAAAAATGCGCGTCAAAAGTTCCTCAAACGGAATGGGACGCATGATATCCCCCATAACCCTCTCCTTAGTTTCATATACACAGCGGTGTATCAGGTGGAATCAACATGGCCGGAATGGCAGTCACTCCGGCGGATTGGGTTAGTCAGAGCAACATTCGCACCAGTTATTACGGTGGAGGGAAGGAAGAATGAAAAAATGTGAAGCGTCTCGAAAGTTAAGCCCGGTTTGTGAATTATCTCACGTCGGTTAAATGAGAATTACACTCACTCATTTCACTGCGGGGGTTATATTTCTCAAATATCATTTTTAACTATCATAATGATAAATATGTCTGCGAAGAGTTTATTTACGGGCACGCAAACGATTAACTGGAAAAATTAATCCCGATAATTATCTTGCAGGTTGATAAAATCTTGCGGCGTATCGATATCAAAAATGATTTCGGGTTCTTCCATTTCGAGACAGCGATGTTTCCCGGCCAGTAAGGCGTTGCGCATCGAGCGGGTTTGCCGTTGAGTAACAGCAGTTTGTAGTGTGTTCTGGTTGAGCAGAACAGGGTGCCCCGGCGTGCCGTTGTGGTGCGGAATGACTGCGTAATCGCCACGTAACGCCCAGAGTCTACTGAAGATTTTTTTATTGAGGCAGGGAATGTCGCCGTGGGTAATAAAGCAGTATTCGCTCTCTACCCGGCTGGCACCCGCGGCGATGGAAGAGAAGAGCCCTTCGGCATAATCAGGATTATCTACCAGCAGAAGATTATCGCTTTTCGCGTAGCGCTGATGTAGCTCATCGCGGCGAAAGCCGGTGACTAAAATAATACGCGAGCAAAATTGCATCGCATTTTTAATACTTGCATCAAGAATTGTTCCCTGCTGCCAGGGTAACATCATTTTCCACTGTCCCATACGAGACGATAATCCCGCAGCGGTAATAATACAGTCGATCTGTTGCATAGCATACTCAATATAACCAGAAGCCGTTTAGCGAATGGAAAATATACCTCAACGTGAAACCCTGTTTTGTGATTTGAGCGCATTTGTTCGCCCACTGATGATATCCGCTGTCGGCGCGGGAGGGAAAACCAGTACGCTGTTCTGGCTGGCGAAACTTTTCCGCCAGGCGGGCAGACGCGTGCTGATCACCACGACCACCAATATGTTCCTTCCTGCTGAGCAGTGCCCCGTCATGTTGTGTCGCGATCCCGCGCAATTGCCCGCTGCGTTCTTTCAACAACCGCTGGCGGCCTGCTTCTCCCGCTGGTTGCCGGAGGCCGGCAAAGTGCGTGGGTTTACCCCGGAAACCATTGATGCGCTGGCGGCACGTGAAGACTGCGACGTCATTCTGGTCGAATCCGACGGCGCTCACGGTTTTGCTATTAAGGCGCCAGATGAGCATGAACCTTGCATACCTCAAACCAGTCATTGCGTAATTGCGGTAACGGGCGGGGGAATGCTCGGGCAATCGGTGAGGCCAGACAATGTCCATCGCTGGCCCGCGTTTTCCCGCATTACCGGCGCAGCGCCTGAAGATACGCTGGATTTCTCCATGCTACTCCGGCTGGTCAGACACCCGCAGGGCCTGTTTAAGGGCGTACCGCCAGGCTGTCGTCGGGTGTGGCTGCTGAACCAGATTTCTCAAAATGAGAAATTTCCCGCGCCACTGTTTTCCGCCGCGCTGGAGCACGGAGAAGCCGATGTCGTCTGGTTGGGCGCCGTACAGGAAACCCCGGCCATTACACGCAGACTGGTGAGATAGCGACGCCGGGCACCCGGTGTTATTGAAGGGATATCCATTGAGGTTTTTATGAATATTTTCTCAGAAGCTGCAAAACTCGAAGAACAAAACCGACCGTTTGCCCTGGCGCAGATTGTTGACAGCCGGGGCTCTACACCACGCCATTCCGCGCAGATGCTGGTGCGTGAAGACGGGACGATCATCGGGACCATCGGTGGCGGAATGGTAGAGCGCAAAGTCATTGATGAAGCGCTCGACGCACTGAGAGAAAAGAAACCGCGCATGTTTCATGGCCGCATGGCGCGAAATGGCGTGGATGCCGTGGGCTCTGATTGCGGCGGCGCGATGTCGGTCTACATCAGCGTTCATGGTTTACGGCCGCGTCTGGTGTTGATTGGCGGCGGGCACGTTAACCGCGCGATTGCGCAAGGTGCTGCGCTGCTCGGTTTTGAAATCGCCGTTGCTGATATCTATAAAGAGAGCCTCAATCCGGACTATTTCCCGCCTTCTGCCGAATTACTTCATGCAGATTCTTTCTCCGCGGCGGTGGAACAACTGGATATCAAACCCGACAACTTCGTCCTGATCGCCACCAACAATAAAGACCGCGAAGCGCTGGATAAACTGATCGTTCAGCCGGTGGCGTGGCTTGGGTTGCTGGCCAGCCGCCGAAAGGTACAGGTCTTCCTGCGGCAGATGCGGGAAAACGGCGTGGATGAAAGCGACATTGCGCGCTTGCATGCGCCGGTGGGGTTTAATATTGGCGCCGAAACGCCGCACGAAATCGCCATCAGCGTACTGGCGGAGATCTTACAGGTTAAAAATCACGCCGTGGGCGGGCTGATGATGGCGGCACCACATCCGTCGCAGCATCAGCGTGTGGTGATCCGTGGTGCGGGAGATATCGCTACCGGCGTGGCGCTGCGTCTCTGGCATGCCGGATTCAAAGTCATCATGCTGGAAGTGGAAAAACCGACCGTGATCCGCCGCAGCGTGGCATTCGCGCAGGCGGTTTTTCAGGGCGAAACGCAGGTCGAAGGCGTCACGGCGCGACGGGTGGCGTCTGCCGAAGAGGCGATTAGCGCCGCCGACAACGGCATGATACCGGTGCTGATTGATCCGCTGTGCCAGTCGCTCGAACGGCTGAAGCCAGGATGCGTGGTCGATGCCATTCTGGCGAAAGAAAACATGGGCACGCGTAGCGACATGGCGCCGATTACCATTGCGCTCGGGCCCGGATTCAGCGCCGGAAAAGACTGCCATGCGGTGATCGAAACCAACCGTGGTCACTGGTTGGGGCAGGTGATCTACCAGGGTACCGCGCAGGAAAATACCGGCATTCCTGGCAATATTCAGGGCCACACTTCTCGCCGCGTGATCCGCGCGCCAGTGGCGGGGGTGATGAATGCCCGCGTTCAGCTCGGCGACATCGTCAGCGAAGGGGATGTGATTGCCCGTATCGGTGAAACCGACATTCTGGCGCCGCTGTCAGGCATGGTGCGCGGGTTGTTAAACGACGGACTGGTGGTGAACAGCGGTTTTAAAATTGGCGATATCGACCCACGTGGTGCGGCGGCCGATTTTACCAGCGTCTCTGACAAAGCCAGGGCGATTGGCGGCGGCGTGCTGGAAGCGCTGATGACGCTGATGCATCAGGGAGTGAAATCCACCCGCGAGCTGGTAACGGTGGCATAAAAAAATGGCCCCGGTAGCAGCGCTCCGGGGCCTGTTGTTACTGACTGATGACCGTACCGGTCTTCCCTTCAATCCCTTCTTTCGCTTTACTGAGCACTGTAATTAACGCCTCGCGCCCCGGGCGGGAACGGGCAAACGACGCGGCGGCTTCTACTTTCGGCAACATTGAGCCTTTCGCGAAATGCCCTTCGGCAATGAAACGTTCGGCATCGCTGAGCGACAGCCGGTCAAGCCACTGCTCGTTTGGTTTGCCAAAGTTGATTGCCACTTTTTCTACAGCGGTAAGGATGATCAGCATGTCGGCATCAATCATCGCCGCCAGCGTCGCGCTGGCCCAGTCTTTATCAATTACCGCACTGGCGCCACGCAGGTGGTTCCCTTCACGGGTGACCGGAATGCCGCCGCCGCCCACGGTGATCACCACCTGACCGGCGGCCATCATCGCTTTGACGGATTCTTTTTCAATGATATCGACAGGTTTCGGCGAGGCCACGACGCGGCGATATCCACGACCCGCATCTTCTTTCATGGTGTAGCCCTGGCGGCTCAACTGCTCTGCGTCGTCTTTACTGAAGAAGGAGCCAATCGGCTTCGTCGGGTTCTGGAATGCCGGATCGTTAGCGTCAACTTCAACCTGAGTAATAAGCGTCGCCACCGGGACGTGCATCCCACGGGACAGCAGTTCTTCACGCAGCGCGTTTTGCAGATCGTAACCAATGTAGCCCTGACTCAGCGCCACGCAGACCGACATCGGTAGCATCGGCGTATGGGCTTCGGTTTTTGCTGCCGCTTCAAACGCCAGATTGATCATCCCGACCTGCGGGCCGTTACCGTGCGTGACAACAACCTGATGTCCCTGAGCGATAAGATCCACAATCGCCTGTGCGGTGAGTTTGACCGCTTTCATCTGCCCGGCAAGGTCATCGCCTAAGGCATTCCCGCCCAGGGCGAGAACAATTTTTTTACTCATCCATTCCTCTCTTGATGGTTATTGACCCGGCAGGGAAACGCTCCCGTCCACGGGTGATGTTGGTGCGCTAAACGGTTTGCGGCGCAGGAAGCGACCCTGTCCGGCAACGCCGGTAAAGACGCCGTCGTTGTAAATGACTCTGCCGTGGGAGAGCGTTTGCCGGACGGCACCCTGACAGGCAAAACCTTCCCACGGGGAGTAGTCCGCGTTGTCGTGCAGGTCAGCGTGGCGAATAGTGGTGCGCTGGCGCGGATCGATAATCACAATGTCGCCATCGGCGCCTGGTGCCAGCAGCCCTTTTTGCGGCCACAGACCAAATAGCTTCGCTGGCGTGGCACTGGTCAGCGCCACAAAACGTTCGGGCGAAATACGGCCACTCATCACGCCGTGGGAGAACATCAACAGCAGGCGGTTTTCCACGCCAGGTAACCCGTTCGGGCAGCGGCTGAAATCACCGCCGGACAGTTGCTGACGCTGCGCATGCGAGAACGTGCAGTGGTCGGTAGCCACGACATCCACCGCGCCGTCGCTGATGCCACACCAGAGTGCGTCGTTGTTACGCGCATTGCGCAGCGGCGGGCTGAGAAGATAATTCAGCGCATCTTCGCGGTCGTAGCAGCGGTCGTCCAGCAACAGGTATTGCGGGCAGGTTTCCACCCACACCGGCTGGTGACGCGCCTGCGCCAGACGCAGGTAATCCAGCCCCAGCCCGTTAGACAGATGGACGATATACAGCGGTGCGTCGCCGGACAGTTTCGCCAGGTTGATCATGCGCGCGATGGCTTCTGCTTCGCACTCTTCCGGGCGACTCAGGGCGTGATACTTCGGCGCGGTTTTCCCGGCGGCGAGAAATTCGAGGCGTTTGCGGTGGATCACTGCGTCATTTTCAGGGTGAACGGTGGTCAGCGCGCCCGCCTGATGAAGGCGCCGTAATGCCTGCAGCACCTCGTCATCATTCAGTTTGTACTGGTAGGTCAGGTAGAGCTTAAAGCTGCTGATCCCGGCTTCTACCATCATCGGGATCTCATCCAGAATGGCGTGGTTGATATGCTGGATCACGCCGTGGAAGCTGTAGTCAATTACCGCTTTGTGCGCGGCATAACCGTGATACACCTCCAGCTGATGGTGCAGTTTGCATCCGGCGGGGCCAAACCCCATGTGGTCAATAATGGTTGTTGTACCGCCACACGCGGCGGCGCGGGTGCCGGTAAAAAAATCATCACAGCTGCGGGCCATGCCGGTATCAATATTGAAATGGGTATGTACATCGACACCGCCTGGCATCACATAGCAGCCGTCGGCATCGATCACGTCGCAGGGGAGTTCAGGCGAAATGTGGTCGGCAATCTGGCGAATGATGCCGCTTTCGATGAGCAGATCCTGTTTCGCTTTTCCGTCCGCGTTAACAACCGTTCCGTTTTTAATCAGTACACGCATAGCTGCAAACTCCAGCCTCCCGCCAGGACAGTGGCGGGAGACATAACAGGTGATGATTACTCTGTTGCCAGCCAGCTCAGTGGGATGGCGGCATACATCGCGGCGCAGGTCACCAGATGTGCTTTCCAGGTTTTCTCGTTCGGCGCGTGGGCTTCCGGCTCTTTGCCCGGGCCAAAGCCGATAACCGGAATGCCGTGGCGGCCCATGATGGAGACGCCATTGGTGGAGAAGGTCCACTTATCAACCACCGGTGACTGGCCAAACAGCCCTTCATAGGCATTGCTCAGCGCTCTGACGGTGAAGTGATCTTCTTCGACTTTCCAGGTCGGGAAATAGCACTCTGTTGGATAAACCAGGCCGGTCCAGGACGGACGGTCATAGTTGTACATCGATACCACGGCGTTCGCTTTCTTCACGGCTGGCAGCGCGCGGATCTCTTCCAGTGCGCCTTCCCAGGTTTCGCCCCAGGTCAGACGACGGTCGATGGAGACCGCGCAACTGTCGGCGACGGCGCAACGGCTCGGTGAAGTGAAGAAAATTTCGGAGACAGTCAGCGTGCCCTTGCCGAGGAATTCGTCATAACCAAGGCGCGCGGAAAGTTCCTGCAGATCACCCAGGATCGGGCCCATTTTGAAGATGGCGTTATCACCGCGTTCCGGTGCAGATCCGTGACAGCTGACGCCCTGTACGTCGATGCGGATCTCCATGCGTCCGCGCTGGCCGCGGTAAATCTGGCAGTCGGTCGGTTCGGTACTGACGACAAACTCCGGGCGAATGCCGGACTGTTCAATGATGTACTGCCAGCACAGGCCGTCGCAGTCTTCTTCCTGCACGGTACCGGTCACCAGCAGGGTGTATTCATCCTCCAGCCCCAGATCTTTGATGATCTTCCCGGCGTACACCATGGAGGCCATCCCGCCTTCCTGGTCAGAGGCGCCGCGTCCGCCGATCAGCTCGTCGGTTTCCATCCCTTCGTAGGGATCGAAATTCCAGTTTTTGATGTTGCCGATCCCCACGGTATCGATGTGCGCGTCCATCGCCACCAGGCGTGGACCATGGCCGACATAGCCTAAAATGTTGCCCATCGGATCGATAACCACTTTATCGAAGCCGACTTTTTCCATCTCTTCTTTGATGCGGTGAATCACGCGCTTTTCATCGCAGCTTTCGCTGGGAATGGCGATCATGTCGCGTAAAAAACGGGTCATGTCTTCCTGATAGTGATTTGCTTTTTCCAGAATCAGTTTGAATGGAATGTGCTTAGCCATCGGTAATTTCTCCAGTCCTTTCTGCCCCGTCTGGCGGGGCGAATATGTTTAAATGGGATGGGATTAACGCGTTGCCGGGTGTTTGCCTTCCCAGACCACTTCCCGATAATGTTTCGCGTCGGTATCGCCTTCGGTGCTGATCACCAGCACCACGGAGTCGCGATCCAGCTTCAGTTTTTGCATCAGGGCGTCGCGCTGCGGGTGGTAATGCACGGCGGCGAGAATGCCAGTACCCACGGCGCCGGACTCACCGGAAATCACCCGGGGGTCGTGGCCCAGCGGGTTGCCGAGCACGCGCATTCCGAGCGCCGCCACGGCGTCCTGGCAGGAGATAAACTGCGTCGCGCAATTGCGCAGAACTTCCCAGCCGAGCGGGTTTGGTTCGCCACAGGCCAGACCGGCCATGATGGTGGCCATGTCGCCGCCGACGTTAACGATTTGCCCCTTCACGCCAGAACGGTAGAGGCAGTTGGCCAGCTCCGGCTCCACGACGACAGAGTGGAGATTGCTGGCGCCGTAGACATCCACCAGATAACCCAGCACGCCGCCTGCCATCGCGCCGACGCCGGCCTGCAGGAAGACGTGGGTAGGGCGGCTGATGCCCATTGACGTTAGCTGTTCCACTGCTTCGTCAGCGAGGGTGGCGTAGCCTTGCATAATCCAGGTCGGAATTTTGGTGTAACCTTCCCAGGCCGTGTCCTGCACCACTTCCCAGCCGTTCTCCTGTGCCACTTTCATGGTGTAGCGCACGGTGTCGTCGTAGTTCATGTCAGTCACGATGCATTCGGCGCCGAGTTTCAGGATCGCCTCGACTCGTTCCTGCGCCGAGCCTTTCGGCATGTACACCACGGCGTTCTGCCCGAGCTGTTTGGCCGCCCATGCCACGCCACGACCATGGTTACCGTCAGTGGTGGTGGCGAAGGTCATCTTTTCTTTGATCGTGGTTTTGATCGTGTCGAAGGAAAAATCGTTGATGTTTAACTGGTATTTTTCACATAACAACCGCGCGATCGCGTAAGAGCCGCCAAGCATCTTGAAAGCATTAAGACCAAAGCGTTGCGACTCGTCTTTGACGAGAATATTTTTTATGCCCAGCAGTGCTGACAGCTCTTTCAGCGCGTACAGCGGTGTCGGCTGATAGCCGGTAATTTTCTGGTGGAAATGCCGCGCCTGTTGCGCTTGCCTGCGCGAAAAGAGCGGTGACGTCTCGCCGTTAAAATAGCGATTGTCGGCAATATCAATTTTGAGAGAGAAAGCAGACATATTCTGTCCTTATCCTGCATAACAGTGAGTTGCAGGCCGACCCGCAGGCCGGCCTGACGTGTTATTTGAGGCGCGCTTGCGCTTCCTTGAGCAACTGGTCCAGCAGAACGCCCGGTCGGGCATATTTACGGGCGAGGATCATGGCGGCGATGATGTACGGCTTCCAGCTCGCTTCTTTATAAGTGGCGATGCGGTATTTCTCGAACACGGCTTCGGTTACTTCCCCTTCGGCACAGGACACGCCGGTGATATCCGCTGGCAGACAGTGCATGTAGAGCGCATTGCCGTTGCGGGTCAGCTTCATCATCTCTTCGGTGCAATGCCAGTCTTTGTGGTTGGCGTTCTGCGCCAGGCAGGCTTTTTCCAGCGTTTTCAGGCCATCGTGATCGCTGGCGCGCAGCAGTTCGGTGCGTTTTTCCATCACCTTGTAAGGCGCCCAGGATTTCGGGTAGACGATGTCGGCATCTTTGAACGCGTCGGCCATGTTAGTGACCTGGGTGAAGCTGCCGCCGGAGGCTTTGGCGTTATTTTTCGCCACTTCAATGACGTCCGGGATCAGGTCATAGCCTTCCGGATGCGCCAGCGTGACGTCCATGCCGAAGCGCGTCATCAGGCCGATGATCCCCTGCGGTACGGAGAGCGGTTTGCCGTAGCTGGGAGAGTACGCCCAGGTCATGGCGATTTTCTTGCCTTTCAGGTTTTCCAGCGAGCCAAAATGCTCACGCAGCCAGGCGAGGTCGGCCATTGACTGCGTCGGGTGGTCGATGTCGCATTGCAGGTTGATCAGTGCCGGGCGCTGCGGCAGCACGCCATGCTTGAAGCCATCATCGAGCGCGGCGCCCACTTCGCGCATATAGGCGTTACCGGCACCGAGGAACATATCATCGCGGATCCCGATGGCATCAGCACAGAAGGAGATCATGTTGGCGGTTTCACGCACCGTTTCGCCGTGGGCGATCTGCGATTTCCCTTCGTCGAGATCCTGCTGCGCCAGACCTAACAGGTTCAGTGCCGAGGCGTAAGAGAAGCGGGTGCGGGTGGAGTTATCACGGAAGACGGAAATGCCCAGGCCGCTGTTGAACACTTTGGTCGCAATGTTCTCGGCCCGCAGCGTTTTTAAAGCCGCCGCGACATCCAGTACCTGCTTCAGTTCATCCGGGGTTTGTTCCCACGTCAGGAGAAAGTCTTTCTCATGCAGGTGGGAGTTGCGTGTGTTGATATCCTTAATCAGCTCGTTAACTGTTTTCATCGTAAAGTCCTGGTAGTGAATGACTGGCGTAATGACAATGTGGCTGCACAGTCGAAGAACGGACGTTCCAGGAAGCGACTGCCAGCGATATTCACTGCTTAACAATAAGTGTGCCAGTTCCCTGGAATCGGGCTTTTCGGGGATTAATCGAGGCTGTTTATGCGACGCGCATCACAAAAAAATCGGTCTGTGTTTTATATTTCGTGAACGAAAACGTTTGGCTTTTTTCAGGCATAAGTTCGTTTTTTGAATAGTTGCAGAAATAAAATTGGTAAATTCTATAAATTCCGCCAAATTGATAAAAACGGCGGGAAGATTCTCATATTGATATGAAAATGTGATGCTTCTTCCATATTTTTATCAACGAATGATAAAGAAGGGGCATCTTTATCAATATTGTCCGGCGCTAAGTTAGTATCATGGAATCATAAAAATACAATTATCGCACTTCTATAAATATCAGTCAGTTATTGATATTAAAGGTTACGCTATGATGCCCTCAAACACATTATCAGTTCTGATGCAGATCCAGCCCACCATCCAGCGCTTTGCCCGAATGCTTTCCAGTGTATTGCAGCTGGACGTCGAGATTGTTGACGAAGCGCTGTGCCGCGTTGCCGGTACTGGCGCGTATGGCAAATCGATCGGGCGTAAACTGAATGCGGATTCGCGTTTGCTTCGTTATGTTCTTGAAACGAAGAAAGAAAAAGTGGTAACGCACTCGCGGTTTGATCCGCTTTGCGAAGGGTGCGTCAACAAAGATAACTGTAAAGAGAAAGCGTTCCTCGGCACGCCGGTGATTTATCAGGACACCTGCGTCGGGGTGATTAGTCTCATCGCCGTGACTCATGAACAACAGGAACGTATTACTGATAATCTTCATGCGTTTTCTGATTATGTTCGTCATGTTTCGTCAATATTTGTATCGCGACTTCTTGATGACCAAAGCGGTAACGATAATATCCGCAAAGTATTTCTCACCATGATTGAAAATATGGATCAGGGCGTGCTGGTGGTAGGCCAGGATAATCAGGTGAAAATGGTCAATCAGGCGGCATTAAAGGTGCTTGGCGTGACACAGGCGAATATTCTTGGCAAAAATGTTCATTTTCGCCCTCTGACCTTTGAACGTAATTTTACCAGCGGCCATATGCAGCATGTGGTGTCATTTGATGATAATAGCGAGCTGATTATTGGTCAGCTGCATACAATCCAGGATCAGCAGCTGTTTTTAATGGCCTTTCATCAGTCACATTCCTCGTCCACGCTGGCGCCGGTCCAGGACGAACCGCAAATTGAACACCTGGTTGGTGAATGCCGGCCGATGCGGATCCTGAAAAACCTGATTAGCCGCATCGCCCCCAGCCCCTCCAGTGTGCTGATCGTCGGCGAAAGCGGAACGGGGAAAGAGGTGGTGGCGAGAGCCATTCACAAACTGAGTGACCGCAAAGCAAAACCCTTTATCGCCATTAACTGCGCCGCCATCCCGGAACAGTTACTGGAAAGCGAACTGTTTGGTTATGTGAAAGGCGCGTTTACCGGCGCGTCGGCCAACGGTAAAACCGGCCTGGTGCAGGCCGCCAATCACGGCACGCTGTTTCTCGATGAAATCGGCGATATGCCACTCACCTTGCAGGCCAAACTGCTACGCGCTATCGAAGCGCGTGAGATCCAGCCGGTGGGGTCCAGCAACCCGATAGCCGTAGATATCCGTATTATTTCCGCCACCAACCAGAACCTCGAGCAGTTCATTGCCGACGGCAAATTTCGTGAAGATCTCTACTATCGCCTGAACGTCATTCCTTTGCGGTTGCCGCCGCTGCGCGAGCGTCAGGAAGATATCGAACTGCTGATCCACTATTTCCTTCATCTGCACACCCGGCGGCTGGATCTGGTTTATCCGGGCATCGCGCCGGAAGTGATCGCGCTGCTCAAGCGTTATCGCTGGCCGGGCAACCTGCGCGAGCTGAGCAATCTGATTGAGTATCTGGTGAACGTGGTGCCGTCCGGCGAGGTTATTGATCTCTCCTTCCTGCCGCCAAACCTGGTGAATAGCGGCAAGCTGCCCGAACAGGAGACAGCAAGCGTGACCGTGCTCTACAACCAGAAAGAGGAAGAGGGCGTTACGCCGCTGGAAGAGATGGAAAAACAGATGATCCGCGAGGCGTTGTCCCGCTACAGCAATAAAAAACAGGCGGCGGATGAACTGGGGATCGGCATCGCCACGCTGTATCGCAAAATAAAGAAGTACGAGCTAATGAGCGCCTGAGGATCGGGCAGGTGTGTGGTTTGCACCTGCCCGGTTTTCTCTATTGCTCTTCTTCGCAGGCCTGAACGGTCTCAACAATCATCTGATACCCGGTGCAGCGGCACAGGTTTCCCGCCAGTCCACGGCGAATTTCCTGCACTGTGAAGGGCTTAACGTGAGGTTTAGCCAGCAGCGCGGTGGTGGTCATCACCAGGCCCGGCGTGCAAAAGCCGCACTGCACGGCGCCAGATTGGGTGAATGCCTCCTGCACCCGCGACAGTTTCCCGCCCACGGCTTCCCCCTCCAGCGTGCGGATCTGCTTACCGTCAATCCAGGCGGCCAGGTAGAGACAACTGTCCACCGCGATACCGTCCACCAGCACAGTACAGGCACCGCATTCACCCACACAGCAGCCCTGTTTGACGCTGAGTAGCCCATGCGAACGCAGCAGCTCTGACAACGGCGTTGCCGGAGACAGCGTGAACTGATACGGCGCGCCGTTAATGGCGCATTCCACGGTCACCCAAGATGTATGATTCATAATACGCCTCCCGCGTGGGCCACTGCGTCGCTTATCACGCGCTGCGCCATGGTTTTGATCAGGTGTAAACGGAAATCTTTCGCTGCGCGCCACGACGAGCGCGGAGAAACATCCTGCTGCAGCGCTTCACAGACCGCGCTCAGCGTTTGTGCGTTGACGGGCGCATTCTGTGCGGCGAGTTCAGCATGTTCGCAGCGGATCGGCGTCGGGGCCGCGACGCCAAAGGCCAGCCGCAGTTCGCGGAAAACGCCATCGGCAATGTGGCACCAGGCCGCGCAGCCAATCGTGGCGATATCCATCGCATCGCGCATCGCGTATTTAAAATGGGCGCTGCCGGTACCCGTCGTGGGTTGCGCCGGAAAATGAAAAGCGACGGCGATTTCGCCTGGCGACAACGCCACTTTGCCCGGCCCGGTGTGGAAGCCGCGCACCGGGGTAAAGCGTGTCCCCTGCGTTGAAATAATCTCCAGCGAGGCGTCGTAGATAAGTGATGGCGTGGCGGAATCCGCGCTGGTGGCGCCGTTACAGATATTGCCGCCGTAGGTGGCGACATTACGGATTTGCGGCCCGGCAATTGACGCGGCGGCCGCCGCCAGCGACGGCAGATATTGCTGGATCAGCGGGCTTTCAATCAGCTCGGTAAATGTCGTGCCGGAGCCAATGCGAATGTCGCCGTGGTCGTTGCGGGTAATGCCGCGCAGTTCATCCAGCCCGTGAATGTCGACCACGTGGCGGTATTTGTCGTTCAGATGGTGAAGCTGAATAAGTATATCCGTGCCACCCGCGAGGAGCCGGGCATCGGGATGGGTAGCGGTGAGGGTGACGGCATCCTGCAGATTCGCGGCGCGGTGGTACGTTTCAATATCAAACATAGCGATTATCCTTTAATCAATCCGGCCTGACGAAACTCGGTAAACAGGCGTTTCGGCGTGAGCGGCAGGGTGTTGATCCCGACACCCGTCGCCATCAGCACCGCATTACGAATGGCGGCGGCAACGGAAATCAGCGGCGGTTCGCCCAGCGATTTATGCCCGTAGGCGGACTGTGGCTCGCAACTGTCGACAAAGGCGCTTTCCAGCGTCGGCAGATCCATCATGGTGGGCATTTTGTAATCCAGCAGATTCGGGTTGCGCACCAGACCGCTGGTTTCGTCGATGATCATCTCTTCAAACACCGCCCAGCCAATGCCCATGCCCATGCCGCCATGCACCTGACCTTCCGCCAGCAGCGGATTCAGAATGCGGCCTGAATCATGGACGTTAAGAATGCGGTTAATGGTGATTTTGCACAGCGCCACGTCCACCGTGAGATCAACAAAGGTGCAGCCGAACGCGGGCGGGTTGGTGATCGTTTTGACGGAGGCTTCCGCGGTGAGCTGCGCGCCGCGTTCCGGGTGATAGAACGCGTCCATCGCCACTTCCGCGACGGAAATCAGCGGCATCTCCGGGCGTTCCGTCATCGCAATCATGCCGTGGCGTAACGTCAGGTTCAGCGCCGACTGATGCAGCATTTCCGCAGCATGAAGAATAATTTTCTCCCGCAACTGGCGCGCGGCTTCGCGTAGCGCCGGGGCAGCGACATAGCTCTGGCGGGAGCCAAACGCGCCCGGGTCAAACGGCGTTACGTCAGTGTCCTGCACGGAAATCACACGCACCTGGTTTACCGGCACGCCAATGGTTTCCGCCACCATCTGGCTGAAGACGGTATCGGCGCCCTGGCCGATTTCCGTCGCGCCGCTCTGCACGTGAATAAACCCGTCCTGATTCAGCAGCACCCTCGCCCCGGCAATTTCCACACCGACCGGCCAGGTGTTGGAGCCATAACTAAAGCAGGCGACGCCCACACCGCGTCGCAGATTACCGCGTTCTGCGGCGCAGTCTGCCCGCCGTTTATCCCACTCAAACAATTCGCGGCCTTTGCGCAGGCATTCCGGCAGCCCGGCGCTGTAGATGGTTTTCTTATTGACCGGATTAATATCGCCTTCCTGCGCGGCATTGCGCAGGCGAATATCAAGCGGATCGAGTTTCAGCGCGGTGGCGGCATCGTCGAGCAGCGATTCCAGCGCAAAAATGAGCTGCGGCGCGCCGTAGCCGCGCATCGCCCCGGCGGTCGGCAGGTTGGTGTAGCAGGTGGTGGCGCGATAGCCAAAAGCGCTGCGCGGGTAGAGATAGGTGATTTTATTGCCGCCCGCCGCGGCGATGGAGTGGCCGTGCGAGGCATAGGCGCCGGTGTTAGAAAGCACATCCATGCAGTAGCCTTTCAGTGTGCCGTCGCGCTCAATGCCCAGTTGCGCATCAATGGTAAACGCATGGCGGGTGCGGGTTGCCATAAAACACTCTTCACGGCTGAGCGACACTTTAACCGGAATACCACCGAGCCGGGAGGTCAGGAACGCCGCCATCGGCTCTTCCAGCACGTCCTGCTTGTTGCCGAAACCGCCGCCGACATAGGGTTTAATGACGCGGATCGCTGACCACGACATGCCCAGCGCCTGAGCGACAATGCGCCGCACAAGGTGCGGGATTTGCGTACTGGAGACGATGGTGATGCGCTGATCTTCTTCCATCCACGCGAAACTGGTGACGCCTTCCATATGGCAGTGCTGCACGACGGGCGTCTGAAAATGGTTCTGAAACTGGTATTCCGCAGCGGCAATCGCGGCCTGGGGGTCGTTGGCGCTGATCTCGCTCGATTTCAGCACGTTGCCACCGTCGTGGATCGCCACCGCGCCTGCGGCCATCGCCGCTTCGGGCGTGGTGATCACCGGCAGTGTTTCCCATTCCACTTTCACCTTATGCGCAGCACGTTCGGCGGTCAGTTCGTCACGGGCCACCACAATAGCGACAGCGTCGCCGTGATGGCGCACATGGCGGGTTAACAGATAACGATCGGCGATATCCCGTTTTTCAGGATCTAACGTCCAGGCGTGACCTGCCGTCGGGAAAGGCAGCTCAGGGACGTCTTCCCAGGTGAACACCGCCAGCACGCCGGGAAGGGAACGGGCTTCGGTGCTGTCTATCTGGCTGGCGTAGCCGTGGGCGATGGGGCTGCGCACATACTTTGCGTAACACATCCCTGCCATGACGTAATCATCTGTATATCGTGCGCGTCCGGTCACTTTGGCGATCGCATCCACACGCAGACACGACTCGCCGGTAGCAGTCGCTTCCCGCTCATCCATAATATTCCCCTTGTGATCTTTTAAGCATCTGAGAAAGAGGCAAGAAGTACGCCAGAAACGTGTGAGCGCGTGGATGAGACGTTAATTTGTGATGCGCTTAAAAAATGTCCGCCAAAAGAGGGGGAGAAGGCGGAAAACAGCAATGCGATGAATATCATATTGAGCATTCCTGAACTCATTATGATAGAAAAAGCAGCCCCTGCGGGCTGCCTGAGAAACGGGCTACACCAGCGATTTGATAATGGTCAGCAACTGCGCCACATCTTCCGGGCGGGTATTGCCGGTGTTGGGATCGATGATGGAACTGTAAACATGCGGCATCGCCTGCGCGATCCCCGCCTCCAGACAGGTTTGCAGAATAATGCCGAAATTATCAAGGTCGATGCCGCCCGTCGGCTCGATCAGCGTCATGCCATTATTCACCGCCGCTGCCGTCAGCGCTTTCAGTTCCGGCAACGATTTTTCACCCCCCATCGGGAAAAATTTCGCCGCATGGGCGCCCATATCCACCATCATGCGCACGGCGGCATCGCAGGAGACGCGCGCCGGGCTTCCCTGGCTGCTGCTGACGCCGGTGGAAACTATCACCTCGCCAGGCACGCCAGTGGGACTCACCAGTGCGTTGATCCGCGTGGTAATACCGCCAGTGGCCGCCAGCGCACCGGCGGCGAACCCGCAACCGGTAAAGGTCTGGTTGACGTGCGCCGGGTGGACGCGGGCGGCAATCATCGCCGCTTTATAAAACTGCGCCGGATCGCCCGCGCCCAGTCCGACAGAAATGGACGGGATGGCGTCCATCCAGCGTTGTACTTCGTGAATCCCGTCCTCAGGCGTGGCAAACTGCGCCGAAAGGACGCCGATCACCGCATGACCTTCCGCGGCGTCATAGATTTCCCGGGCGTTGGCGATATCTTTTGCCAGCACATTTATCGCCACACGTTGACGATAAAAATTAATGTGTTGCATGTTGAGCAATCTCCTTCAGCCGCGCGACGATAATGTCCATTTCGCCAGGCGCAAGCGTGCGTGGGTCGATACTGAAAACCCCTTCGTGCAGGAAATAACGGCGGGTATAAATCGCAATCTCGCCTTCCCGCAGTTGTGCTTCGACCGCGCGGGCATCCAGCCCGAGTTCGTTTTGTGAGATACGGATGCGGACACGCCAGATCGCCCGTCCGGCTTCGTCCTGTTCGATATCCGCCTGCATGCCGCGCAGGGCGGAAATCGCCTCCGCGACGGGGCGCAGTTGCGCTTCGGTGGGACCTTGCGGCGTCAGGTGATAACGGTCGAGGGCGAACAGCAGCCCGACCATATTCTCTTTGCCGATTTTCATGGCGCGGGCAATGCCGTGATGCTGCGCTTTGCAGGCGTTAATCCACCGTTGTTTGCCGGTGATAAACCCGGAAGTCGGCGCGTTAAACGCTTTTGCTCCGCTGTAAATCACCATATCGGCGCCGCTGGCGACCCAGTGGCGTAAATCTTCTTCGGCGGCGGCATCGACGATCAGCGGCAGGTTGTGCGCTCGCGCGACCTGCACGAAATCATTGATGGTCAGCATCCCTTTCTGCACGCAGTGGTGTGATTTCACAAACAGCAGCGCCGCGGTGCGCTCGCTGACGGCGCGTTCCAGTTGCCAGCGGGCGGCAAGATTACTGGCGCCCACTTCCACCACGCGACCGCCGCCGAGGCGAATGGCGCTGGTGATCGGCGCGCCGTAATCCACGATATGGCCCCGCAGCATCAGGATTTCGTTCGCCAGACCACTGCTGTCCGGCATTTGCGCCACGCGGTCGGGTTCGCCCTGGGTAATGGCGGCGGCAACGGCGATGGCGATACCCGCAGAGGCGCAGGAGGTGACGTAGCTGTCTTCTGCGCCGGTGTGGCGGGAGACTCGCTCTCCCGCACAATCCACCAGTTTGTCGATTTCAACGAATGCGCCAGCCGCTTCAGCGGTGGCCTGCATCACCCCGGACGCCACACTGGAGACGCCAAGGATTGTCATCTTACCGCAGGCATTAATCACCCGTTTCAGCCCCAGTTGCTGGTAGATATTCTGGCTCATGACTTACAACACTCCCAGCAGCGAGCAGGCGACGCTTATCGCCACAATCGACAGCAGGATCGTGGTGTAGCGCGGCCCTTTTTTCACCAGATAGAAGTAGATGGCAAACACCGCCGCCAGCGGCAGCAGACCGGGGGCGATGGAGTCGAGGATCTGTTGAACCACCACTTCCGAGCCTTTCAGGGCACTGATTTTCAGCGGCGTGGTGATCTTCACGTAGCTTGCCGACAGCGCACCCATCATGATGAGGCCGAGCACGTTTGCGCCGTAGATAAGCTCTTTTATCCTCCCGCCCTGTAGCAGCCCGACGATGGAGTCACGTCCCAGCGTGTAGCCTTTGTGGATCAATCCGTAGCTTATCGCCAGCGTCACCGCCGGGTAGAGGATCAGTGGCGCGATCCCGCCGAAGGCGCTACCGCTTGCGGCGAACGGAATGAAAATGGCGATCAACAGCGGCATCACCGCCGCCCAGACGATCGAGTCACCCATCCCGGCCAGCGGCCCCATCAACCCGGTTTTTATCCCGGTGATCGACGCGTCGCTGATCGGCTCGCCCCGGGTTTTTTGCTCTTCCATGGCGATGGAGATCCCCTGGATCACCGCCCCGAAAGTTTGCTCCGAGTTGAAGAAGTTCAGGTGGCGCTTGAGGGCTTCAACCTGTTCTTCTTTTTGCGGATAGAGTTTTTTGATAATCGGCGTCATCGAGGCGCAGAAAATCAGGCTCTGCAAACGTTCATAGGAGTTGGACACTTCCGCCCCCAGCCAGTAAATAAACCAGGCTTTGGTGATGTCCGCTTTCGTCAGCGCGTGGCTTTCGCGCGCACGCTCAACAAGTTCATGCTGCATTACGTCGCTGCTCATCATGCTGCTCCTTCATTTTTCGCCAGGCCTTTGATCAGGAAAGCCACGCAGGTGCCGAAAATCGCCATCGCCATGATGTCTACCTTGAGGTAGAGCACCGCGAAGAATCCGCCGATAAACCACGGCAGCAGGCTGCGTTTACCGATAACCATGATGGTGATCGCGAAGCCCAGCGCCGGCAGGATCCCGCCCATAATTTCAAACGAGTGGGTGAGCCACTGCGGCATCAGTTTGAGGAATTTCTCGACCACGCTCTGGCCGTAATAGTTGGCGGCGAACACCACCGGGAAGCGCAGTACCAGGCCCAGTAGCGCCGGGTAGATAAAGGCGCAGCGCATGATCCCTGCCATGTTCGCGGTTTCGGCATGCTTGTCCGCCATGTGAACCCAGGCGGCGTTCAGCGTGCGGCGAAGCTGGTCGAGGAACACGCCAATCACGCCAAACGGAATCGCCAGCGCAATCGCCATGTTGGGCTCCATGCCCGCCTGAACGGCAATCGGAATGGAGATACAGGCTGCCAGCGCCGGGTCGGAAGGCACGTTACCGCCAGGTGTGGAGGTGACCCCGAGGTAAACCAGTTGCATCCCGGCGCCGATGATCATCGCGGTCTGCATATTGCCGAGCAGCAGACCAACGAACACCGCCACCACTACCGGCTGGAGAAGCATCGCTGAGAAGGTGTAGCCCAGGCGTAAACGGGCGAACCAGTAATACAACCCCATCAGGCTCGCAAAAAGCAAAGTGTCCATAATATTCTCTCATTTTAGAGGGTTAGAATTTTTTCAGAATATCGTCCAGCGATTGCGGTTTATCTTCCGGGATCGTCTGGAAAAACACCTGAATTCCACGACTTTTCAAATCTTTGAGAATGCCCACGTCTTTCTCATCCAGGGTGATGTTCTGGAAGACGGCTTTGCGGTTTGGCCCGCCGCCCAGTCCGCCCACCTGAATGGTGCCGACGTCAAAACCGTTCTGTACTACCTGTTGAATCGCGGCCAGTGACGGGAACAGCACCAGTACGTTGCCATCACCCAGCCGGTTCTCTTTCCACGTTGCCGCGAAACTGTCGTTGCCATAGCAATCCACTTTGATGTTCGGCGGTGCCGCCATCAGGTAGATGTTCTTCATAAACGGATCGGCATCCAGTTCATCGCTGACCACCACAATGCGGTTCGCCTGAGACTGGCCGACCCACTTTGTGACCACCTGACCGTGGATAAGGCGGCTGTCGATACGGCATAAGACGATGTTTGCCATAATGTTTTCCTTGTTGTGGTGTTTAGGGTTGTTGTAATTGACGAACATGGGCGACGACATCGCGACAACTGCTGCGCCCGGCATCCACCAGCGCCGCGACGCAGTCGGATAACTGTCCGTGCTCGCGCTTGTCGAGCGCTTCCAGCAACAGGGTGGCGTTAAGCCCGGAAATCACCGCCACCGGATAATCCGCACTCAGCCGTGCCGCCACGTTGGAGGTGGTGCCACCAATAAAATCAGTCAGGATCAGCGAGCCTTCGGGCAGCGTTTTCACGACCGCTTCCACGCGCTGGTAATACTCCCCCAGCGTGTCGACCGGCATCAGCGCTACCTCCTTCACGCCTTCGATTTCGCCCATCACCATGCGCAGACTGTTGCATAGCTGCTGCCCCCAGCCGCCATGCGTCAGCAGCAGAATTTGGGACAGGGACGGAGTAGATGTAGTGGGTGTCAAAATGGCCTCCTGGCGCGGTTTCGTTTACACCCGGAATAAGAGCAAGCGTTGTGCCAGAGTTAGTGTCACGCGAGGAAAGGGAAGGGGAGAAGAACCGGGCGGCAGGGCGCGACCCGGCGGTATGACAGTGATTCAGCCGAACAGCAGTTCGTAAATATAAACGTATTCCGCATCAGAAAGGCGGATGGCATAGGCCTCTTCCACCGGCTGAAATGCCGATTTGATGCCACTAAACGCCCGTGCGTCCATTTCGGGCTTCATTTCCAGTGCCATCTGTAACGGTTTGCGGTTAATGACGATACGCTCGACCATGCAACAGCAGTGGATCAGGAAACGTAGTGTCACCTGACGGCTTGGTTTGATGGCAAGTGTGGTGCGTAACTGGCTCAGCACGCCTTCCATTTCTCTCAGAATGCGCTGTGGGTTGAGCACCGAAATGTGGTTGATGATGCTCTCCATAGTCAGCGCGCTGATAAAGCGCGACGCGCTGCGCTCCATTTCAAGACGCCGCTCAGCGCTGGACAGATCCGGCGTCAGCAGGCTCAGCACCAGCTCCGGCCCCTGTTCAGAGAAAAGCTCTTCCAGCGAAATAAACGGGATATCCGGCAGGCCTGGCTGAAAAGTCCCGACGATGCCCGCCAGTCGCTCGTGCGGATTCAGCGCCTGTTGTACACGTTCCGGGCTGCGCACCTCGTTGTAGTCGAGGATCACCATTCGCGTATCCTGCGACATCAGCTCGCCGAAACTCTCTTCCAGCACTTTTTTGATTTTCTCGGCAGTACCCATGCCGGTGATGCAGGAGACCACCAGCACGTTACCGACGTTTTCCTGCTGCGGCGTACAGAGCTGGCACGGAATGCCTTTGTTCTGCATCAGCTCGGTCAGTTGCGGCAAGTCACGGGTTTCGTAGTTCAGATCAAGCCCGATCTCCAGCAGGCTGGTCAGGCTGATATTGGGCATCAGCAACACGTCTATCTGGAACAATTTGCTGACAGTACTGCCGAAATGCACCAGTGATCCGATATCGACCATCAGGATCAACCGCTGCCAGTCGCGGGCGCGGATCATCTGCGTCAGCTTTTCCAGTGTATCGTGTACCGACTGCTCGAAAGGCATGTCGATGGCGCTGAACAGCTCGCGTTCCAGCACGCGGTTGGCGTACTGCGCCATGCTGGTGGCGGTCGTCGCGCCGTGAGCGATCAGGATCGCGCCGCAGTCCGGGCTGTCGCTGATACGCTGGCGATAGTGGCGGCACTCCTTCAGGAACAGGCACAGCCAGACGACTTCCGTCGCCGGGCACTGGATATGCAGCAGTTCATTGATTTTGCGACACAGCAGGGTCGCGTTTTCATACTCGTCTTTGCAGCGATCAAGGATCAGGCTGGAAGAGTAAAGCTGAGGGATCAGCCCGCGCTGGACGTAACCGATCAACGCCAGAAAATGTTTTCGCAACGGGTTGACCAGGTTTTCCGGCAGAGCAAAGCCCAGTACCTGCTCCACGCAGCCGATCAACAGTGTCACGCGCTCTTCAAATTGATCGCCATAGCGCGGCGGGTTAGTGCCGCTGTCGCGGCTGTAGAGGCCGTATTCAAAAATCGAACTCAGCTTGTTTTTCAGGATCGCCAGCGTCTCGGCGGGCGGCACGTTGCTGTTACGCAGATTGACGTATTCGCGGGTCAGGAAGCTGTAAAACAGATCGCTTTCCTGCGGATCACTGCCCGGCGAGAGCGAGCTTTTCAGTTGCGGCAGCGTGCGGGCGTCAATGTTCAGTTGCGCGCGACCACTGAACAGCGCATCCACCAGCAATCGCTGTTCCGGCGTGGCATTAAACGGCGCGTCGACCAGTTTTTTATCGAGCCATAACGTGTCGCTGTGCGTCGCCATTTCCGAGGCCCAGGCCTGGGCGCAGAGAAACTGAATGTCGCTTTTGAGCTGGCCGATATTGCCTTCCAGCGGTTTGTTGAGCAGCCACAGCAGCAGCGTTTTATCGATGCCAATTGTGCGTTCGATCTTGCGGCTTTCGCGTTGCAGAAAACCAACGATCAGTTCTACCTGCTCTTCCACGGAACGGTCGCGAATGCCGGGCAGATCAATACTGACCTGCAACCGACGCTGGAAAGTGCGCAGCAGCGATGAATTCACCGGTTCGGTGGTGGCGCAAATCAGACGTAAGGAAATCTTGCGGGCGCTGGCGCTGGAGCCCAGCGGGCGGTACTCGCCCTTATCCAGCAGCGAGAAGAGTTTTTCCTGACCTTCATAAGGCAGGCGATGCACTTCATCGAGCAGCAGATAGCCGCCATCAGCCTGTTCGACTAAGCCGGTTTTATCGCTGGTGGCGCCGGTAAACGCCCCCTGACGATGACCAAAGAGATGCGAGGAGAGCAGTTCCGGGTTGTTAGCGTATTCGGCGCAGTTGAAATAGATCAGCGGCGGCAGGCTACCGGTGGTGTGCTCGCAGGCGTAACGGTGCATCAGCTCGGCAAAAAACGTTTTGCCGACGCCGGACGGCCCGGTAAGCAGCACATGCAGCCCTTGCGGGTAGAGCACGGCGGCTTTGCCTTTTTCTACGGCATCACGCAGGCTTCGGTCGTGGCCGACCAGCGCAGTGAAGGGATCGTCATCCTGTTCGTCAGTGTGCGGCAACAGCGCTGATACCGACGGTAACTCCCGCTCCGTTGCGGATAACCTTCTGCCGAGCACATCTTCCAGCGCCTGGCGATGCAAAAAGAACACCGGGCGACCGCGGGTTTTCACCGCCAGACCGTCATTGCACAGCTGGTTAAGCTCTTTACTGACTGAGTTACGCGCCAGCCCGAGGTTAAACCCGATGCTTTCTGCCGTGAAAGCCACTTCCTGTTGCAAATCACTGACGTCGAGGGTGCGCGTAAGTCGCTCCAGTTCCCGCAACACTACTTCAATACGTCTCATCGCTTTACCGGTTTGAATTGTTGAATAATTCAGAACATACACCAAATGGCCGCCGGTGAAAGCGACCCGTCATGGAGTTGTGAGACGATGTACTTATCTTGTGTTATTCCATTCGATGGCGACGCGGATAGCCTCCCCCAGTTGCGCCACCACCCGTTGATGCTGTTCCGTGGGCGGCAGGCCGCAGTTCAGCCGCAGGCAGTTGCGGTATTTTCCGGAGGCGGAAAACAGCGAGCCGGGAGCGATCTGGATTTTCAGCCGGGCGAGTTGCTGACCGACGCAAACCATATCGACATGTTCTGGTAGCTCTACCCACAGCAGGAAACCGCCCTGCGGACGCGTCACGCAGATACCACAGGGAAAATATTGCCGCACCCAGCAGGTGTAGGTTTCCATATTCTGTTGGTAGATCTGACGCATCCGCCGCACATGGCGGTGATAGTGGCCCTCACGGATAAACGACGCCACCGCCATCTGAGTGGTGGGCACCGTGGTGCCGCTGGTGGCGTATTTCATGTGCAGCACCCGGTCGCGATAACGGCCCGGCACAATCCAGCCCACGCGCAACCCCGGGGCGATAGTTTTGGTGAAAGAGCTGCACAGCAACACGCGGCCGTCGATATCCCAGGATTTGATCGTTCTCGGACGCGGATACTCGCTCGCCAGCTCGCCGTAAATATCATCCTCGAAAATGGCGAGATCATGGCGCTGGGCGAGCGCCAGGATCGCGCGCTTGCGCTCGTCGGGCATGATAAAGCCCAGCGGGTTGTTGCAGTTGGGTACCAGGATCACCCCTTTGATCGGCCACTGCTCCAGCGCCAGTTCCAGGGCTTCAATGCTGATCCCGGTTTGCGAATCGGTCGGAATTTCAATCGCTTTGATGTTAAAGCCGCGCAGCAGTTGCATGGTGCCGTAATAGCAGGGAGATTCGACGGCCACGATATCACCAGGCTTGCAGACGGAAAACAGCGCGATGGAGAGCGCCGCATGGCAGCCCTGGGTAATGATAATGTCATCTGCGGTGGCTACAGTACCGCCATCAAGCATCAGGCGGGCGATCTGTTCGCGCAGGTCGCGGCGGCCAGCCAGTTCGTCGTAATTCAGAATGTCGCCAGGATGATGCTGCACGATGCGGCTCATCTCGCGCCACAGCGGTTTCAGGCTCGACTGCGACACGTCCGGCGAACCGCCGCCAAACGCGGCCATACTCTTGTCGCCACGTCCGTCGAGCAGCGTGAGCACCTGTTCCCATTGGGTGACGTCCACCGGGCGCTGTACCGGGCGCGACATGGCTGGTACTGGCGGCTGGGCCTTCCGCGGGGCAATGAAATAGCCGGAGCGCGGCTGCGGGGTGATAAGCTGTAAATCTTCCAGCTTCTGATAGGCCTGCTGTACGGTACTGATGCTGACGCCATGCTCCTGGCTCAGCGCCCGCACTGAGGGCAGTTTTTCCCCGTGGCGGTACAGCCCTTGTTCGATACGTTCGGCAAGCAGATTGGCCAGATGTTGATAGCGCGTCATGCTGTATCCTTCTTTCAACCATACAGATAGATAAACCAGTACAGATCGAGCGAAAAAAAGCAGTTCAGATGCTGTTTTATACCATCTGTATGTTAAATAAAAGCGTATTCTGAATCTGTATCGTACACCCGCATTCCATGAAGATAGGGCCCTCACTCACAGAAACGAGAGGTGCATCATGGAGTTTTATGAAAACCGGCCCAGGGCGCCGTTCTTAGGGTTGACGTTGATTGGAAAAGCGATCGCAAAATGGTGGCGGATCCACAAAACCCGCCGGGCGCTCGACCGCCTGAGCGAAGCGCAGCTAAAAGATATCGGGATATCACGCCATGATATCAGCTAAGGGCGCGTGCGGAATCACGCCGCGCTCCCTGACCAGCGCCACCAGCGCCCGCAGTCCGGGTGGGACGTGACGATGGCCGGGGTAATACAGGCGCAGCCCGCCGAAGGGCTGCGCCCATTCATCGAGCACGCTGACCAGTTCCCCGCTTGCCAGCTCATGCTGAATATACAGCTCCGGTAAAAACCCAATTCCCAGCCCGGCTTTTACCACCCGGATCGACGCATGTAGATCTGACGTGGCAAAGCGCGGTGGCACTGCCAGTTCATAGCGTTCCCCCCGCCGTTCCAGCTCCCAGCGGTAGATCCCGCCGTGCGACATGCGCATGCCGACGCCCTGATGATGCAGCAGATCGTCCGGCGTTTCCGGTGTGCCATAACGGGCAAAGTAATCCGGCGTGGCGACCACCCGCTGACGGAGATCCTGCGTCAGCGGGATGGCGATCATATCCTGCGGCACGGATTCCGCGAGGCGGATCCCGGCGTCATAACCCTCTGCCACGATGTCGATCATTCGCGCCTCGCTGACGGTTTCAACGCGCATTTTCGGGTAACGGCGCATGTAGTCGATCAGCAACTCATCAAGGAACAGCGCGCCGATATTGTTCGGCACGTTCAGGCGCAGCGCCCCGGCCGGTTCGTCGTTATCGCTGTGGATCTCTTCGCTCGCCTGGCGGATCTCCTGCAGGGCCGGGCCGATGCGCGCGACGAAACGCTGCCCGGCGTCGGTCAGCGCCACGCTGCGGGTTGTGCGATTAAACAACCGTGTCTGCAGACGGCTCTCCAGCCCGGCGATGGCATTACTGACCGCTGTGGCCGACATGCCCAGCTCCTGCGCTGCGCCGCGAAAACTGCCCCGGCGTACCACCGCCATTACCACTTCAAGCTCTGTCAGTCCTGAACGATGCATCACTATTATCCCGAAAATCGAAACACCGCTTGCAGCATAGCGCGGATTATCGCCACGATAAAGCTGTGCCAGACTGATGCCATACAGCCTGAGGAGGCACTATGCGTACTATCGAACAGATCTTTATCAACGGCGAATTTGTCACCCCGCATGGCAGCGAATATTTTGATTTATACAACCCGGCCACCGCGCAGGTGACAGGCCGGGTGCGCCTCGCGGACGAACAGGACGCCAGACGGGCGATTGCGGCTGCGAAAGCGGCGTTCCCGGCGTGGTCGAAAACCACAAAAGTGGAGCGCATTTCAGCGCTTGAACGCATGCACACCGCCGTGGTGGCGCATCACGATGAACTGCTGGAAGCGATTATTGACGAGTATGGCGCGCCCGCTTCACGCTCGTCGTGGATGGCAAGTTACCCGGCGGACGTGATCGCTCAGGCCATCGCCGCGCTGGAAGCGTTTGAATTCACCACTCAGGCCGGGATCGCCACGGTACAGATGACGCCGCTGGGCGTGGCCGGGCTTATCACGCCATGGAACAGCGACGCCGGATTCATCTGTGGCAAGCTGGCGGCGACGCTGGCGGCAGGTTGCACGGCAGTGATCAAACCGAGCGAAATGAGCGCGCTGCAAACGCAGGTGATCACCAGAGCGTTAAGCGAAGCCGGGTTGCCGCCGGGGGTGTTTAACATCGTGACCGGACGGGGTGAAACGGTGGGCGAAGCTATCAGTCGCCACCCTGATGTGGCGAAAATCTCGTTTACCGGCTCGACCAATACTGGCAAAGCGATCCTGCGTAACGCTGCGGAGAGCTTTAAACGCGTCACGCTGGAGCTGGGGGGTAAATCGCCGACCATCATTCTCGACGATGCCGAAGTAGCGCAGGCGGTGCCGCTGGCGATTGCCGCCGGGTTTATGAACAGCGGGCAGGCGTGCGTTGCCGGAACGCGGATCCTGGTGCCGCAGTCGCGTAAAGCCGAGTGTGAAACGGCGCTGGCGCAGGCCGTGACGGCGGTAAGATCCGGCGATCCGCGTGATCCTGCAACCGACGTCGGGCCGATGGTCAGTGAAAAACAGTGGCAGCGCGTGCAAGGGTATATCCGCAAAGGGATCGACGAAGGCGCGCGGCTGTTGGCAGGGGGCGAAGGGCGACCGGCCGGGACGCAGGACGGCTGGTTTGTGCGCCCGACGCTGTTTACCGATGTGACCAATCAGATGACCATCGCCCGCGACGAAATCTTTGGCCCGGTGTTGTCGGTGATTACCTACCGCGATGAGGCTGAGGCGATCGCCATCGCCAATGACACCCATTATGGCCTGAGTGCGCTGGTGCTGGGCGGCGACGCGGCGCGGGCACTGAAGGTGGCGCAGCAGATTGAATCCGGTCGCGTGCTGATCAATACCCTCGCTCATGAACCGAAAGCGCCGTTCGGTGGCTTTAAGCACTCCGGCGTCGGTCGCGAAATGGGCGAATGGGGCATCGGCGCTTTTATGGAGCCGAAAGCGCTGGTAAGTGCGTAAATCAGTCGGCGCTCGCCTGCAACAACGCCAGCGTCTGCGCTTTGGCTTGTTGCAGCTGGGCGCAGGCTTCTTCGTAAGAGCGAATATTGTTGTAGCCAATCATCAGCCCGTAACGTTTGCTGGTGCCACAGTACCAGTCGGAGAGCGCGTTGACGTGCAACTGGTATTGCTGCCAGCACGTCACAATGTCCTGATCGCAGGTGCCTTTACTGAGAAACGCCACAATGTTCATCCCGCCGTCATTTTGCTCGGTATAAAACAGATCGCCATACACCGCCTGCAACGCGGCGATCATCCATTCACGCCGCGTCTGATACAGCGCACGCATCTTTTTCAGATGCCGGAAAAAGTGGCCTTCGTTGAGAAACGCGGTAAGGATTTTTTGCATCAGCACCGGTTGGCCGCTGGTGAGGATTTCCGCGCTGTGAATAAAGGCCGGAATGGTGCTGGCGGGCATCACCACGTAGCCAATGCGCACCGACGGCATAATGGTTTTGCTGAAGGAGCCGATGAAAATCACCCGGTCGTGCTGGTCGAGACTTTTCAGCGACGGCAGTACTTTGCGGGTGTAGTGAAACTCGCCATCGTAATCATCTTCAATGATCCACGCGTCGTTTTGCGCGGCCCAGTCGAGCAACTGCTGTTTGCGCGGCAACGACAGGGTGACTGCCAGTGGACTCTGGTGCGACGGGGTGACGACGGCAAAGCGGGCGTCGTGGTGATGGCGCAACAGGTAGTCGGTGTCAATGCCCTGTCTGTCCACCGGAACGGGGTAGAGGCGCGGCGCAATGCGTTTCAGAAACTGCTGACCCATAAAATAACCCGGATCTTCAAACAGCACTTTGTCATTGCGGCTGGCGAGGGTATCGAAAATCAGACGCAGACTGCCGATATAGCCGCTGGTGATCAGCACCTGTTCGGCGGTGCAGGAGAGCCCGCGGGAAATATTCAGATAACTGGCGATGGCCTGACGCAGCGGATACCAGCCCGGTACCGGTGGGTTGAGCATCTCATCCGGTCGCATCGCCCGTACCGCCTGTCCTGCCAGCAACAGCCATTTTTTGTAGGGAAAACTGTCCAGCGCCGGAATGCCGGGGCGCAAAAAGCCGGAACGTCGGCGCAGGTTGGCGGGGGATTCCTGTGAGACGCCCGGCGTTTGCTCCGTGGGCGAGTGAGGCGTCAGTGGAATTTTTAAGTCGGGGTTCACCCGTGTGCCGCGCGCACCCTGGCTCACGAGATAACCTTCGCCGACGAGAATGGCGTAGGCCGTTTCCACGGTTTTGCGCGCCACCTTAAGCTCTTCCGCCAGCACGCGAATGGCAGGGACTTTGTCGCCGGGCTTCAGTACGCCGCGCGTAATGTTGTCGCGGTAGCGGTGATAAATGTCCTGAAACCCTGGTTTCATGTCCTACCTCATTTTGCAGGTTTTGTACCTTTTTACTATGTCATCAACGGCGTACATTTACCCCATTGAATTTCACCTGCCGCACAAAATGAGGAAAGTCTATGAGCACCCGCGTAAACCATTTCAACGCCACACCCGTGCTGGTTAAATCGCTGTCAGAACTGAGCATGGCGACGGGGAACGTTTCTGTCGCGCCGACGTTGAAACACCTGATCGACATTCGCGTTTCGCAACTGAATGGCTGTGCTTTCTGTCTGGATATGCACGTTAAAGAGGCGAAAATCGACGGCGAGCGTGAACTACGGATCCACCATCTGCCAGTCTGGCGTGAGTCGCCGCTGTTCAGTGCCCGTGAAAAAGCGGCGCTCGCCTTTGCTGAAGCGCTGACGCGCATCAACGAGCATGGGGTGAGCGACGCGCTGTATCGCAACCTGACGGAGCATTTTTCAGAAACCGAGATTGCTGAACTGAATTTCATGATTGCGGTGATCAACACCTGGAACCGCCTGCAAATCACGGCGCGTGCAGTACCGGGTTCGATGGATGCGGCGTTCGGACTGACGAAAGCCGATCTGGCCTGAGGCGAGCATGCCCGGCAACAGCGACTGCCGGGCACTTTCAGATTATACGGCGGCTTCCAGCGCCAGCATTACCGGGTGGAAACGGCGCTTAAAGTAAATCAGCCCGTGACCTTCCTCGCCGCGTAAAATGATGTTCTTAATCTCCACCAGATAAACCAGATGGGTGCCGATGGTCTGCACCTGGCTGATTTTCCCTTCGAGACTGGCCAGTGCCCCTTTCAGCACCGGCTGCGCCAGCAAACCTTTTTGCCAGCAGCCGAGCTTGAAGCGCTCTTCCATCGCCATGCCAGTCATGCCGGCAAAATGACGTGCCATCAGCTCCTGCTCATGGTTCAGCACATTGACGCACAGTGTGCCGTTGCCCTGAAATACCGGGTTCATGGCGCTGTTGGCGTTAATGCAGACCATCAGCGAAGGCGGCGTGTCGGTCACCGAACAGACAGCCGTGGCGGTGATCCCGCAGCAACCGGCCTCGCCTTCGGTGGTGATGATGTTCACCGCTGCCGACAGGCTGGCCATCGCGTCACGAAAACGCAGTCGTTGTTCATCCTGGTGCATCTCTACCTCCCGCTACTTGAGCAGCTTATCCAGCATGTTGATATCGGTGTTGTTGTGCAGATGCGGTACCGTCCAGCCGTTCTGGTCGTACTCAGACAGGCAGCGGTCCACCATCGCCATCATCTTGTCCATGTTGCCGGAGCTCTGCGCCTGGCGCAGACATTGCAAACGGATTTCGTCCTGGCTGCCGGAGTAGTTAATTTCATACAGCTCGTGGCGGCCGCCGAACTCGCTGCCGATGGCGTCCCACATCAGTTTGAGGATCTTGATGCGCTCGACGTGATCCATGCCGTTCGAGCCACGCACGTATTTCGCCAGATACTGGTCGATCTGCGGATTGTTCAGATCACGGGCGCTGGACGGCAGGTAGATGAGACCGCTGGTGACGTTACGTTCAATGATGTTTTTGATTTTGGCGTAGGCCATCGGCGCCATCACGCGGTAGGTCTGCAACGCGGCGTGATCCGGCAGCCAGGCGCCGTTCACCCACGGCGTCGCTTCTGCGCACATCGAGTCGCTCAACGCCCAGAACATGTTGCGCCACGCCACCACTTCGCCGAGATCCGCCTGCACGCCGCGGAACTCCAGGGTGCCGGTGCATTCGAGGGATTTTTTCAGCAACGCGGTGATGAAATCGAGTTTAACCGCCAGACGCACGCAGGCCTGCAACGGGTACATACGGGCAAAACCGCCTTCCATCGTCCAGCGACGGCAGCGATCAAAATCGCGGTAGATCAGCACGTTTTCCCACGGGATCAGCACATTATCCATCACCAGGATCGCATCGTTTTCATCGAAACGGCTGGAGAGTGGATAATCAAACGGCGATCCGGTCGCGCCTGCCACCATTTCATACGAGGCGCGGGAGATGAGTTTCACGCCGTCGGCATCCATCGGCGCCACGAACATCAGCGCGAAATCCGGATCTTCCCCCATCACCTGCGCGGAGCCGAAGCCGATCATGTTGTAGTGCGTCAGCGCCGAGTTGGTCGCCACCACTTTCGCCCCGCTGACGATGATCCCGGCATCAGTTTCTTTCTCCAGTTTGACGTACACGTCTTTTACTTCGTCGGCAGGTTTATGGCGATCAATCGGCGGGTTAACGATGGCATGGTTGAAGTACAGGCCGGTTTCCTGAATGCGGCTGTACCAGTGGCGGGCGTTCTGCTCGAACTGGCCGTAGAACGCCGGGTTGGCGCCGAGCGCACAGCCGAACGCGGCTTTGTAATCCGGCGTGCGGCCCATCCAGCCGTAGCTCAGGCGTGACCATTCGGCGATGGCGTCGCGCTGCTGGCGCAGGTCATCAGCACTTTTCGCTACGCGGAAGAATTTATGGGTGTAGCCGCCGCTGCCGGTGTCGGTGTTCCAGCACAGGGTGTCCTGAAGGGCTGGCGTGTGCAGCGCATCGTACAACTGCGCCACCGAGGCGGCGGCGTTGCGGAAGGCCGGGTGCGTCGTCACGTCTTTCACGCGTTCGCCGTAAATGTAGATTTCACGCCCGTCCTGCAGGCTCTTCAGATACTCTTCTCCATTTAACGGACGCTTTGCGTCGGCGCGGAATGCTTCAGGTTTCATAGGGACCTCTTCACGATGATCGGAATAATTGTTAATTTTATGTTTTGTTTTTGTTGTTTAATTGAAGCGTCTGGATGGAAGTTCGTGAAGAGACTTTTGGGTCAACGGCGGGTACTTTTCAGGCGCGGCGTCAGACTGTGATCTGTACCAATAAAAAACGGGTGGCGCCGGAGCAACCACCCGTTAACGTTCAGCATGGTACGCGTCTTTACTCTTGCTCCACCGCCACACGCATGGCGGCCAGTGCTTTGCGGGCTGATTTCAGTACCTGCTCGCACTGCTCGATGGTCAGTGTTAACGGCGGCTCGATGCGAATGGTTTTCGAGTTGTTGAGCGTCCCGGCGACAAGCACCCGCTGGCGGAACATTTCGCTCGCGAAGTTGTAGCCGGTTTCGTTATCAACAAACTCAATCGCCATTAACATTCCTTTACCGCGCGCTTCCTGCACCAGATCCGGGTATTCACGCATCAGGCAGCGGAAGCCGTCCAGCAGCATGTCGCCTTTTTGCTCCGCCTGCGCAGGCAGGTTTTGCTCCAGCAGCACGTGGATGGTCGCCAGCGCCGCCGCACAGGCCAGCGGGTTGCCGCCAAACGTGGTGGTGTGCAGGAATGGATTGTCGAACAGCACCGAGAACACCTCTTCGGTGGCGACCGTGGCGCCGATCGGCATCACGCCGCCGCCCAGTGCCTTCGCCAGACAAAGGATATCCGGTTGCACATTCTCATGCTCGCAGGCAAACATCTTACCGGTACGGCCCATGCCGGTCTGCACTTCGTCCAGAATCAGTAACGCGCCGAACTCGTCGCACAGCTTACGTACCGCAGGCAGATAGCCCTGCGGCGGCAGGATCACGCCGCCTTCACCCTGGATGGGCTCCAGAATGACCGCCGCCACGTCATCACCCGTCTTTCTGCACTCGCTGAGGACCGCGCGCATGGCGGAGATATCGCCAAACGGAATATGACGGAAGCCCGGCAACAACGGCATAAATGGTTTACGGAAGGTGGATTTCGCCGTCGCGGAGAGCGCGCCGAGCGATTTCCCATGGAAAGCGCCGCTGGTAGCCACAAACGTAAATTTGCCGCGTGGCGACTGGTAGGCTTTGGCGAGCTTGATTGCCGCCTCAACCGATTCCGTTCCGCTGTTGCAGAAGAAGCTGTATTTCAGTTTGCCCGGTGTCAGCGTGGCCAGCGTTTTGGCCAGCATTGACCGTAGCGGATCGAGGAGTTCCTGACTGTGAAGCGGTTGTTTCGCGAGTTGATTCTGTACGGCGGAGACCACTACTGGATTACGGTGCCCCACGTTGAAAATTCCAAAACCTCCCAGGCAGTCGATAAACTCCTGTCCCTGGGTGTCGACAAGCGTATTAAGACTTCCCGCTTGCCACTCTACGGCTCCGTAATCCCCGCCGGCAGTAACAGATTTTCGATACTCTAAAAACCCCGGGTTCACATGCTCTTTAAAGTTTTCAATCACCTCTCGGTTAAGGGCTTTCATTTCCTCATGATCAAGCGTTCGCTTTTCAATGAGATTCAGTGCGTGCGCCGTGCAGGCCAGAGCCGATGCGCTGGAAGGTAATCTGTTCAAAACGTGCTCCAGGGATTCGCGTATCACATGATACCGATTTAAGTATTGCAGGGATTACGCCATTCCAGGGAAGGCGGCAAAAATCGGGATAAACGCCAGGGAGAAGCGTGAAGGGGCAATATTTTATCATTTCATTAACATTTTAACGGTGTTTACGGCTGAAACGGGACGCGGAGGAAAGGAGCTATTTATCATGCAGTTGCATCAATTTAGTGCAAATTTTGAACTAAAACAGGGCGCATAAAATCCGGTCGTTAAAGTCATTTCTGAGCGAAATTATTCAGAATCAATGAGATGGAATACGTATAAAGTTTACGGTTTAAAGGCAAATTGCGATCTACATCAAATTTAACAACTAAAGTTAAAGTTTTTAGCGCCGACATAACATTTACACAAAATTTTATGTCTTCTAACCTGCAAAGGATGCGCTCATGTCTTCCCAGCCTTACGTCAGCCAGCGGAACACGCCTCTGGATGATGATACGACCCTCATGTCCACTACTGATTTGCAAAGTTACATCACCCACGCCAATGACACCTTTGTGAACGTCAGCGGTTACCGTCTGGAGGAACTGACGGGACAACCGCACAATATGGTTCGCCATCCCGACATGCCCAAAGCGGCGTTTGCCGATATGTGGTACACCCTCCAACAAGGAGAACCATGGTCAGGCATTGTCAAAAACCGCCGCAAGAATGGCGACCACTACTGGGTGCGCGCCAACGCGGTGCCGATGGTGCGTGACGGGAAAACCACTGGCTATATGTCGATCCGTACCCGGGCGACAGAGCAGGAGATCGCCGCCGTCGAGCCGCTGTATGCCGCGCTCAACGCCGGGCGCAGCCATCAACGCATTCATAAAGGGCTCGTTGTGCATAAACGCTGGTGGGGAAAACTGCCTGCCATGCCGCTGCGCTGGCGGGTACGCAGTCTGATGGCCGCGCTGTGGGTGGTGATGACCGGCACGCTGCTGCTGACTCACGCTCACTGGACGACGCTGCTGGCGGGGATGCTGGTGATGCTCATCGGGGATCTGTTTCTGGAGTGGCAGATCGTCCGTCCGGTGGAGAACGTCGCCCGTCAGGCGCTGAACATCGCCACCGGCGAGCGCAACAGCGTTGAGCACCTGAACCGCAGCGACGAACTCGGGCTGATATTGCGCGCGGTTGGTCAGTTGGGGTTGATGTGCCGCTGGCTGATCCATGACGTATCAGGCCAGGTTGCCAGCGTTCATCAGGGCAGCGATACCCTGGCGAAAGGGAATGATGATCTCAACACCCGCACGCGGCAGACGGTGGTCAACGTGCAGCAGACCGTTGCCACCATGAGCCAGATGGCGGCGTCAGTGCAGAGCAACGCCGAAACGGCGGTGGCGGCGGATAAGCTCTCCAGTTCAGCGAGCAGTGCGGCCACGCAGGGCGGGCAGGCGATGCAGACGGTGGTGAAAACCATGGATGAGATTGCCGACAGCACCCAGCGCATCGGTTCAATCACCAAACTGATTAATGACATCGCCTTCCAGACCAACATTCTGGCGCTGAACGCGGCGGTCGAAGCGGCACGGGCGGGTGAGCAGGGTAAAGGTTTTGCGGTGGTGGCAGGCGAGGTGCGTCATCTGGCGAGCCGCAGCGCCACGGCAGCTAACGATATTCGTAAGTTGATTGATGCCAGCGCCAGTCAAGTGCAGTCCGGCGCTCAACAGGT